>JAEZDF010000130.1 GCA_023429685.1 Bacillota bacterium
GCGGTCGTTTGGCATCGCAAGCGGCTCTACCCTGTCCTTAAACAGATGGCTGCCCACCGAGTGGAAGATACGGATGTCCTCACCCGCTGCCTCGCGAATGCCCTCTAAATTCGTAATATATTCCGACGCGGTGCCGCAGTAGTTGCCCTCAAGCACCGTGCGTGAGTTTGCAGTAGGTCCAATTACCGCGATACGACGGCAGGTTGCGCGCTCCAGCGGAAGGATGCCGTCATTCTTAAGCAAAACTGCCGAGAGCCTTGCGGCTTCTGCCGCGAGCATGCGGTTTGCCTCGGTGTCATTTTCTTCAAATCGGATGCTATCATATTTACAGTCCTTGTCAAACAGACCAAGCATCATTCGGGTTGTAAACAGACGCACGCAGGACTTGCGGATGGTCTCTTCGCTGACGCGGCCTTCCTGATAGGCAAGAAGCATGTTCAGGTAGGTGTTGCCGCAGTTCAGGTCGCACCCGTTGTTGATGGCAAGCGCCGCCGATTCTACCGCGGTGGCGGTAACCCCGTGGCTTTCGTGAAAGTCTTTTATCGCCCAGCAGTCGGACACAACATGACCCTCAAAGCCCCACTTCTCGCGCAGGATGTCGACAAGCAATGTTTTGCTTCCGCAGCATGGCTCGCCGTTTACTCGGTTGTACGCACCCATCACCGACTCTACGTCGGCTTCCTTAACCGCCGCCTCAAAGGCAGGTAGGTAGGTCTCTTCCAAATCCTTGGGACCCGCCAATGCGTCAAAGCCGTGGCGAAGCGCCTCGGGACCGGAGTGAACCGCGTAGTGCTTAGCGCATGCCGCCGTCTTTAAATACTTATCGTCGCCCTGCAGTCCCTTGATATACGCAACACCAAGGGTCTTGGTCAAATAAGGGTCTTCGCCCAAGGTCTCCTGCCCTCTGCCCCAATGCGGGTCGCGGAACAGGTTGATATTGGGCGACCAGATCGTAAGCCCTTTGTAGATGTCACGGTCACCTAAGGAAGACTGCATATTGAACTTTGCGCGAGCCTCGGTAGCCACCACATCTGCAATCTCTTTTAAGAATTCGGGGTCAAACATCGACGCAAGTGCAATTGCCTGCGGGAATACCGTGGCGGTACCCGCGCGTGCAACGCCGTGTAGCGCTTCGCTCCACCAGTTGTATGCGGGAATATCAAGGCGAGGGATGGCGGGCGCATCATAGCGCAGCTGCGAGGTCGCTTCTTCGAGTGTCATTTGGTCCACGAGTGCCTGGGCGCGTTTTGCAAATTCTTGTCTCATCTTACGCTTTCTCACTTTCTTTATCTGATGTTAATGTAAATTCTGATACTCCAGATACTCAAACAACGCATTGTTCTCGGTGCTTTTTCCGTTTGAGGATGCATAAACCCCTACGGTGCACCCCACAAACCCGCCCGCGTGCTCGGTACACATCCGTCGCGCGCTTACGGTATAGTCAAGCCTTTTGTATGGGACTGCATCCTGCTCGGTTTTATAATAAAACGAGAGGCTCTGCCCATGCTGGGCAAGCTTTAGCCACAACGCCTCGGTCTGCACCTCGGCCTCTTGCACCACCGTTTCCTGCCCGTCATCACAGAGTACGACGCGCAGTCTGTGCCCTGTGTCGGTCAGCCCGTACTCCAGCCGGATATGGTAGCGGTCGTTTTGTACCAGCGCAAGACCTGCAAACTCGCCGGGTCGGTCAGGCGAAAACGTCACCCTCGTCTCGGTCAAAAAGCAAAATGACGTCTGCCGCACACATAAATACGAGGGGCTGTCCATATCGCAAAGGGTGACGGGTGACAGCGCAAGCCGCAAGCCCTTACTGCTAAACGTATAATCATCCCTGCGGGGGTTGCGTAAAAACAGGATTCTCGGGTCGAGGTTGTTCCACGACATATACCCAAACGGATAGTGCCCCGAAACCGGTTCCAGCGGATAATCCAAAAGGGTCGTCTTGGTCTCGGGCGTTAGCCTGCCCTCCCCGGGGTTTACGACAGGCCAGCCGTCCTCCCACTCCACGCGGGCAAAGAAGGTTTCGCGACCAAGGTTTGAGCTACCCTCGTAGGGTCTTGAGCCGAGCATGACCATATACCAGCTGCCGTCTGCCGCCTGCACAAGATCTGCGTGCCCCACGTTTTTAACCGGGTAATCTCTGCCCAGATGGCGGTGGGTCAAAAGCGGGTTCTTCTTGTACCCAATATACGGACCAAGCAGCGCCTCGCTGCGGGCGATGGTAACCGAGTGATCGTCCGCGGTGCCGGCTTCTGCAATCATCAGATAGTACATGCCGTCTATTTGATACAGATGCGGTGCTTCGGGCCATACGCTATCCCGCAGCGCACCCTTCCATAACGGTGTGGGTTCGCCCACCAGACAAAACTCGTCAAGGTCAAGCGGCACGATGTATATCTCATTGTCGCCGTAATAACGCTCCTGCTGCGAATCGGCACGGGTGCCCACATAGTAGCAGGTGCCGTCGTCGTCAAAGAACAGGCTGGGGTCAATCCCCTCTGCTCCCGTAAGCCAATGGGGCTCCGACCACGGTCCCGCGGGGTCGGTTGCCGTTACGATAAAATTGCCGCCCTTTGAGATGTTGGTGCACACCACATAAAAGGTGCCGTCATGGTAACGGATGGTCGGCGCAAACAAGCCATGCGAGTGCCCAACGCCCGCAAGGGGCAGCTGACTGTCGGTGGTTAACACGTTGCCAATCTGCCTGATGTGGCAAAAATCCCGTGTATGAAAAACGGGGATGCCGGGGTAATACGCAAAGGTAGAGGTGACGATATAGTAGTCCTCCCCCACACGGCAAACCGACGGGTCGGGGTAAAAGCCCTTGAGTATGGGGTTTTGTACTCTGCCCATAACGCCACATCCTTTATCAGATTATCAATATGTCCATTGCTCTAAGACAAAGAGCAAATCACATCCGCAAAAATCGGATTACTTTACCAGCTTATACTGCAATTATAACAGTGTGCACGAGCACTTTCTTGCGAATAGTTGCTTTGTAACTATCAATTATTGCTATCTTTGTGTGGTGCTATCCCCGACAATTTGCAGCGATTGCTTCGTATGTTTAGATATATTATCTATTTATTTTCGTGCATTTATTATAATTATAGTTTATTTTCTCTATTTTCGGTTTTCTTTTTCGCAAAAATGTGTTATTATTAAGACAATGCGGTAAACGTCCCTTTTTGTGCTCTATGTGCACGATACCGCAACGGAGGTGAAGGCAAATGATCAAAACGCTGCACGGCATACGAGAGACGGTGGATTTTGCGGAGGGCTCCTCGATCGTTATCTATGAGAACGAGCAATATGAGGACTACCCAAACCACTGGCATTCACCGCTTGAGATTATTATGCCCATAACCGGCGGGTATCGTGTTGTGTGCGGCGGGGTTTCTTTTGACTTGAATGCAGGGGATATTATGCTGATAGCACCGGGCACGCTGCACAGCCTGTATGCGCCAAAAACCGGTCGCAGGCTAATTATACAGGTGGATTTCTCTTTTTTAAGCCAGCTGAAAGAGTTTGGCTCGGTAATGGCGTTTATGGCGCCCGGCATCTGCATCTCTGCACAAGGCACGTCGGATATCCACGCCGAGGCGGAGCGAATCCTATACCGTACCCTTGAGGAGTACCGCAGCAAGGGCGTGCTCAAAGAAGCGCTCATCTACTCGTACTTAATACAATTGATTGTGCTGGTGGGCAGGCAGTACACCCAACCCACCCGTGAGCACGCAGAAAAAACGATTAAAAACCAGGATTATATCGATAAGTTCCTCTCTGTGTGCGATTACATCAACCAGCATTTTGATGAGAACATGACGCTTGAGGATGCCGCGGCGCTTGCAGGCTTTAGCAAGTTTTATTTCACCCGCCTATTTAAGCAGTTTACCGGCGTGTCGTTTTACAAGTACCTCAACCGCAGGCGCATTATGTATGCGGAAAAGTTGCTGATCGAGCCGGATATCTCGGTGACCGAGGTCGCCATCCGTTCCGGTTTTGGCAGCTTGTCCGCCTTTATTCGGATGTTTAAGCTGCAAAAGGGCTGCACCCCGACAGAATTTCGCTCGCTATATCTTGCCTCCGACTTTACAAGCAAAAACGCGTAACGCTGTAAGCTTGAAGACCTCCCTACAAAAATGGTATAATAAAAGGCGGCGGATTATCCGCCGCCTTACTTAATACTATTCTGTGATAAAAGTGCGGTTGTAAAACCACGTCAAAACCCATGTACCATAGCTTTCGATTTAATTCTTGCTCGCTTTTTCATCGCACAGTAGTATAAGTCAATTGCCATCAACCCATTTGTCTTGCAGCGTATTTGATTTGTGAACGAAACAGGGGTTCTATCCAATTTGAATGCCAATGACGTTCTTATATCCATAAGCTTCTTACCGCCGCAAATCCAGACCATCGGCATGGCAAGCCGATGCCAATCGCCTTGCCATGCGAGCGCGGTGCGGGTTTGCGCTGAATACCGAACAGATTGCGGGAGGATACTATGTTTAACAACATTTCATCCTTCCTCCGCTCAGTGTAAAAGGTATAGCACGAGGCGGCTTTCGGTTGGATAGCTACAACGCGCAAGCAGAAATTTATGAGGAAGGACAGTATATGCTAACATTTAAACCACTCCAGTTAAGCGACCGCAGTGTCGTTGAGCCAATCCTGCGGTCAGTCGATTCCAAAAGCTGTGACTACTCGTTTGCAAACAACCTCATATGGACCAAACCCAACAACATTCAGTTTGCCATCGTCGACGGCTTTTACTGTTTAAAAAGTACCTGGAAGGCGGGTGCCGTGTACACGAACCCCGTGGGTACGGGAGACCGCAGCGCGGTCATTGAGGCGCTGATTGCCGACGCAAAACAAGCGGGCATTCCCTTTCTCCTGCGCGGGCTGCTCGTTGACGACGTCGCAGAGCTAAATCGGTTGTTCCCCGATCGCTTTGAGATAACCGAGAACCGTGACCAATTTGACTACATCTATAAGGTTGAGGACTTGGTTAACCTGACCGGCAAGAAGTACGCCGCGAAGCGCAACCACATCTCACGATTCTTGGATAACCCCGACTGGGCATATGAGCACATCACCCAGCAGAACATCGGCGAATGCGCAGAAATGAACGACAAGTGGTGCCAGCTGCACGGCTGCGGCGATGACCCGGGGCTTAAAAAGGAGATGTGCGCAGTTCGAACGGCACTGAAACAGTTCTTTGAACTGCGGTTTGCCGGCGGGCTTTTGCGCTTAAACGGCGAGGTTGTTGCGTTTACCATCGGTGAGCCGCTTTCGTCAGATACCTATAACGTTCACATCGAAAAGGCGTTTTCAGACATTCAGGGCGCATACCAGATGATAAATCGGCAGTTCTTAATCCACAACTGCCAATCGTTTACCTATGTCAACCGTGAGGAGGATATGGGCGACGAGGGCCTGCGAAAGGTCAAGCTATCCTACCGCCCCGAGATTTTGCTAGAAAAATACACCGCAAAGCTCGTAAAGGAGTAGACCATGATACGGTTTGCCGACAGCGGCATGACTGCCGCCCTCAAGGACATCTGGCAGGAGGCGTTTGGCGACAGCCGGGCGTATACCGACTTTGTTTATACGAACCTTTTTGCACCGGATAACACCCTTGTTTGGGTGGAGAACAATCAACCAGTCGCGATGATGACACTGCTGCCCGCGACGATTCACACCGCCGCAGGGCTTCGCGCGGCGCGGTATGTTTACGGGGTGGCAACAAGACGCTCACACCGCGGTCAGGGTCGAAGCAGTGCGCTGATTCGCTACGCAAACGACCTTGCCGACCAACGGGATGAGGCGATGGTTTTGGTGCCGTCCGACTCGGGACTGTTCGATTTTTATCAAAAGAACGGCTACCACACCGCGTTTTATTATAAACAGCTTGTCATAGAAAAAGAGCAGATAGACACGTTCCCACACCAAAGCTTGCCGCTTTATGAGCCGGATGCGCGGCAGTACATGACCATGCGCGACGCCTACTTTGGCAGACACGGGTATCTTAGCTGGGACGAGCACGCAATCGACTACCGCCTTAGAGAGAACGCGTTTGCGGGTGGGCGGTGTGCGGTGTTAACCCACGGCGGGGACGATTATCTTGTATTGTACCATACAACGGGCGGTACGCTGTTTGTAAAGGAGACCACGTTGCCCGAGCACAACATCCTGCCGATTTTATCCGGCCTTGCCGCACAACTTGGGTGTAATCGTGTTCAGGCTAGGTTGCCCGAGTGGTTTAATCTGCCCCTTGAACCCAGACCGTTTGGCATGCTGTACGCAAAGACTCCCGTTGACGCGGCGCACCCGTACTTAAATCTGGTTTTAGACTAAAGCAGAACAGGCCGACGGATGATAACCCGTCAGCCTGTTTTTTTATGCGGCAAAGTAGCCCGGTTTCGGAATAAAGATTATAGATCTGCAAACAACGCGGTGGAAAGGTAACGCTCGCCAGTGTCGGGCAAAACGACCACAATGGTCTTACCCGCGTTTTCGGGACGCTTAGCAATCTCGGTGGCAGCCCACAACGCCGCGCCAGAAGAGATGCCCACCAGCAGACCTTCCGCCTTGGAGATCTCGCGTCCAGTCTGGAACGCGTCCTCGTTTTTGACCTTGATAATCTCATCGAACACGCCTGTGTTCAGAACGTCGGGCACAAAGCCCGCACCGATTCCCTGAATCTTATGGGGACCCGCCTTGCCCTCGGACAAAACAGGGGAATCAAACGGCTCTACCGCAACCACCTTGATATTGGGGTTCTTGCTTTTTAGAAACTCGCCCGCACCGGTAATCGTTCCGCCTGTTCCAATGCCCGCTACAAGGATATCCACCTTTCCGTCGGTGTCTTCCCATATCTCGGGACCCGTCGTCGCTTTGTGTACGGCGGGGTTTGCTGGGTTAACAAACTGCCCGGGAATAAACGCATTCGGGGTCTCGGCGGCAAGCTCCTCCGCCTTTGCAATGGCACCCTTCATGCCCTTTGCACCCTCGGTTAAAACAAGCTCGGCGCCATACGCCTTAAGCAGGTTGCGGCGCTCAACGCTCATCGTCTCTGGCATAGTCAGGATGATGCGGTAGCCCCTAGCGGCCGCCACAGATGCAAGCCCAATGCCAGTGTTGCCGCTGGTTGGCTCGATAATAACCGATTCTGGGGTAAGTAGACCGCGCGCCTCCGCGTCGTCGATCATCGCCTTGGCAATGCGGTCCTTTACACTGCCCGCCGGATTAAAGTACTCGAGCTTTGCCACCACGGTAGCAGAAAGCGCATGCTTCTTTTCGTAGTTGGTCAGCTCCAGCAGCGGGGTTTTGCCGATTAGCTCGGTTAGGCTTTTATAGATTTTTGACACGGTCGGTTCCCTCCATATGTTTAATTTATATTTCATATATGTTTAATATGTTATTATCATACGCAGTATGAGGCATTTTGTCAATAGCTTTCTGCAAACTTTTTTTTGGTACAGCGTTTCATCCCGTATTTTAAAACGCAGGAGCATTCATTCTTCCTTAATTAGCTTTATCATGCCCCACCGTGCCAGACTAATTCCCTGCGGGTTGTATTGGATGCCACGCAGGAACTCGGTAGAACGAAAAAAGTCAATTATCATCGGCTCGTCCGATGATAATTGACTTTTTTCTTATTGTTTTATACAATCGTTCCTCCGCCAAGGATGCGGTCACCGTCATAAAATACAACCGCTTGACCCCGCGTAATCGCGCGCTGCGCATCGTCAAACTCCACCTGCAGCCTGCCGTTTTCTAGCGGTGTTACCGTCGCGGGCGCCTCCTTGTGGGAGTAGCGAATCTTTGCGGCGCAGATAAACGATTGGGTTACGGGCTGTCCGTCAATCATGTTCACATCATCCGCTGTAAGAGAGCGGGAAAACACCTCGTGCTCCTCGCCGAGCACCACCCTGCCCGTCTGAGCGTCGATATCCACCACAAAGGCGGTGCGTCCAAGGCTGATGCCCAACCCCTTGCGCTGCCCGATGGTAAAGCCTGCGACCCCGTTGTGCCTCCCGAGCACCTTACCCTTTGTGTCTACAAAGTCCCCCTGCTTCAGGGGTTCCCCTGTATAGGAAGCGATAAACGCAGCGTAGTCACCGTCCGGCACGAAGCAGATGTCCTGGCTGTCGGGTTTGTCGGCAACAAGCAGGTTTTGTTCCTGAGCCATCTGTCTGACCGTCGGCTTATCGTACCCCCCCAGCGGCATCAGCATATGTGCAAGGGTGTGCTGGGTCAGATGGTACAAAACATAGCTTTGGTCCTTTCCCTTTGCCTCGGCACGGCAGAGCGCATAGCGCCCGGTTTGCTGGTCGTGCTCTATACGGGCGTAGTGACCCGTTGCAATATAGTCAAAGCCCATCGACTGCGCCTTGTGCAAAAACGCCTCAAACTTGATGTAACGGTTACACAGAATACAGGGGTTGGGGGTTGCCCCCCCAAGGTAGCTCTGCACAAACGCACCTACAATCTTTTCGCGGAACAGCTCCTTGTAGTTAAGCACATAGTGCGGGATGCCTATTTTGTCGCATACCATGCGCGCGTCGTTTACATCGTCTGCCGAGCAGCAGCTCGACTGACCGCACACGCCAAGGTCGCTTTCATTAA
>JAEZDF010000068.1 GCA_023429685.1 Bacillota bacterium
ACCAGACAGCAAAGAGGATACAAGTGACACAACAGTAATCTGCGTATTGATGGACGGACCTGCGGTGTCCTTAAACGGGTCACCGACCGTATCGCCCACAACCGCCGACTTGTGCGCGTCAGAGCCCTTACCGCCATTGTTGCCTGCCTCGATGTACTTCTTCGCGTTGTCCCAAAGTCCGCCGGAGTTTGACATAAACAACGCGAACACCAGTCCACTCACGATATTTCCCGTCAAAAATCCACCAATTGCCTGAACGCCACCGATAAAGCCCACCAGTAACGTGGCGATGATCGACATCAGACCCGCGGGGATCAGCTCCTTGATTGCGCCGACTGTTGCAATCTCAATGCACTTCTCGTACTCGGGGACTACGCCTTCTTTGCCTTCCTTCAGACCGACAATCTCTTTAAACTGACGGTGAATCTCGGCAACCATGCGCTGTGCGTTGCGGTTAACGCCAAGCATCAGCATAGCAGAGAAGACAGCCGGGATGGCAGCACCCACGAGCAGACCGAAGAACACTACGGGGTTGGTTATGTCAAATCCAGTAATACCAGCAACGCCAAGTTCAGCCGCAGCCGTGTTCACCTCGCTGATAAACGCGCCCAAAAGCGCGATAACGGTAAGACCGGCAGCTCCGATTGCAAAGCCCTTGGTCACTGCCTTAACCGTATTACCGGCACTGTCCAGAGAGTCGGTAATCTCAAGCGCGGTATCGCCCAGATCGCCCATCTCAACCAAACCGCGTGCGTTGTCTACGATAGGACCGTATGCGTCGTTGGATATAATCATACCAACAATCGACAGCATGCCAACCGCCGCCATTGCGATGCCAAACATGGGGTATCCCTCACCAAGTGGTTCGCACAGCTTATAGGAGACAAGTGCCGAAATTGCGATGCCCACCATGGGGGGAAGCACGCTGACAAGACCATACGACATGCCGGAAAGTATGGTAAACGCAGGTCCGCTCTCCGAGGCCTTTGCCACAAGATGAACGGGCTTTTTGTTGTCGTTGGTAAAGTAATCGCTCGCAATACCGATGACAACGCCTACAATCAGTCCGACGGCGCTGCACGCCCAGATACGCCACTCAAAGCCGAACGCAAAGGTGGCAACGGCGGTGAGCACCGCGTAAATCGCGGTTGTGACATAGGTGCTGCTATTGAGTGCCCTTGTAGGGTCATTGCTCTTTTTACCCATTCTGGCTGTGGCAACACCGATAATTGAGGCAAGCAGGCCGATAGCGGCATAGCAGAACACCATGCTGATATTTTCGCCCCCACCCAGTGCGGTTGCCATAACAATCGCAGCCGCCATCGATGCCACGTTGGAGTCAAACAGGTCGGCGCCCATACCGGCAACGTCGCCTACGTTATCACCTACGTTATCGGCGATGACTGCGGGGTTGCGGGGGTCATCCTCCGGGATACCGAGCTCCACCTTGCCAACAAGGTCGGCGCTGATATCGGCAGATTTTGTGAAGATACCGCCGCCTGCCTTGGCAAACAGCGCAAGAGAGCTTGCGCCAAAGCTAAAACCAAGTAACGCGGAGGTATTGTCGGTCAGAAGCAGTACAAGGCAAACGCCGAGCAGGCTGCTGCCCACAACCGCCATACCCATAACCGCGCCGCCGCGAAAACCTGCCATAAATGATTTTCTAATGCCCTTTGTTGCCGCCTCGGCGGTCTTTATGTTTGCAATGGTAGCAATGCTGATACCAATTTTACCGGCAATAGCAGAAAAAATAGTACCAAAGATGTAGGCGACCGCCATCGAGATATTCTTTTCGATGCTTCCCTTCCAGATTGGTGCGGGGAGGAACAAAAGAATCAACACTGCGGCAACTGCGCAGAAGATAGCCAATGTTTTGTATTCTTTGGCTAAAAAGGTGTTGGCTCCGTTTTTAATAAGTAGCCCGATCTGACGGATACGCTCGTTCGAGGACGGCTGCGATTTGACCCAGTGATACATCCACAGCGCAGTTGCAAAGGCCAAGAGGGAAACGACGATAGCTAAGACGACAAAAATGACCTCATTGATATCCAAGGAAGCTTCATCTCTTTTCTTTAAAATACAAAAAGCGCTTTTTCGCACATTTTAGCACAAAATCAATTTTCACGCAAGATGTATTTTGGGGGAAATATATAAAATTGTATGGTGGAAATACACAAAAAAATTAATTAGTTATGCGGCAACCAAATGCGACCCTAACTGATGCTTTTTATCAATCACACGTTATCCCATTTTTTAACATATTGCGATTTGTGGCTTGACATGCTTCACCGGAATGTCTATGATAAAATTGCTATGGATACACTACTTACAGATTTTAGACGGGGGATTGGATGATGGCAGAGATTAAGTATGAGATTACAAAAGAACTCGGCGTATTGAGCGAAAACGCCAAAGGATGGACCAAGGAGATCAATCTGGTGAGCTGGAACGACCGCGAAGCGAAGTTTGACCTGCGCGAATGGTCGCCCGACCATCAAAAGATGGCGAAGGGCATTACGCTTTCTCGCGAGGAAGCCGCCCAGCTTAAGCGTGTGCTAAACGACATGGATGACCTATAACGGTGCAAAGCAAGCGTTCGTAGCGTAAAAGGAGCACAATGTGAATTACGGTATCTTTAAAAACGGAAGGTTTCTTGAACAAACACAAAGAAAAAACACACCCCGCACCTCCGCGCCAGAACCAAAACGGCGCTCGACGGTTCGAAGGCTTGGTTGTGTCACTTTGCTGCTGCCTTTATTCGCGCTGGTTTTGTATCTGATTATAAAAAGTCGGGCATAATACAATGTGTGGATGAATCAGTGATATCCGCGTTGTATCACAGCACCTTATCGCCCTGACCCGGCGGTTCTGTGCAGCTTATCACCCAAGAATGCGTATCGCAGCAACAGGGGGTCACTGTGTCACACCGCAAAGGGGTTTTCGTCCCTTTGCGGTGTGATTTATATCTATGAGTGCGTTATTTTAGTCAATAATCTTATATAACATGCAAAATGTATTGTTATTTTTGAATGAATCTGCTATTACATTTTTGTTGAATTTATGATATAATAAACAAGCAACGAGTGGTTATCGATGACAAAACGCGGGTCCAGTTGTCGGCGAGCCGCCTTTTTTGTTTTTGGCGGGTTACATGCCCTGCTAGAGACTGCGATTTAGACGATAATATTCACCTAAAAAGCGATTGGAGGTAGTAAATCGTGTTTAGCGTAAATGATACTGTAATGTACGGGAATTCCGGCGTTTGTACGATTGTTGACATCCGAACTGAAAAGTTTGGACCAGAAGAGGTATTGTATTATATCTTAAAGCCCGTTTACCATGAAAGGTCTACGATTTACTGTCCCGTAGATAACGAAAAGATAAAGATTCGCAAACTGCTTTCTGAACAAGAGGTATATGATTTAATTCAGCTTATGCCCGAAGCCGAAACACAATGGATTGAGAATGAGCAGCAAAGAAAGCTGCAGTTTAACACCCTGCTAAAAAGCGGTAGCCATGAGAATTTGGTAAGACTGATTAGAACAATCTATTTAAACCGTGACGAGAAGGCAAAGACGGGTAAAAAATTTCACGCCGCCGATGAGCGGGTGATGAAAGAAGCGGAAGGTCTCTTGTACGAGGAGCTTGCCCACGTGCTTCATATTGATCCGGACGATGTGATAGATTTTATCGCCGGGCAGCTGGAGCCTAACCAAGAGGCAAAGAATGCTTAGCCGCTACCACGCGTATAATATAAGCAAACGTTAAAATACCGGTGCCCTAATGGGAGCCGGTATTTTTAATATTTGGCTGTTTAACCCTCGGAAGAGCCGCTAGCCGACTGCGCGCTGAGTGTGGCGTTAACCGCCTTTGCGTCCTCCCAGTTTGCGGAATGAACCGCAAAGGTCTTTGCATAGTAGAATTTACCTGTCTTGTCGGTAAGAAAATAATAATAATCGGACTGTTCGGGATACATCGCTGCCTTAATCGCATCAAGTCCTGGGCTACAGATTGGACCCGCCGGAAGGTCTTTGCATTCATAGGTACTGTAGGCGTTGTAGTAAACGTTGTTCTGTTCCTCCGTGACAAACGGGGTGATATTTAATCTGACATAAAATATCGTTACATCCGATTGCAGCTTTGGGAAATTCACCGATTTCAGACGGTTGTGAAACACCGACGAAACCATCGTCATCTCGGCGGGGTCGAGCGCTTCCTCCTGTACGATGGATGCAAGCGTAATCATCTCATGCAGGGTCATTGACTGCCGCTCGATTTCCGCGAGAAGCGCATCGTCAACGTGCGCCTGAAAGCTGGATAAAAACTGCTCTATTACATCCGCGGGTTTTTCGTTAAGGTAAAACTCGTAGGTGTCGGGGTATAAATATCCTTCAAGCCACAAATAGATGCGCTCGTCGTCAGGAATCTGCGCTAAAAACGGGTAGTCAAACGACTGGGTGGCAAGTGCTGTGAGAAAATCCTCCGCCTTGCACACGCCGTTTATTTCTAGCTGGTCGGCAATCTCACGGGCAGTCAGACCCTCCGGAATGGTGACCCGAACGGTGAGCGGAGCGCTTTCTTCCTGCTGCGAAGAGGACGGCACGGAGGAAGAAGACGATTCCTCGCCGCCCTCCAGTAACCCACAGGACGCAAACAGTAAGCAAAAGGCACCTATTAGCGTGAGTGTTGCCAGTCGTACGGCAAATCGTTTGGAGCAGATTGTCATGGTGATGAAATTCATCATGGCAGTCCTCGTTTCTATAAATACGGTCGATGAAAATAGTAGTCTACTATAATTATCTTATCACGCGCTTTTTCTGTCAAGTCAAATCAATATTAGGTGAATGCGCTGGCGTTTGCTTGTGCGGCATATATTTATAATTGTTTTTTTCTCATCATCTGATATACTGTAACTGTTAGACCCTTTTTACCCGCCTTATTGTGGGCACAATATTGAATTGATAATAAAAATCGGTACCTCTCCGGTTAAGGGGGCGTTTTCATGAGCGATCGCAACAATTTCAGAGTGTCGGTCGGCGGATACCACAAGCGCGACGTCTCGACCTATATAGAGCAGCTGAAAGCGGACGCAAAGACAGCGGAGCATAAGTATCAGTCCCTGCTCAGCTCGGTGCGGCAGGAGAATACACGGCTTGTGTCGCGCATTGGCGAACTGGAATCACGCATTGGTACGCTGGAGCAGCGGCTCGTTGCGCAGCAGCGCCGCGCAGATGAGATGGAACAGCAGGCAAACACCCTGATGAGCGACCTTTCGCGCTGTAGGACGGCTTTTGAGCAGAATCGTCAGCGTGCAAAGCGTCTTTCGCATGCTTTTGAGACCAGTGCGCGGGAGAATCAGTCCCTGCGCGAAAGCCTTTTGTACGCAGAGCGCGAAAACGAGCGTTTAGAACAGATGCGCAGACGTCTTGCTGCAATTCTTCTTGAACCGGATGCAAGCGGTTATAATGCGCCGCTCTCGGTTGTAAGGGGGCGCATGCAACAAAACGAAGAGGATTACCCCGCGGGTCTTGGAAACAACGATTTGGAAGAGATGCATCAGGACCTGGATGATCTGGGTGAGAGCATTGCCAACCGTTTGGCAGACATTGACGGGTTTATTCACGCAACCGCAACCATACGCACAGATCCGGAAGGCGATCAGAACGAATTAACGACGGATACCCATGTTTATTTACACCCCGATGCCGCTGTTTTTAAAGACGAAGGGTCACCTCAACCGAAGAGTGAGAATAGTGCGGTTCACAATATCATCCGCGAGGATCTTTCTGAGCTTGATATTGAAGAAGTGCGTGACGCGGCGCGCAAAGGGTTTACACCCCATTCTGACCGTGGCGATGACGACCACCGGCAGCAACACATGCCTTCGGACGTACAAAAGCGTTGGCAGCGGCTGGGCTTTGTGGTTCGCCGAGGTCGCGACGATGCGGACTATGTAGAGGAAAATCGCAGATCTGACCCCATGTTCTCCTCCCCCATCTGGTCGGATGACGAGGCTAAACGGGGCTAACTACATCGCGATATTTCTGATAAGCAAAAGGGGTCTGCGCTTAGCGCAGACCCCTTTCTTTAGCCTATTGACAAGGTGAGATTATTATGAGAAATTGATACCGCCTAAACTATTTTGCGGAATTTTCGTAAGCCTCGATCATCTTCTTGACCATCTGTCCACCGACAGAACCCGCCTGCTGGGAAGTAAGATCGCCGTTGTATCCTGCCTTCAGATTAACGCCTACCTCATTGGCAGCCTCCATCTTGAAACGGTTCATTGCCTCTCGAGCCTGAGGAACAACAATCTTGTTACCGCGACTTGCCATTTGATTTACACTCCTTTTTTGTTTAGTAGCGTTTGCAGTATTATTGTAGTCCGAAACGAGTTGTTCTATGAGTACCAATTAGCGGCACGGTAAGATGCAAATACAAGACGTTTCGGCTTAATTTGCTTTAAAATGTTGATAAAGCATCCCGCTTTTGCTTTTACATTGTTAAAACCCTTCGGGTTGTTACTTTTATTTACAGCTTTGCACATATAGGGTGTTTTGATGATGGTTGGATTATTAATAGAAGCCTTTCTCACCCAATCGTCAGTCACAGCAAAGCGATGCGCGCCATAAATGCCCTATAAATAGCGACCTAGCGTCCGCGGGTCTCAAGGGAGAACGCGCGGTCATTCAGTTCCACGGGAGCACCGAACCGCAGAGCAAATTAAACAGATGGTATAATCTTTTTATTTTTCACAGTTTTAGTGTGCGAAAAAACCGTCGGATTACGCGTGGGGAAGTTCCCCATGCTTAATCCGACGGTCTTTCAATGTAATTGGATAGGTTTTATGCTTACCGTGAAACGGTTTTAGTCGTTTTGCGCTTTATCCTTCATATTCTTGCGGTAAGCGAGGTAGCTTTCTAAGATAATCGTCGCGGCTACGGCGTCCACGATTGCTTTGCGCTTTTTGCCCCGCGTGTTGGTCTCGTTTAAGTAGCCGATGGCGCTTACCGTTGTACCGCGCTCATCCCATAGCTCCACCGGTACCGTCACCAGCGCCTTGAGCTTTTCGGCAAAATCCTCGCACTTTTTTGCGCGTTCGCCTATGGTGCCGTTCATGTTTTTTGGGTAACCGACTATAATCATCCCCACATCATACTCGGTTGCAGCTACGGCAACCTTTTGCAGTGTGACCAAAAAGTTTGTGGATTGTATCACCCCGATGGGCTCCGCCATAAACTCGGTGCGGTCGCACACGGCAAGACCGGTGCGGGCGTCGCCCAGGTCAACAGCCATAATCTTCATTCTTATATCCTTGCCCTTTCATTTTACCTTAAGTATATTATCCCCTACAATTACTATACTGAGCAAACTTTAAAACGAATTCGTTTTAAACCCACGAACCCGTGGGTCGCCCGCATATGCGGGCGGTTTGTAGTAGTTTATTGACTTTACAATATCGCTCTTGTGGCTCGATTACCCGCCGCTAGGGCTTTAGCTCCCACTTGCTGTGTTCAAGCATCTCGGCGCCCAGATGTGAGGCATCGTTTAGATACACGACAAAGGGTACCCCGCTGTTTGTATAGCGGATGTGGGTAACGGCCGTGTTATAGCAGATAGGCGCCTTCGCTATCCCCTTTTGCCCATACCCCAGCGCAAAGGCAAGGTAGTTTTGCAACGCGCACCCGTGCGACACCACAGCGATGCGCTTGCCCCTGTTCTGCTGCACAATCGTCGCGACAGCGGTAGTCATGCGCTCGTACACCTGTGCCATACTCTCGCCACCTGGCATGGCAAAGAGCTCGGGTGCATTCATAAAGCGGCCAATCTCTTCGGGGTACTTTGCAAACACCTCAGCAAACGGCATCCCCTCTAGGTCGCCCGCGTCAATCTCCACGAGTTCAGGGTCTACCATTATTTCTACACCATGAAGGCGGTTTACCGCATCTGCGGTCTTTCTTGCACGGGTCAGGGGGCTTGTATAGATGCGGTCGATTGCAACGTCAGCAAACCGCTCGGCAAGCCGCTCGAGCTGTTTTTCGCCCTCGGCAGAAAGGTCGGCGTCGGTTAACCCCTGAAAGGCGCGCTGCCGGTTACCGGCTGTCTGCGCATGGCGTACAAGGTATAATTCTGTCATAACGCTCTTTCCTTTTATCTGTTTTCGGGCAATCGCTACCACGGTTTGACCTGCCCTACTATAGAGTTTATATCGTCAATGCCGTTGTCGTCAAGGTATTTCGTCAGACCCTCTGTGATTTTTACGGGGGCATAGGCATCGGCAAACAGCGCGGTTCCGACCTGTATGGCGGACGCACCCGCGAGCATCATCTCGACCGCGTCCTGCCATGTCGCTATTCCACCAAGCCCCACCACGGGAATTGTAACCCTGCTTGCCACCTGCCATACCATGCGAACCGCGACGGGAAACACGGCAGGTCCGCTTAATCCGCCCACGTTATTTTTGAGGATGGGGCGGCGGCTGTGAATGTCGATGCGCATGCCAAGCAGGGTGTTAATCAGCGATACCGCGTCCGCGCCCTCTGCCTCCACCGCCTCGGCAATCGATGCGATATCGGTGACGTTTGGGGTCAGTTTAACCATCAGCGGGGTATTCTTTAAAACGGGGCGCACCATGCGCACCACGCCGGCAGCGCTCTCGCAGCTTGTACCAAACGCAGCACCCCCCGCCTTGACATTGGGGCAGGAGATGTTCAGCTCCACCATATCCACAAGCCCATCGAGCCGCTCGCAGATTTGCTTATAATCATCTAGTGTGCTGCCCGCAACGTTTGCTATCAGCGCGGTGTTTTTGGTTTTCAGGTTGGGCAGCTCATGCGTTAAGAAATAATCCAAGCCGGGGTTTTGCAGCCCGACGGCGTTTAGCATACCCATGGGCGTTTCCGCAACACGGGGCGGCGGGTTTCCGTCGCGCTTTGCAAGCGTCATGCCCTTAAGCGAAACACCACCCCACACCGAAAGCGGATAAAGCGCCTCGTACTCCCTGCCAAAGCCATAGGTACCCGAAGCCGCAATCAGTGGGTTTTTCATCTTCATGCCCGCAATATTTACCGTAAGGTTACGCATCAAACACGACCTCCTCCGCCTCGAACACCGGCCCGTTCTTGCACACATGCAGGTATTGCGTCTCGCCGTTCTTCTCGGTTTTACACGCGCAGCCCAAGCAGGCACCCACGCCGCACGCCATGCGTTCCTCCAGCGAAAGCTGGCAGCGCACACCGTACTGCGCCGCAGCGTTTTTAACCGCCTTTAGCATCGGGCGCGGTCCGCAGGCATAGATGATGTCTGGCTTTTTTTGCTCTATCTCGCGCAGCACAAAAGGCGTAACAATCCCCTGTTCGCCCGCGCTGCCGTCGTCGGTGCACACAAAAACTTGCGCGCCAGCCGCCGCAAAGTCGTTTTGCAGGATAACCGAGCCCGCGTTTTTAAACCCGAGCACCGCTCGTGTGTTCATGCCGTAATGCTTTGCAACTTCGAGCAGCGGCGGTACGCCGATGCCCCCGCCTACAACAAGGGCGGACTTGCCCGTTTCAAGCAACGAAAACCCGTTGCCCAACGGTGCAAGCAGGTTTAGGCTGTCCCCTGCGCGAAAACCGGCAAGCATCTCAGTACCCGCTCCTCTGATGTCAAACACCAGCCGGATGCAGCCACTTTCCCGCAGCACCTCGCAGATCGAGATCGGTCTGCGCAGCATAAAACCGGGCACCTGCACATGCACAAACTGCCCTGCGCGGGCAATCGCCGAAACCTCCTCACACTGCACCACAAAGCTGTAGGTGGTGTCGGCGAGCTGTTGGCATAAGGCGATACTGTAATCGCCCTGCATATAGTTCATCTCTTCGTTCTCCTTCTTTTGCGAAAGGCGGACGGGAATGTAAATCCGCCCGTCCGCCTTTATATTATATCTTTGTAATGTCGATTAAATCCACGTCCTTGATGGTGTTCTCCATCTCTAGGCAATCGAGCAGGGCACGTGCGGTATCGATGGAGGTCAGACACGCGATCGAGCGTTCCACCGCCTTGCGGCGCAGCTTAACGCCCTCGTTCTGCGGCTTTCTTCCCTTGGCTGAGGTACTCATCACGTAGTCTATCTTTCCGCTTTCCAGCAGCGAGATGACGTTGGGCTTTTCCTCGCCCGCGCGGCGCACCGAGTTTGCCGCAATCATGTTCTGGTTCAGCTTTAGCGCGGTGGCGGAGGTTGCGTAGATGTCAAACCCCAGTTTGGCAAAGCGGTCTGCCACCGAGATGACCTCTTCCTTATCGCTGTCGCGCACCGAGATGAGGATACCGCCCTTGTTCTTCATGTTGTAGCCGGCCGCCACAAGCCCCTTTAACAGCGCGTGCTCAAACGTCTTTGCAATGCCAAGCACCTCGCCGGTGCTCTTCATCTCGGGTCCGAGATGCACGTCGACGTTGTGCAGCTTCTCAAAGCTAAATACCGGCACCTTAACCGCGACATAGTCGG
>JAEZDF010000036.1 GCA_023429685.1 Bacillota bacterium
ACTGAAAATCCTCGTGTCGTTGGTTCGATTCCGACCGGAAGCACCATGTTTGCGGGTTTAGCTCATTTGGTAGAGCGCCACCTTGCCAAGGTGGAGGTAGCGAGTTCGAACCTCGTAACCCGCTCCATATGGTACCATAGCCAAGTGGTAAGGCAGAGGTCTGCAAAACCTCTATTCCCCGGTTCAAATCCGGGTGGTACCTCCAAAAAAAACTTCCTGTGTAAGCAGGAAGTTTTTTTGTTGATGTTCTGTTTATTAAGGACTAAAGCAACAGTTCAACCGTATGCTCCTTGCCGTCGTTTAGAAGCGGGATAAGAGAATCAGGAAGAACGGCTCCATCGAGTTTGACTGTGCAGCCATCCGCGCAACGTGCAAATCCTGCGTCCTTCTGTATGCTGATTGCATAGGAGGTATCTCCTGTTTTAAGTGTATAATATAGTGTAGTGTCCTGCGGACGAAGAAGTGGATGCAGCTTTAACCCATCGGCGCGGTACTCAATGCCAAATGCCTCCATCAGAGAAAGCAACAGCCAAGTTGAGGTGCCGCTGAGTGTCGGACCAATGTTTTCGCCCGACTCATAATTGTTGTATTGCGTGCAGAAACGCGGGTTGCCGCAGGCAATAAAGGGTGCTGACAGTGTCTTGTAGGGTAGTATGACGTCGATGACCCAGTATGCGGTTTCGGTCAAGCGTTTTGCAAGAGCAGGGTCTTTGACGGTATTTGCGGCCTTGAGCATAGCGGTTGCTGCCATGGTATTGGCATGCTTAAATACTCCGCCGTTCTCTCGGTCACCGAGGAAGTACAGCGCAACCGCGATGCGGGGGGCGATGCGAGAATAATCCACACCGGTGCAAAGGCGGTAGCCGTAGGGTGTACGCAAGTGCTTGTCTATGGTGTCGAGCATCGTAGCAATCTGCTCATCGGTTGCGACATTGCCAAGCACCGACCAGGTGAACGAGTTCAGGAAGTATGTTCCCTCCGCGCCGTCCTCGATGGCTAGGGTGTCGCCCTTTGCACCAAGATAATCAAGCCCATTTCCGCGGTTAAACAGTACGCGGGCAAAATAATCACCCTTCCATGTATCCTTTTGCAGGCGATCTGCTAAGTCGGCGCCCAGCGCAGAATAGTGTTTCGCTTCGTTGGTGTTGCCCTTGGCTGCAGCAAGCTTAACGGCAATGTCGATGGCTACTTTAAGCAGAAAGCCGTTCATAATGCTCTCGGAAAGATTGCTTTTTAACGGTTCACCATATTGACCGCCCTGTTCAATCTGTTTATCATACGCCTTTTCCTTTTCAATGCCGTTTAGACAGTCAGGGTCGACATGCAAACAGTCGTTCCAGTCCGCCGCGTCGATGAGAGGGAAGCCGTGCTTACCAACCGAGATTTTCGCGGAGTAGGTGATAATTGCGCACAGTGTCTCCCACAGGGGGCGTGTTCCGCCGTCGGCAATCGCAATCTTTTGATCTAGAAAAGCAAGGTCGCCCGTTAGGTCGATATAGCGTCCGACCGCTTGGAAGAGCCAAAGACTGTCGTCCGAGTACACACCGGGCTCTTTGCCTTTCCAATAGAAGTTGTGGTTTGCATAGCCCATGGCATACACGTTGGATGCCCATTCACTGATTAGCTGACGAACAAAGTCGGGGCGACCCATGCCGACAAAATAGTACATCGATGCGAAGACATCCTGAATCTCTCGAAAGCCAATCTCACGGTAGCCCTTTTGCGTCTGATCAAAGGAACGGGATACAAAGGTTTGATAAAACACCTGAAACGGCAGGTTGTGGTTGCAGTAGCTGTCAAACAGGGGATCGTTGCTGTTAACCGAGAGATAAGTAGAGTACTTGGAACAGAACGATTGCACTTCATGAAGCGAATCCAATATCGCATTTTGGTGTGAAAAGCGGTCAAGAAGTGCCGCAATCTGTGTACGGGTGGTCTGCACAACGTCGTAGTTGTCTTCCACCACTTCGGATATCAGCCCGGTAAAGTTATCGATGCTCACCGAATCTCCCTTGTTTACGCAAAAGGGAACCCCTACGGCGAAAAAGCCGGGACCCTTACGGGTATGACGATTTGGCAGCGCACCCGCAAACTCTGGTTTTTTAAGCGAGCCGGAACCAACGAGCTCATCATACTTAAAGCAGAAGCTGTCGGGGTAAACAACCTTGCCATTCTGGTGAAGAATGGTCGAATGAAAGCGCACATTGCCCTTCTCCCACGGTGGGTTATAATCGTAGCTTACCGCTACAATATTACCATCTTCGTCGTACAGAACCTCAGATTGACAGATTACGGTGGTGTAGATAATGTCCTGCATCAGCGCGTGTGTGGCAGGGGTTCCGAACATGCCAGTATATACAATGCGCAGGTCGCGGGCGGTTACGCCCTTGTTTTTTATTTCAACAAGTTGTGCCTCAGTAGCAAGGGGTAACCCTTCATACTGGGGGAGGATAAAGATGGTGCGGCGGATTACAAGTCCGCAATTTGTTTTATATTCGATGACAGTATGGTTATTTGAATGGATGCAGCGGGCGGATAAAACGCCGTTGTCCTCTGGTGCGCCGGAATAGAAGATGACCTTGCCGTTTTCCACAAGATAGAACTGGCGGTTGGCGGGGTTGCCGTTTTCTTCCGGTCGGTAGTCCCAACGGGTGGCAAGCACCTGAGTATCCGCATGCGAACGAAAACTGCCGCGCCCCAGCCGGTCGACTACTGCCTTGGGTGTACTTTGTAACGGACGCTGAAATCCCATTCGGTTACCGATAAGCATATTGGTGTAATAGTTGGGTCCCGGTTGAGGGGACTTTAAATCACAGATGTGTTGCCCTTTTTCATCAAGTGTTCCGCCCCAGCCAAGAGACTGGGAGATGATTGCGCACATTCTTGCCTGAGCATCCTCAGAAAGTGGCAAAAGAGAGGCATTTCCGCCTAAACCAACCAACACACAAACCGATTGATCGTCGTTATTCCATCTCACCAATGCGGATTGTTTACTTGTGAACGCGCGTTCAAAAACAGCGCACAAAAGCTCATCCGCAATTAGCGCCCCAATCACCGGTGTGTAAAAGGGAAGCCCGTCTACGCCTGCGGCGATGTCAAAACAATCTCCGCGCGCAAATACCGCAGACGCATGGTTAAAAAGCTCTATTCCCAATTGTTCGCAAAGGATTGATGCGGGAGA
The DNA here is from genome assembly GCA_023429685.1 of Bacillota bacterium. Lineage (GTDB taxonomy): Bacteria > Bacillota > Clostridia > Oscillospirales > Ruminococcaceae > Acetanaerobacterium. The sequence continues at coordinate 3,182 of JAEZDF010000036.1, forward strand.
GGTGTGGACGCCCCGTGCCTTGATGCTGGAAGTAATCATCATTGTTTCCTCACTTTTGCCTGTATTTTTGTTAACATCATCATAATACGGAGATATCTTTATTTTAAACCTTTTTATAGACTATACGCAAGGGGGAAATTCATATCTCAGGGGGTTTCTTTGACCCATACAAAATAATGTGATAATATTTATAATAATATATTGACAATAGTGTATGGCGCACAGTATAATGCAGGTGGAGGTGATATCTTGGCGGACAAAGAATTATATGAATCGTTGTTGTTGGAGTTGCGGCGGGGTACGCTGGTGCTTTCTGTGCTAAGCCAGCTATCTACACCAAAGTATGGCTATGTGTTGGTACAACAGCTATGTGAAAAAGGAATAACCGTAGATGCAGGAACACTTTACCCGCTTCTGCGCCGTCTGGAGTCGCAAGGTCTGCTGACTAGTGAGTGGGAGACAACGGGGGCAAAACCGCGCAAGTATTATTCTCGCAACGAATATGGCACCGAGCTGTATCTTAAGCTTCGCGCCAGCTGGATGGAGATAAACAACGGTATGAATCAACTGTTTACGGAAGGGGAGAGTGACCATGTCGGCGAATGAAATGTATCTAGACGAAATCAGCAACCGATATATCTATGCGGTTACAAAGCGCCTGCCTCGTTCTCAGCGGGAGGATATCAAGCGAGAACTGCGGAGCTTAATCGATGACCTGCTTGCGGAACGGTGTCAAGGCAACGAACCGACCGCAAAGGAGATTGACGAGGTGCTCATCGGGCTTGGTGCGCCTGAAAAGCTTGCGGCGCAATATACCCAGCATCCGCAATACCTCATCGGTCCGGAACTATTCGAAACGTATCGCTACATTATGGTGCTGGTTTTAATCTGTGTAGCCTTCGGAATAACAATTGCCCATGGTATCTTGGCTTTTATATCACCGCAAGAAAACACACTTGTATTGTTTGGAAACTATGTTTTCTCACTGTATATGGCGATTATCAACGCGTTTGCCTTTACAACGATAGCATTTGTAATTTCTGATCATTTCAGTAAAAGAAACATCAATAAAACAAAGGAAGTGTGGTATCCCAATATGCTGCCACAGCTGCCGGAAGCGGCTAAGGGCATCAAACGATCAGAGCCGATTGTAGCGATTGTGTTTCATATTGTCGGTATTATTCTGTTTAATGCGGTACCGTGGCTTTTTGGTGCTATCTTTTTCTACGATGACACATTGCGTATCGTTCCCGTGTTTAATCTTGAATACCTAAAAACAGTGGTGATATGGTTTAATATTTGTACCGCATTAGGCATCATACGCGAAACGGCAAAGCTGCTGATTGGCAGATATACGATACCGCTGTCGATTATCGTTTCACTACTAAATGTTGCGTCACTGGCTATCATCGTGCCCGTGTTAAAGACACCGCAGATATGGAACCATAACTTCATCCGGGATATTACCGTTGCAAGCATGGGGGCTGATATTGCCGTTCTCTCAACGTTCTGGGGCACATTTACCAGATGTTTTTACTTAGTGCTTATCTTTGCGTTTATTGTTGATACGATTACCATCGTTGTAAACACAATTAAGACACAAAGGGATTCGTTTTAATGACTTTACTGCAACCCGACTGGTCTTTTGTATAAGCGAGAGGATTTTTTATAATGGATTTTATTAAACAACAGCGCACGGTATGGCAGTCTCTGCGCGAGACCCAAAAGCCTGTCGTATTGTATGGAATGGGCGACGGAGCGGAGAAGATTAGAAAGGTTTGTGCGCAACAAAACATAACGATTAGCGATATCTTTGCAAGTGATGAATATGTACGAGGGCATTCCTTTGCAGGCTTTCGGGTAAAACGGCTTTCCGAGATTCAGGAAATATATGATGATTTTGTTATCGTCGTTTGCTTTGCGGTTCACGATGATGGGATGCTAAATAGATTGTATGAACTGGATACGCAGTATGAGCTGTACGCGCCCGACGTGCCCGTTGCCGGCGAGGGGCTGTTTGATGACACCTATGTAAAAGCGCATGAGGAGGAGTTAACCGAGGCCTATGCACTTTTGCAGGACGACAAGTCACGTCAGGTATTTGAGCAGCTAATCGACTATAAGCTAACGGGGAGAATTGAGTTATTAAAGGTGTGCACCACTCCGAAATCGGATGCACTACTCAAAATCATTCGACCCAAACCAAACGAGCACTATGTGGATTTGGGTGCTTACGACGGCGATACAATTCGTGAATTGCTGGGGTACACCGGCGGCGCATTTGACCACATCACCGCGCTGGAGCCGGACGCAAAAAACTTTCGTAAGCTACAGCTTAAATTAGAACAGCAGTTGACACCCTCTGATAGAAAAAGAATTGCTGTATACAACCTGCTCGCACACAAAAACCGTGATACATTGTATTTTGACTCTCGGGCAGGTAGAAACTCCGCTCTCTCAAACAACACCGTACGGAGCATCGCAAAAGAAGCCGACTCGGTGGACAATCTACTTCGTGGGTGCGATACCCCCGCGACCTTAATCAAATTTGATGTAGAGGGCGCAGAGTACGACGCACTGCTAGGTTGTGCACAGACCATACAAAGGGAGGCGCCGCGGCTGATTGTTTCTGCATACCACCGAAACGAGGATCTGTTCGCCCTACCACGCCTTATTAAGCAACTAAACCCTGATTACCGCATTTATCTACGGAAACATCCCTACATTCCGGCGTGGGATATTAATCTGTATGTTACAACATAAAAATAAGCAATGGCGTTTGCGTGTGGTGCAAACGCCATTACTTATTTAATACCGTTTAAGAACTCATCCAACTGTTTTTTATAGTGTTCCTTGTCTATCGCATACACATCGGGATGTGCGGCGGTTTCGTGAATATACAGGCGGTCAAGGGGGTTGCTTCTCGCTTCATACATCCGCTGCGCGCAGGAATAGGGGATGATTCGGTCTCCTTTTGAGTGGATAAACAGGGTCGGGATATCCCGTCCCGCTCCGCACGTGGTTTGAACAGGCGCGACGGAGTTTGTGTCAAACCCTATAAACAAGCGGACAATTAGCCGAACCATGGCATATATGGGTCGTGCAAAAAACCCTAATCTGCGAAGTTGATACAAGATAAAGCCATTGAGCCGATCAAAAGGGCAATCCGCTACGATAAACCGAATATCTTGCTGGTACTCAGCGACGCTAAGTACGGTAGCGGCACCCATCGAATGCCCCATTAAGCCAAACTCAGCGTTATCGCCGACACGATGGCGTAAATAACTCAACCATGCGGATAAATCGGACTTCTCAAAATAACCGTAGGAGCAAACCCGTCCGCCGCTCAGCCCGTGTGCGCGCTGGTCAATGGCAAGCAGATTATAGCCGTGGGCAGTAAACAACGGGGCATACTGTAGACCGATGATGTGACTGGCGCGTATACCGTGAACCAGAACCACCG
>JAEZDF010000038.1 GCA_023429685.1 Bacillota bacterium
AGATGAGCAGTCAGTAACTCTGCTTGTTGTTTCGCTTCATTAAACTCATCATCCGAAAACAGATAATTGCTCTTTCCATTCATACTTGCAGTGCTAGTTGCGTTCGACGGGTTATCCTGTGCTACTGTATGACTTAATTTATCAGAAATATCAGAAACTAAGAAGCGATTCAACCCCTCATGGGTAATTGCTTGTTCGCATCCGCTTGCGGCGGAGAGGAATAATACAGAGAAAAGTATAGCAAGCAGCTTTTTCATAGAACAGCCCTCAACTTTACAATATATAACATAAGTGCGCGAATCAGTTCCGTTTACTTCACGTGAAAACAAAATATACCACGAATTATAAATAATTACATCCACTCTGCCTAAGAGAAATCCATTCTAACAATAACAGCAAAACAACGCGAAATTTGACAACCAGACCCAAATGGTATAGCATGTAAACAAAATAGGAACAGGTTGACATGATACAGAGAAAGGCAGCGAAGATGGTACATAAAACAACCCAGTCGGCGCGGGGCGAGGTGCATTATTGGATCTCGCGCTGTGAAAGGCACAGTAAAACACTGGTGTTTACCCATGGGCTGACAGCCAACCACGAGATGTTTGAAAAACAGGTGGAGTTTTTTAGGCAGGACTATCACATCATTGTGTGGGATGTCCCGCTGCACGGGCTTTCGCGCCCCTATACGGATTTTTCGTACCGCAACTGTGCCAAGGAGCTGCACGCGATACTAGAGGCGGAAGCAATAGAAACGGTCGTGCTGGTCGGGATGTCGATGGGCGGGTACCCGTCGCAGATGTTCGGGGCAATGTACCCCGAACAGACCGAAGGCTTTGTGGCGCTGGACACCACCCCGTTTGGGCTTGCGTACTATTCGAAATCGGACATCTGGTGGCTAAAGCGCGTTGGGGCAATGGCGGGATGGTTCTCGGATGCCATGCTGCGCATAAGCATGGCAAAATCCGTTTCGAGAACGCAGTATTCCCATGATAAGATGATAACGATGCTCAAGCCGCTTACAAAAGAGGACATCGTCACACAGATGGATATTGCCTACCGCGGCTTTATTCAAGAGAATCAGGACGTTTCTTTCGGGTTCCCGGTACTCATTTTACTGGGCGAACACGACAAAACAGGCAAGGTGCAAAGCTACTGCAAACGTTGGGCACAAAATACCGGGTATCCACTGGTAATAATCAAGGATGCCGCACATTTCTCGAACGGGGATAATCCCCGTCAGGTGAATGCGGCGATTCTTGAATTTATCCAAATGCTGTGAGCATGACCCAAGGCAGGGACATCAATACATAGAAGTAGCAACCAAAACACAACAAGCCCCCGAAAAGCGTTGCATTAAGCTTTTCGGGGGCTGTTATAGCAGTACAGCGGCAAATCGTTATTGCACCAAAAAGGAAAGAAGTCGACCCTTATTTAGAATCGACTTCTTTCATTACCTATTCTGGTTGGGCTGGATGGATTCGAACCATCGGGATGCAGGAGTCAAAGTCCTGTGCCTTACCGCTTGGCGACAGCCCATTATACAGAAAAATTCATGCGCTGCCCGTGCGGATAACGCGGGAAGGGGCGCATGAATTTTGTTTTTAAGTGGGGTGGATAATGAGATTCGAACCCACGACCTCCAGAGCCACAATCTGGCGCTCTAACCAACTGAGCTATACCCACCACATACTGGCGCGCCTGGGGGGACTCGAACCCACGACCCTCCGCTTAGAAGGCGGATGCTCTATCCAGCTGAGCTACAGGCACATATTTTGGCTTGCCATACACGAAATGTACCGCAACCCTTGTGTCCCCCTGACGACAATGGAGCGGGTGATGGGAATCGAACCCACGTAACCAGCTTGGAAGGCTGGAATTCTACCATTGAACTACACCCGCGCACTTCAGCGACGGATTGTATTATAGCACACAATCCGCCGCATAGTCAATAGCTTTGTCTAAATTGGGGCGACCCGGAAAAAATGTAGGTGGTTTCTGTCCCGATTCCTCGGTCGCATTGCAGCGCATAACTGATAAAATTCGGGCTGTATTACCGCACAAAGATGTTTTCGCAGTCGATAACAAGGCTTATTTTGCCGCCGATGGTTGCCACACCCGCTATAAACTCGCTCTCGGCAGGGGGCGGGGAGATGTCTTCGTCGGGGATTACTACAACCTCCGAGATGCTGTCCACAATCAACCCAAACGGCGCATCCTCTACCGAAAGAATCATAAAGCAGGTGGTGTCGGTAAAGTCCAAAACCTCAAGACCAAGGCGTCTGCGCAGGTTGATGATAGGGATGATCTTACCACGCAGGTTGGTGATGCCGTCTACATAGCTCGGAAAATCGGGCACAGGGGTAATCTGCAACACACGATTGATCTCAATAACATAGCGAATGGGTACGGCATATGCCTCCGTGCCAAGCGAGAAGGTCAGGTATTTGCCTTTTAGGGTATCCTCTTGTTCTTCCTGCTGCAGCTCAAATCCGATGCTCATGGTAGTCAAGCTCCTTTACTATACGCAGAATTTCAGCAAAAATGAAAGTCTTAAAATGAATAGAAAAATGAGGACGGCGATTGATTACAGCCCTAGTATGGTGTTTTCGAGCAGCCTGCTTTTGTAGTCGGGGCAGTCATACTTGTTCATAACAAGCTCTTTGGTCTGAATTTCCCGGTAGAATGCCTGTTCGCTCAGTTTATCTCCGGTGCAGTAATAGTAGCATCTGCTCAAGCGGGGCTTTAAAAATTCATGCTGCTTGAGCGAAAGGGGCAGGGTACAGGCGGTCGCCGACTGGCGTGCGATATCCATAATCGAGCTCAAAACAGACAGGTACTTTCGGCTGTGCGTCGCTTTCACAATCATCTCGTCAGCAAAGCGAACCGAATCAAGATTAAAGTCGCTTACGATGTTGTAGCTGGTGTACATGCCGCCAAAGCCCATCAGCTCAATATCGCTGCTGATGCGCCGCAGACCGGAAACAAAGGTGTACACCGAGTGGTCAAACATGCTAATGGTACGCGGTTCCAGCGCAAAGCCGAGCGTTTTGGGGTTGACCCCCTCCTCTTGCGATACGCGGGTGAGGATAGAGAGCACCGCTTCGTTGGACAGCGATACAATGGGAATTGGGTAGGTAACGACCGTTTGATGGGTATTGAACTTCTCTACCGAGGTGACCGCCTGGCATACCCGGCGGAAGGTGGTCTCAAGCAGTGACGATTGCTGGTTGCTCTCTGCGGCAATCTTATATATCTCGTCGCGGGTGATGTCTGCATACTCCGGTATCAGGATGTCGATATCCGAGATAAACCGCACAGCACGGTTGGTACGGCTACAAAATACCGGCTCAAACGATACCGTCAGGATGTCGTTTTGTGCGATGTTGCGCAGGTGTTCGGCTACCACATCGTTCTTGACCTTTTCGTGGTTTAACGACTCGGTGAACAGGGTGTATTTGTTTTTGCCCTTGCGCTTCGCGCTGTACATCGCAAAGTCGGCGTTGGCAAGCAGCTCCTTGTAGTTTATCGCGCCAAACTCATATGCTTTGGCAACGCCCACACTACCCGAAAGGCGGTAGGAGGTGCCTTCCTTCTCATACCCGCTTTGCAGGGCGGACACAATCTTGTTGGCGGTCTGCTCCAGCTCGTCCTCGCTCGAAAACTCTTTGATGAACACGATAAACTCGTCGCCGCCAATGCGCCCCACAAGGTCATCGCCCGATACCATCTTGCAGATGCTGGAGGACACAAACTTTAAAATTTGGTCGCCAAACTGGTGACCGAAGGTGTCGTTGATGATCTTAAAGTTATCAAGGTCTATCATCATAAGCGCACTCTGCCGATACTCGGGCAGAAGCTCTTTAATGCGCTTTTCTATGGTGGCGCGGTTGTAAACACTCGTCAGCTTGTCGTACTCGGCAGAGTGCAGAACCCGAATGTCATACAGCTTCTTCTGGGTAATATCCGAGATGGAGCCGATAACCTTTACAATCTTATCGTCCTTATTCTTGAGCGCGGTTGCAATGCTTTCCGCCCAAGCGGTATTGCCACGAATGTCCCGTGTTTCGTACTCCGCGCGGTAGGTGCGCGACATGCCCGTCACAAAACGCTTGAACTCGGCATCACGGCGATCCTCCGCTTCGGGGTCGGCGGCATACGCCCACGGGCAGTTGACCGAGCCGATGTTCTCGACCCGCCTTGCGCCAAGCAGACCCTTATCTTTGGCCATAAACGTGTATTTTTGGGTGGCAACGTCGTACTCCCATACAATATCACTCACCGCTTCGAGCGCAGTGCGGTAACGCTTCTCGCTTTCCTTTAGGTCGTCGAGTGTGTTGGTAATTTTGGTGTTGAGAAGGTTAACCGATTCTGCAATCCACCCAAGCTCGTTGTCCGCTTCATAGGTGCAGTACACGTAGCCGCTGTCTTTAAGCATACTGCCCAGCGAACGCAAAATGCGGGAGGCAGGGTATCTTACGGATACCACGATAATCGCAGTTGCAGCAATACACATCAGTCCTGCCACAAGCAGAAGGGTGTTTAATAGAGCAAGCGGCCTTAAATGGATTTCGCGAATCTCGTCCATGGATCGCACTGCCACCAGATAGCCGTCGATTTGAGGTATAAAGTGGTATACACCGTGCAGCTCCAGCTGATTGCTATATTCATACGTCAGGCTGCCATTCTCCCTCGTTTTGTCCGCACGCATCTTAACAAGCTGACGATAAAAACCGTCTTCCATGTCATAGGCCGATGCGTTAAGCTGACGTTCGGGATATCGATGGGCAAAGATGTTGTCTTTTGCGTCGATAAAGAACAGATAGCCTTGGCCGCCGACAACGCCGTCGCGAGTGAGTAAAGTGAAATACGAGGTATCAAACTCAAACACCAGATAGCCCACTGCGCTGTCATTTTGGTAGAGGGCTTGGCTTTGAAAGAAATAGGTCTTGTCCTGCTGAGAATATAGGATGCCTGAAAAATGCGAATCGGATCGCATCAGCTTATTAAGCTCCTCACCCTGCGCATATGCCTCGCCCACGCGCGTACCCGACATTGAGGCGACCACCGTTCCGTTTTTGTCAAGTAAAAAGGCGCTGCGGCATTGAACCAGTGCAGTTGTTTGTGCTTCAAGTAGTTGTGATATCTGCTCCTGCTCCACACCGCCCGGGGTGACAAGAGCCTGCTGATAGGTGTCGTCCTGAGAAATCAAACGCGTTGTTCGGGCAATCTGGGTGAGGTGGTCCTCCACATTGTTGACCACACGAACTACGTAGCTTTCAAGTACAGCATTGTTTTCGCTTAGCGCATACTGTGTCATGTTTACGTTGAGAAGGATACCCAGTACGAGTACAGGCAGCAGAATCATTAACATGATAACCGCGGTGAACTTTGTTGATAGTCTCATACGCATCCCTCTCTTTCGTTTTAATCCGACACGCTGTCGTCACTAAGGGGTCTTCATGCCGTCGGTTAGGATCTTGTTAAAATCAGTACGGGGCAGGGGGCGGCTGTATAGATACCCTTGAATATAGTCGCAGTTTAGTTGTTTCAAGATGCTGTCCTGCCGAGCGGTCTCAACACCCTCGGCGACCACCTGCATGTTAAAGCCCTGCACCAGCTCAATAATCTTAGAGAGCATCTTGCGACTTTTTGCGCTGCCCTCGAGCTGATTGATGTAGGATTTATCGATCTTTAAGCTGCTGATGGGAAGCATAAGCAGATAGTTAAGCCCCGAGTAGCCCGAGCCAAAATCATCGAGTACAAAGCGAATGCCGTAGCGTTGCAGCTCATTCATTGTGGTTTTTACCGCATCAAACGAGCGGATTACCACGTTTTCAGTAATCTCAAACTCAAGGATGGTGGGTGGAAGCTCATAACGCGAGATAACGCCCCACATACTGTCTACAAAATTCTCCTGCACCAGCTGCAGTGGAGAGATGTTAATCGCCATTGAGTCGAGCACGATGCCCTGCTCGGCAAGCTCACACAGGGTTTTGCAAACCCGGTCTACAACGATCAGCCCAATGTCGTTAATCAGACCAATCTCCTCGGCGATGCCGATGAACTCATCGGGTGGAATAAAACCAAGCTCTTCATCGCGCAGTCGCAAAAGCGCCTCCGCCTTGGTGAACCGCTGTTTTTCGACGCTGTATATGGGCTGGTAGTAAACGTCAAAACCGCCTTCTTTTAATGCGCGGCGCATAATCTCCTGAATTTTATGGCGTCTCGCAAGCTTGCGGCTGAGCACCTCGTCGTATAGAACGTAGCGGTTTTTCCCCGCGGTTTTTGCGTCGTAGATGGCAAACTCGCCACTTGCCACAATCTGCTTTGGGTCATTGCCGCTTTCGGGAAAGCCGGCGATGCCAAGGCTGACGGTACAGGTGCAGTCTACGTCAAACACCCTCCACGGGCGGGTAAAACGCATTAGTAGCCGCTGTGCAAGGTCTTGAGCCATTGCTAGGCTGTAATTTTGCAGCAGGATAAAGAACTCGTCACCGCCAAAGCGAAACGCCTTGCCAACCAGCTCGTCGCTCTCGTTAAAATACTGCACGATACGCCGAAGCAGCTCGTCCCCGTAATGGGAGCCGAGCGTGTCGTTCACAAACTTAAAATCATCCAGGTCAAGGATAATGACAGAGCCGGATGGGGAAGGGTCTTCAAACACCTTATTTAGCACCTTGGTTAGGCACGCGCGGTTGGGGATGTCAAGCATCGCGTCATAGTACGCAAGCTTTTCAATCTCAAGCTCAAACACCTTGCGGGAGTTGATATCCGTCTGGCTGATAAGGCAGGCAAGACGACCGTCAAACCACGTAAAGCGGGAGGCTAGCAGCTCATACCAGGTGTCGGCTTTGCTTTTATATATCTCCATACGAATCTGTTCGTTAGTGGGGCAGGAGACAATGCTTCTATCTGCACCGCTATACCCCTGCGCTTCATAAGGTGCTGCAAACCGCTCAATGGGACAAAACGCACAGATCTGACCGTCGTCAAGGTTTTCAAGGCGGGTACACAGATCCCCCGGTCTGACGTCGGGGTTCATCAGCTGCATGGTGCGGTTCATAAACAGGATCTCACGGGTTTTTACGTCCACAGCATAGGTTGCTGAACCGTTACCGTCGGCAATGGTATACATCAAATCCTTGGCGTGGTCGGCGTAATCCATGGCAAGCTTTTGCAGCACGGCAGTGCATAAAACGGTGGACGCCGCCTTCAGACCCACCAGGCGGGTGGCGTCCCACAAAGAAGCGGTGTTACTGCGCTCAAACAGGATAACGGCAACCGGCCGCTGCTCGTTTTTAATTACATTGCACAGCACGTCGCCGATGTTGTCCGCTTCGAGCAGAGCACCCAGCTGCTGGGGTATTTGCGACAGGTCGCAGATATGTAAAAAGCCGTCCTTGTCAAACTCCCAGTTCATCGATTCGGCAAGCAACTGCCACAGGGCTTGTCCCTGTGTGCCCGAAAAACGGGTCTCGAAGCCGGATAACCCCGGTATGTACCACTGGGCAAGCAGCTTGTGCTCTCCAAAATCACACGCAAGTCGCAGTACGGTAATGCGTGCGAGCGCGTAGTGCTCGCCCACCTGCGCAAGCGCCCCGTCGATGGCCGACTCGAGATCGGACGAGCCGAAGATGCCGCTGATTACTTCATTCTCAAATACGGTACAGGAAAGCGCATCCGTCAGCTCGCCGATGCGCGTGCTTAGCTTTGCGTACTGCGCACGGTTTTGCGCGGCGTCGTCGAGCATCTGTGCGAACACCTCGCAGACCATCCCTACCACACGCTGCGCCAGACGAAACCGCTCGGGGCTAATATTGTACTTTCGTTGTTCTTCACATAGTAAAAAGATAACAGAGATATTCTGTGCGTATACAACCGGGATATAGGCAAAGCGAACGCCAAGCTCACAGCCTCCGCTGTGGGGCTGCAGGGTTTCACGCACTAACGTGAGGGCGTTTTCTCTTGTTTCGGCGCACAGCGCGGGGTCTTTGACGCTGTTTTTGCGGCAGAAGGAGGTCTCGCCGAATATCGGTCTGCCTTGGGCGTCAAGGACGGAACAATCCACATGCAGGTTTTTTTCAACAAAGGCGGCAAGCCTGTTTACAAGCTCCGCGTTTAACGCGGCGGGCAGTGCGGCAAGCGGCTTTGTATCAATATAGGTGGCTGCCGGAATCTTGACCTTTTTCCTTTGAAAAAAAGACATTGCAAGCAGCCTCCATAGAAACAGTTTGTGTGAAAATGTATAAGTCGTCAATGGTAGATGTCGGTTTGGTATAAAGAATAGGTACGCGTATTACGAGGCAAACAACAATCACGTACCTATACGTATCCTATAATAGACTATTAATAATTATTATACAACTTCTTCATAAGTGTTTTCAATATATTTGGAGAAAATAATAGATGCTTTTTGAATAGCGGGGATATCATGTTGATAAACAGTAAGATTCTATGGTAAGATTACACTATTATGAACAGGAGGCGTGCACCATGCGGCAGGAAGGCAACCAAAAGGGAAGGTTCATTGTGTTCGAGGGTCTGGATGGTTCGGGCAAAAGCACCCAGATCTCTCTGCTTGAAAAGGAGCTTATCCGTCAGGGGCGCAGGGTATACCTCACCCGTGAGCCGACCGACGCCGCGGTGGGCGGGCTGATTCGTGAAACGCTGAGCGGGCAGACCAAACGCTCGAGCGCGGAGCTTGCCGCGCTCTTTTTAGCCGACCGCATCCGCCACAACACAAACCCCGTAAACGGCATACAGGGGTATATCGAAAGCGGCGTGGATGTGCTGTGCGACCGCTATTACTATTCCTCCCTTGCCTATCAGGGACTCGGTAGCGACATCGGCTGGCTGATAGCCTGCAACTGCGGCTGCCCCGAGATTTTGCGCCCCGACCTGTGCGTATTTTTAGACATGGATGCCGAGCAGTGCAAGCAGCGGGTGGATAACGGCAGGGCATTCCTTGAGATATTCGAGCAGTCCGCCGAGCAGCTCGCGCGTATCCGCGGCAACTTTATGGAAGTGTTCTCGCTGCTTGCGGAGGAGGAGAACATCGTATTCGTGGATGCCTCCCGCCCCCCGGACGAGGTGGCGGCAGATATTAAGGAGATTGTGCTGAGGTTAAAGTAATCGTTACGCGGTTGACAAATTCTATTTATGTAGTTTAAATAATCCGATATAAAGGGTCTTGGTTCGCCGTGTATCGCGGCATAGCCAAGACCCTTTTTAGGTGTATAACAAGATGAGGGGAAGTGCGTTATTCCAAAAGCTCCTTGCGCAGGCAGGAGAGAATCTTCTTTTCCCGCCGCGATACCTGCACCTGCGTCATCCCAAGCGCGTCCGCCGTCTGCGTCTGCGTTTTGTTTAAAAAATAGCGCAGCACAATCAGCCTGCGATCCTGTGGCGCAAGGGAGGATACCACCACTTTGAGCGACAGGATATCGGCAAGCTCTTCCTCGTGGGATACCACGGGGATGTCGTACTGCCCGCCGCCGTCCTCCTCCGCCTCGGTCAGCGACACGGGGGGCAAAGCCGCACCCAGCGCCTCGCTTATCTCGGCGGGGTCAAGATCCATTACTGCGGCAAGCTCGCCCACCGTTGGCTCGCGTCCGGTGTGCTGCGCAATGCGCTCGCGCTCGCGCGCAACGCGAAGCGAAAGCTCCTTGAGCGTGCGGCTTACCTTGACGGTGCCGCCGTCGCGAAACAGCCTGCGCATCTCGCCCAGTATCACCGGAACGGCATAGGTAGAAAAGCGTACCCCGCGCGAATGGTCAAACGCGTCCGCCGCTTTGATAAGCCCCATACAGCCCGCCTGAAACAGGTCGTCATATTCAATTCCGCGCCCTTTAAAGCGGTGCGCGCAGGAATGCACAAGACCAAGGTTGCTCTCCACAACCTCATCTCTGCTTTTCAGCGTTGCTTCAGTCATCCATCATGCCTCTGGTTTTAATAGTCTTTGTGAGTGTCACCGTCGTGCCCTTGCTTAGGGTAGACACAACCGACACCTTGTCCATAAACGACTGCATGACGGCAAAGCCCAGACCCGCGCGCTCGGAGGCGGTACAGGTGGTAAACATCGGCTCCATTGCCTGCTTGATGTCGGGAATACCGCACCCTTTATCGCGGATGCGAATTCGGATTCTGCCGTCGGGGAAAATTTTTGCGTTTATGTACACAAGACCGATGCGGTCACGGTAGGCGTGGATGATACAGTTGGTAACCGCCTCGGATACGGCGGTCTTCACGTCGGTCAGCTCCTCAACCGTCGGGTCGAGCTGTGCAAAAAATGCGGCGACGGTTACGCGGGCAAACGACTCGTTGGAGCTTTTGCTCTGAAAAACAAGGCTCATCTCGTTAATGCTTTTCATGGTTATCTTCTTTCCCTTCAAAAAAGTTGGAATGGTAAGTCGCCAACCTAGATTTTTTTGCTGCCGTTTTCGATGACGGCAAGGCGGTCGAGCCCTGCTACGCGCATGACCTTTTTAAGCTGCGTCGAGACGTTAACCACCCGCAGCTCGCCGTCGAGCAGCTGCATCTGCTTGTACCTGCCCATGATAAGCCCGATGCCAGAGCTATCCATAAACGCGACATCGCGGTAGTCTAAGTACAAAACCTTGGGCTTGTGGTCAAACAACGCGGTGTCGATGTCCTCGCGAATCTCCTTGGCAGAGTGGTGGTCGATGTCGCCGACGATCTTCGCCGTCATGGTCTGCTCCTCAAACGTGATGTATACCGGCATGGTTAAACCGACTTCCTTTCGTCTTCTATTCCGCTATATGGAAGCGTGCGGGCTTGTCCGTCTTTTTGGGATAGAACGGTTAACTGCATAAAAAATAATCCCTTACCCAAATAGGATAAGGGATTATCATCAAAATAATGCGCGAAACCGCGCGGCGTATTTGCGCGAAAAAGGCTTAGCCGTGCGCCTCTTTTAGCAAAAGGGGTCGAACCTCGCTTGCAAG
>JAEZDF010000074.1 GCA_023429685.1 Bacillota bacterium
TTAATACGATGCAGCAGGCGGGACAGCGAAAGAATCTACCCATTGGGCAGGTGCTGCTTGAGGGTGGCTACATTACAAACGAGCAGCTCACAAGCGCACTTGCCGAGCAAAAGCGCACCCCGGGCAAACGGCTGGGTGACGTATTGACCGAGCTTGGCTTTGTATCCGAGCGGGATTTGATGTACTGCCTGTCTCAGCGGTTGCGCGTGGAATTTGTTGACCTTGATAGCATCTCGATCTCTGCCGATGCGGTGCACAGCATTCAGGAGAGCACGGCAAAAAAATATACCCTGATTCCCGTTTCGCGGTCGGGCGGCATGTTGACGGTTGCTATGAGCGACCCGATGAACTACTACGCCGTCGAGGATGTGCGCTTTGAGTCGCGCTGCGAAATAAAAACGGTGCTTGCCACCGCAACGCAGATTAAAGGCAAGATCGACCATTTTTACTCCCAGCAGCACGCGCACGAAGCGGCAAGCGACGTAGACGAGGAGTTTTTCTCCCCCAGCGAGATTGCTGCAATGACCAGCGAGATGGACGAGCGCATCGACAGCGCGCCCATCGTGCGGCTGATTAACTCGATTGTATCAAACGCCATACAGCTTAACGCAAGCGACGTACACATCGAAGCGACCCGCACCGTCACCAAGGTGCGCCTACGCGTAGACGGCGTGCTGGTAGACCAGATGAAGCTCAATGTTGCGGCGCACAACACACTGATTACCCGCCTAAAGATTATGGGCGGCTTAAATATTGCCGAACGGCGCATCCCGCAGGACGGGCGCTTTGAGATGAACGTAGACGGCAAAACGGTGGATATCCGCCTTTCTATTCTGCCCACCGTAACGGGGGAGAAGGCGGTGGTTCGTGTACTGGGGACGCAAAACACCTCTACCATGACCATCCGCGAGCTGGGCTTTTCGCAGCAAAATCTTACGCTGTTTGATAACATCATCAAAAGTCCCCACGGCATTATTCTGGTAACGGGACCGACAGGAAGCGGTAAATCTACCACCCTGTACGCCGTACTGCGCCAGCTAAACACCAGCGATGTGAACATCATTACCGTCGAAGACCCGGTGGAATACCGCATGGAGGGCGTGAATCAGGTGCAGGTAAACCCCAAGGCGGGGCTTACCTTTGCAAGCGGTCTGCGCTCCATTCTGCGTCAGGACCCCGACATCATCATGATTGGTGAGATACGCGACGGTGAGACGGCACAGATTGCCATCCGTGCCGCGATAACGGGGCATCTGGTGCTATCCACCCTGCACACCAACGACGCGGTTTCCGCCATCACCCGCCTTGTGGATATGGGCGTGCCGGAGTATCTGGTGTCAAGCTCGGTGGTCGGTATCGCCGCGCAGCGTCTTGTAAAAAAGCTGTGCCCCAACTGCAAGCAGGCATATGAGTCGTCGCTAGAGGAGAACGTGATGCTCGGTCTTGAGCAGAGCATAACACTGTATAAAGGAAAGGGCTGCCCCTACTGCAACGGTACGGGCTATAAGGGCAGAACCGCCATCCACGAGGTGGTGGTAATCGATAAAACGGTGCGCGCCATGATAACCAAAAAGGCGAGCGACGACGACATCCGCGAGTATGTGGTTAAGCAGGGCACCTCCTTCTTAAGCCACAACCTGACCCAGCTTGTACTAAAGGGCATAACCACCATCGAGGAACTGATTAAGGTAACCTACAGCGTATAATGTAACGCGCAATTCATCGTGGTTTTGAATTGGAACAACAGTGCGGAGGGCGAAAACGGAATGGATATTCAAGAACTGCTTACCCGAGCGCGGGAGGAAAAGGCAAGCGACCTGCACATCACCGTGGGCAAGCCGCCCATTGTACGCGTAAACGGCGATTTGATGGAGCTTGCAGAGTACAGCCCGCTGATGCCGGAGGAAACCGAGCGTATCATATCCGCCATGCTTACCGAAGACCGCCTAAACACCTTTAACAAGAAGGGTGAGGTCGATTTTTCGTTTGTGATGCCGGGCGGGCGCTTTCGTGTGAACGCCTATCGCCAGCGCGGCAGCTACGCCGTGGCAATCCGCCTGTTGGTGCAGGAGATACCCACATTAGAGCAGCTGAACATGCCAGAATGCCTGAAGACGCTTTCGATGAAGCAGCGCGGGCTGGTGCTGCTTACGGGACCCACGGGCAGCGGCAAATCCACCACCCTAGCGGCGATGGTCAACTACATCAACCAAAACCGCCGCGCCCATGTGATTACCATAGAAGACCCCATCGAGTACCTGCACCGCCACAACCAGTCTATCATCAACCAACGCGAGATCGGCGAGGACACAGGCTCGTTTGCGGCCGCCCTGCGTGCCTCGCTGCGTGAGGACCCCGATGTAATCTTGGTGGGCGAGATGCGCGACGTAGAGACAGTTAGCGCGGCGGTTACGGCGGCGGAGACGGGGCATCTTGTGCTCTCCACCCTGCACACCAACGGCGCAGCCAACACCGTAGACCGCATCATCGACGTATTTCCGCCCCACCAGCAGCAGCAGATACGCATCCAAACTGCGAGCATTTTGGAGGGGGTTATCACCCAGCAGCTCATCCCCGTGGCGGACGGAAAGGGGCGTGTGGCAGCACTGGAGATTATGCTTGCCACCGACGCGATTGCAAACCTGGTGCGCGAGGGCAAAACCCACCAGATCAATTCCTGCATCCAGACCGGCGTAGCCATGGGCATGCAGCCGATGGACTTTCACCTTGCTAAGCTTGTGAAGTCGGGCATCATCACCAAGGAGATGGCGTATATCCGCACCATGGACGCCGAAAACCTGAAGCGCTACCTTGCGTCGGGGATGTAGCGGAGGGACAGGTTTTGCTGATACGAAAAAGCGGCTCAAATACGGCATTGGTCATTTTGCATGAGATTTACGGCGTGAATCGGTTTATTACCGACCTGTGGAACCGCTACTCGGGCGACGGCTATGACGTGTACTGCCCGAATATCAATGGCGCGCCGCCGTTTGGGTATGACGAGCAGGAGCACGCATATCGCCATTTTATCGAGCGCGGCGGCTTTGCAAAGGCGGCACGTGTCAGACGCATATTAAAAAGACTGCGCCCGCATTATGCAAGGATAATCCTTATGGGGTTTAGCGTGGGCGCGACGCTTGCGTGGCTGTGCAGCGAAGGTGCGTTGTGCGACAGGGTAATCTGCTGCTACGGCTCGCGTATTCGCGATTACACCGATATAACGCCCGAGGTTCCTGCACTGCTGTTGTTTGCCGAGCAGGACTCGTTTGACGTTTGCGCAACGGCGACCGCCGTAGCCGGCGACAACACCGCTGTACATATCTTTGCGGCGGGGCATGGGTTTTTAGACCCCTACGGAGAATGCTACGATGCAGCCTGCGCCCGCGCGGCGTGGGAGGAAATCGGGTGCTTTGTGGCGGGAAGGGAAAGGGCTTTTCATACAGATTGATACTGCAACCGTGTTTAGAGATGGAGTAAGTGAGTGAGGTGCGGCTGTGAGTAAATTTATGTCATGGAATTTTGTCGGACTTGTGCTGGTTGCCATGGTGCTGCTGGTTGTACACGAGTTGGGGCATTATATTGCTTACCGGCTGTTAGGGCATCAGGCCGTTGTAAGAAAGTCTATTCTTGCGCCCGGGATTGACCCCGTGCGCACCATAGAGGTTCCTCGTTGGCAAGGCATTTTTATTGCGCTTGCGGGTTTTGCTTTTTCCACGCCAATCATTGTGTTACCCCTGCTTGCTTTGCGGTATCCTTACTGGTCGGCAATTCTGATATGCTCCGGAGCTGGTTCTATCGTTGATATCTTATGGGCTGCTTCTATGCTGGGGCATAAAACAGTAACAATACATGCTAGGGGCAGTGAAAGAACATAAAAGTGAAATGAAATAAGCGGCATCAGAGATTCTTTAAAACCTCTGATGCCGCTTTGCTGTTCAACGTGCCATTTTACTTGGGCTGTACGCGAATCCATACCTCCATGTAAGGCCTGCCGGTCTTGCTCCAGTAGTAAATCTCCATGTCATAGCCCGACTGTTCCACATAGCATGCAGTGGGGAACCACTCGCGGTAGATGCGTTTGTATAGGTTCTGGCAGGCTATGGTCACACTGCCGTCGCCGTCGTCGTACGGCTCGGAGCGAAACACCGCCCAGGTGGAGGCGGGCACCACCGCCTCGGTATAGCCTGCGGGGTTTGAGCCCGGCGTCTTTTCGACACACAGCATGTAGGGAAAGCGTGGTCCGTCCACCTTGCCGTAGCTGCAGATGGCGCCCACAGGGCACCGCCCGCCGTCGCTCTCCTCGCCGTGAGGTGCGCCAAGGGACATGGCAAGCTTATCAACCTCGCCGTTTTGCAGGCACTCCAGCCAAAACTTTGGGATGTCGACTAGGTTTTGGTCGTTTGTCATGTTAAACATCCGCTCGATGCCGTACACCGTAAACGCCTCGCGATTTACAATCTGGTAGTCCATTCTGGTCACTCCTTGTACTGTAATTTGCAAGGAGAGGCGGGGGTAGGCGCTTAGTGCGGTGCCTGCCGCACGCGCCGCCGTGGGGGAGACACCGTGAATCGACAAAAACGCGCGCGCAAACGCTTCGGGCGATTCGTAGCCATACTTGAGCGCAACGTCAACGACCTTGCAGTCGCTGTTTTGCAGCTCAAACGCCGCAAGGGTGATTCGCCTGCGCCGGATATACTCGCTGAGCGGCACCCCAACTAAAAACGAGAAGTTCTTTTGGAATTGGTGCTGCGAGCAGCAGGTGATGTTAGCTAGCGTTCCATAATCAACCTTCTCGGTCAGGTGCTCCTCAATGTAGTCGAGCGCACGGTCCAGCCGTTTGATTAAGTCCATGCTCCGTCCCTCCTTTGTGTCAATGATAAACCCAAATGGGAATTTTGTCCTAGCAGTTGGTGTACGATTTGGCTAGCTTACTGTATCACCATCCATTATATCCCCGCAGGGGTTTGCGCACAAGAACAAAAGGGAATGCGGCATATTACTGCCGCATTCCCTTTACTCACTTACGCCATAAAGTTTGATTTGAATGAAGGAACCGTATCACTAGCCGCCCTGAAGCTGGCTTTTAATCTCTTGAACCTCTTGATCGGGTGCCATTGTTGCGGGCTGATAAAAGCCCTTTTGCTGGGCAATCTGATACAGCTCGAACTGCGAGGTTTCGCAGCTGTTTCTAATCTGCTGGATGGTGGAACGCAGGTTTGTGTTTGAACATTCCGAAATGGCATTTGCGTAAAACGTCAAGCTGCTTTTTACACCGCTCAGTGCGTCGTTTGCCATCACTTTATCCTGTAGCATGCGTGTTCTTCCTCCTTTTATGCTAAAAATGACATCAGCTTTTGCTTGGTTTGCTGCGCGTCCTGCGCGGATTTTTCAAAATACTGCTTGAGCTGCGGGTCCTGGCACTGCTGTGCGTAGGTTTGCATCTTCTGCATCGAGGTATCGTGCGAGCCGATAAGATGTCTTAGGTTTTGCAGCTCCATATGGTTTAGTTGAGACATAATAAAACTCCCTTCGCAAATCATTAAAAAGGGGTTTGAAGGTAGGACGAAGTGGTAAGACACAAACCCCCGTAGTTAGTATTGATAGTTGTTGCGCTATTATTCCCGCAAATGTAAGGCAGCAGACATAATAAAGCGGGCTGTCTCGCCGACAGCCCGCAAATAATGTTGGGATGATTTTTGGTTTAAAACGGATTTTTCACAAAACCGACCTTGTGGTAGACCTTATCCAGCGTGCGCTGGGCGAAGTGTGCCGCCTTTGTTGCGCCATCGGTGTAGCACTGCTCAAGGTACGCCTTGTCCTGCATCAGGCGGGCGTGGTTTTCGCGCACGGGGCGCAGGTGCTCGGCAACCGCCTCGCCCACGGCAACCTTAAAGTCGCCGTAACCCTTGCCGTCAAACTCGCGCTCGATATCGTCAAGCTCTTTGCCCGTTACAATCGAGTAGATGGTCATCAGGTTGTTGATGCCGTCCTTGCCTTCGGCGTAGCACACGCGGGCGTCGCTGTCGGTCACGGCACTTTTGAACTTTTTAATGATGACCTCGGGCGCGTCGAGTATCGACACAAACGATTTGGGGTTGTCGTCAGACTTGCTCATCTTTTTGGTCGGCTCCTGCAGGCTCATCACCTTTGCGCCGAGTTTAGGGATATAGCCGTCGGGCACCACAAAGGTGTTGCCAAACCGCCCGTTAAAGCGCAGGGCGATGTCGCGCGCAAGCTCAAGATGCTGCTTCTGGTCAACGCCCACCGGCACAAGGTCCGCCTGATACAGCAGGATGTCCGCCGCCATCAGCACGGGGTAGGTAAATAAACCGACGTTCACATCGTCTGCGTGCTTTTGGCTTTTGTCTTTAAACTGCGTCATGCGCGAAAGCTCGCCGAACTGCGCGTTGCACCCAAGCGCCCATGCTAGCTGTGCGTGCGCGGGCACATGGCTTTGTATAAATACAAGGCTCTTTTGCGGGTCCAGCCCGCAGGCAAGCAGCAACGCGTACGAAGATAGGGTTTGCTGCCGAAGCACAGCGGGATCTTGGCGCACCGTAATCGCGTGCATGTTCACCACCGAGTACACGCAGTGGTACTCCTCCTGCAGTTTTACCCAGTTGCGCAATGCGCCGATATAGTTACCGAGCGTAAACACGCCGGTGGGCTGTATTCCGCTGAATATTACCTTCTTTTTTGCGGGGGAACTATTCTCCTGCATCGTATGATCCGCGCCTTTCTTTAAAACGTTGTTGCGATTAAATCGGAGAGAATGGCAACGCCCTTTACAATCTGCTCGTCGGTAGGGGTGGAAAAGTTCATGCGAAACGACACCGTTTGGTCGCCCGCTTCGGGCATAAACGCGCTGCCCGGTACAACCGCCACCTTGCGCTGTACCGCTTCGCGGCAAAAGCCCATCATATCCGAACCCTCGGGCAGGGTGCACCACAAGAACAGTCCGCCCTCGGGGCGGGTGTACGCCACCTTCCCGCCAAAGCCTTTGTCCATGCCATCCAGCATCAGCGCGCACTTTTTGCGATAGATCTCACGCAGGCGGGCGATGTGCTCGTCGTAGCTGACACGGGTTAAGAACTGCGCGCAGATCATCTGCGAAAGGATGGTGGTGTGTACGTCCGACGCCTGCTTTGCCACCACAATCTTCTGTACGACGGGGGAGGGCGCCAGCACGTAGCCTACGCGCAGCCCAGGCGAAAGCACCTTAGAGAAGCTGCCGCAGTAGATGACAATGCCGTCCTCGTCAAAGCTCTTGATGGAGGGGATGTCCTCGCCCGCAAAGCGCAGGTCGCCGTAGGGGTTGTCCTCTAAAATCATCACGCCGTACCGCTTGGCAAGGGCGTAAACGCCCTTTCTTGTTTCAAGGCTCATGGTGCGTCCGCTCGGGTTTTGGAAGTTGGGAATCACATAGATTAAGCGCACCGTGTTTTGTTTAAGCGCCTGCTCCATCTTATCAAGGTCCAGCCCGTCGCCCACGGCGTCGATGCCGATTAACCGCGCGTTGTAGGATTTAAACGAGTTGATGGTGCCGATAAAGGTGGGGCGCTCGCAGATAATCGCGTCGCCCTCGTTGCACAGCACCTTGCACGCAAGCTCGATGCCCTGCTGCGCACCCGAAACGCAGATTAGCTCATCGGTATCGCGCCCTACGCCGTACCGCTGCTTTAGCATCGTTTTAAGCAGCTCCCGCAGGGGAGGGTAGCCCTCGGTCAGGCTGTACTGCAACGCGGCGATGGGCTGCGACGCAAAGATGTCCGCCGTAATGTCGGCTATTAGCTGCACGGGGAACGCGTCGGGTGCGGGGTTGCCCGCCGCAAACGGAATGACCTCGGGGTCGGCGGTGAACTTTAAAATCTCACGAATCGCCGACGGCTGCAAGGACGATATCTTGTCCGAAAACTGGTACTGCATAGGTCAAATCTATCCTTTCTGTCTGTTATAGTATATTCAGTTAAAAGATGTCCGAATAAAATGGTATCACGGGATAATGACAACTTCTTTATTCTACCACAATCACGGTGGTTTTAAAAGGTATAATGATAACACGCCAAAACGATGAGGTTGACTTTACATAGACAAAATAGGATAATAAAGGAATAGAATACAAAATGAAGGAAGGGAGGTGTGTTGTCATGCGGCAAGGAACAAAAAAGCTGCTTTTACGCACGACGGGGGTACTGCTCTGCGCGGTAATGACGACGGGCTGCGCTGCCGAGGTGACACAAGAGCCTGTGGTTGCACAGCCGCAGCCATCATCCCAGGTGCTCAGCGAGCCATTAAATGTGGAACTTGTGCGGGATGGAGTAATTACCGTCTACCGTGCGTTTCCGAATTCGGACGTGTTAGAATCGGTGGAGGTAAAAGCGCCGGATGGCGAGGTGACCATATGGGATGTGATAAACGCGGTCGAAACCGTATTGGATGAAGAACTGCCCATCCGAACGATTACGCAGCAACAGGGCTTGTTAGTCATCGATGTTTCGCATCAACTGTTTGACCGTTACCCCAAACGGGAGATCTATCCGCTGTTAACCGCAGTGGGCGTTACGCTGCGGGAGAACCACAAGGCCTTTGAGCAGCTGCAATATCAGGTGGACGGCGAGGTCGGCATGCTGGGCGAGCTTTATACCCTGCCGCCGCTCAAGCTTGCAAACGGTTCGGCGCAGGACTACGCCGCCATTCGCGCGTCTATCCCCTATGAAGGCCTGTTCAATGAAGGAGAGCAACGATCGCTTATCGAAATGGATGACACGAGCAGGCAGATTCTTCGGTATCTGGGATTGCTGGAGGTAATCGACAAGGATGTAACGTCTGCGTCAGAGCTAGGCAACCAGTACCTGATTCAAACCGCGATATTTCATACCCAGCACTATTCCATCGACAGTTATGATAAGCAATTCAGCAATTACCGCGAGGAGTTGTCTGCCCTGCAGGAATCGGTATCCGAAAAGTTAGGCATGGTCGAAACGTGGTTTTGGATGGAGGAACATGTTCAGGAGAGCACGAGGCTGATTTTTGGCGATGAGGTTACAATCAGGCATACCAACCTAAAACAGTACCCCTATCTTTATATGCAAACGGAGGGCGTTTACACGCCCCCTCATATGGGCATCTGGAGCGCACCCGTCCCCTTCCTGCTTGGGTATCAGGATTTGGGTGACAGCTACCGCGTGGAGATGGCTTTTGTACTGTCGACTATGAACGGATATGTAGACCCCGACAAAAACGACGATGTGCTGATTGGAAAAGAGGACATCGACGAATATGTGCGCACAACAAGCCGCCGCCGCGAGGTGATACTGAAAAAGCAGGAGGACGGTAGGGTAACGCTTGTGAGCCACCGATACCTGTAGAAGATATCTGCCTGTTTAGTAAATAAAGGAGACATGGGCAAATGCCGTGTCTCCTTTTTTACGCAAAAAAAATGCCGCCCCCACTATTGCGAAGACAGCACCCCTGGTGGACGATGAGGGACTCGAACCCACGACCCTCCGCATGTGACGCGGATGCTCTACCAGCTGAGCTAATCGTCCTAATTCATTATT
>JAEZDF010000084.1 GCA_023429685.1 Bacillota bacterium
AGGATGGGTTTTGTGTCGGCATCGTTTGAAAAGGTAGTTCACAACTAAATTGTTGTGAAAGGCTTGCGTACACGGTAGGTTTTTGCCTGCCATGCTTTGCATTGCCTTTCGGGGCATCGCATCTGCGGTGCTAACCGGACATCCGCTTGCGTACCCTGTGTGCGCATCAGACATGCTTTGCACATCACCTTATTTTACGCTGTATCCTTGTTTTCCCGCTTATCCTCGGTTGGATTATTGCGGTAGACGGAGGATACCTCTCTGCCGTTTTGGCGGAGCGATGCGAATAGAGTGGTTATGAAAGTGTGGAAGGATTTGTCCTACCACGCTTTTTTTGCGCCTATACGGCTGCGCTGCGGTGTTCGAAATTATTATGTGTTTCGTTCATGGATTGTAAAGGAGAATATCACAAATGCAAAAATCGATGATTTCATTGGAGTTTCATGTTATTTTAAAGCAGCTAAGCGACCTCGCGCTGTCAGAACGGGCAAAGAGTCGCCTGCTTAAGCTGACCCCCTATCTAAGCGAGACCGAGTGCACCCGCCATATCTGGGAGACGACCGACGCGCGGGCACTGATAGAGCGGCTGGGCAGCCCGCCGCTTGCCCCCATGCGGGAGCTGGATGAGCTGCTGACACTGTGCGAAAAGGGCTCGATGCTCACCCCTACGCAGCTCTTGTATGTCGCGCAGTTTTTGGTTTCGTGCAGAAGGATGAAGTCCTACCTGAAAAAGGGGGAGGGGGCGAAAAGCGATATCGCAGGCTACGGCGCATCGTTTCATGACCTTCGGGAGCTGAGCGACGAGATCGAACAGACCATACAGGGCGAGCAGCTCAGCGACAACGCATCCCCCGAGCTGCGCAACCTTCGCCGCAAGAAGGAAGCCGCGCATACCGCGATAAGAGCTAGGCTCGATAGCCTACTGCGAAACAATAAGGACTGGTTTGCCGAAAGCTTTATCAGCACACGAAACGGACGGTTTACGCTGCCTGTTAAACGCGAGCATAAAAATAAGGTGGCAGGCTCGGTGGTGGATATGTCCGGGACAGGAAGCACCGTGTTTATCGAGCCGTCGTGCGTGGTTAAGATGCAGCAGGAGGTGACGACGCTCGAGATCGCGGAAGAAAACGAGGTGCGCCGCATCTTGTATACCCTAACGGCACTGGTGGATGAGCATCTGCCCGAGATACGCCTAAATGTCGAGGCGATGGAGCAGCTCGACTTTGCGTTTGCCAAGGCAAAGCTTTCGCTGGGTATGAAGGCGGTGCGCGCTACGGTTACCACCGAGCGACGCATTGTTCTGCGCGCGGCACGGCATCCCTTGTTGCCCGCAGACGCCTGCGTTCCGCTTGATTTTGAGCTTGGTGGCGACGTGTCTGGGGTTGTGATTACAGGACCAAATACCGGCGGCAAAACCGTGGCACTCAAAACGGTGGGATTGCTGTCATTGATGGCACAATGCGGGCTGCATGTTCCTGCGCAGCAGGATAGCGTGCTGGGTATGCACAACCTGATTCTGTGCGACATCGGCGACGGGCAGAGCATCAGCGAAAACCTATCTACATTTTCTTCGCATATTGTGCGCATCATAGAGGTTTTGCGGCATTGCACCCACGAGAGCCTGGTACTGCTTGATGAGCTCGGCTCGGGTACCGACCCCGCCGAGGGCATGGGCATTGCGGTTGCTGTGCTGGAGGAGCTGCGCCAACGCGGCTGCCTGTTTGTCGTAACCACCCATTACCCCGAAATCAAGGATTACGCAAAACGCGCGCAGGGACTAATTAACGCACGCATGGCGTTTGACAGGGAAAAGCTGTGCCCGCTCTACCGGCTGGAGCTCGGCGAAGCGGGGGAGAGCTGCGCGCTGTATATCGCAAAGCGGCTTGGGTTTCCGGCGCAGCTGCTGGATATGGCAGAACAGGTGGTGTATGCGGGGCAGTCCCCCGTGGCAGTCACCCTGCCGGACGAAATCGGGCTGGGGGCACCACCATCCGCGCAAAAGATTTCTGCAATACAAAAGGCAAGGCCGGTGCCCGAAAAACAGAACGAGCTTGCCGAAAAATTCAGGATGGGGGACTGCGTACAGCTAAGCCCAACAAACGAAACAGGTATCGTGTATCGAGCGGCGGACGGCATGGGTATGGTTGTGGTGCAGGTTAAAGGAAAGAAGAAAACAGTACCCCATAAACGCTTAACGCGCATCGCCTCCGCCGAGCAGATGTACCCCCCGGATTATGATTTTTCCGTAGTGTTTGACACCGTGCAAAACCGCAAGGCGCGCCATGTAATGGAAAAACGACACGACCCCGACGCGGTCATCCGCTATGAAAGTGAGGAATAAGGCATATGCAGAGCATCATGACACAAAACCTAACAAAACAATACACCTATTTTGAAAAGCCGGAGGGGTTAAAAGGATCGCTCGTGTCACTGTTTCGCCGCGAGCAGAAGGTGCGCACGGCGCTCGACGATTTTACCTGCTCCATTGACGAGGGGGAATTTGTCGGGTTGATGGGACCCAACGGGGCGGGAAAGACCACGCTGATTAAGCTGTTGACGGGCATCATTGGGGCTACAAGTGGACAGGTGACGGTGGGTGGATTTAGCCCTTACCAAGGAAAGAGCGCGTTTAAAAAAAGCTTTGCGGTGGTGATGGGGCAAAAGTCACAGCTTTGGTGGGATCTGCCCGCAAGCGATTCGCTGCTGCTGAATAAAGAGATTTACGAAATCCCCGACAGGCAGTACCGAGACAATGTGGCGTATTTTACCAAGCTGTTTGATGTTACGCAGTATCTGTCCGTGCCCGTGCGCAAGCTCTCGCTGGGCGAGCGCATGAAGTTTGAGCTGATTGCATCGCTGTTGCATCAACCCAAGATTTTGTTTCTGGATGAGCCGACCATCGGTTTAGACGCCGCCGCCCAGCGGCAGATTCGCGCCATGCTAAAAATGGCAGGGCAGGAGCGGGGGGTAACCCTGTTGCTCACGTCCCACTACACTGAGGACCTATTAGAGCTAACCAAACGCTGCATCGTGCTGCGGCAGGGACACAAAATTTACGACGGTGACCTGCGCGCGTTGCTGTCGGCGCAGAGCACAAGCAGCGTGATTACCGTCAGTTTTTCTTCGGTGTGCGAGGTTCCCAGCTTGCCGGGCGCCGAGGTGTTAGAGCGGCAGGATGGCATGCTATGTTTGCGCACACCGAAGGATAACGCGCAAAGCTGCCTAAGGCAGCTGTTTGACCGCTGCGACATCGCTGACATCACGGTGTTGGACGACGACGTGACGATGCTGGTAGAAAGGGTGTACGCACAGGCATGAACATAAAAAAGTATAGTGCGGTCATGTCCTGCGAACTGAAAAACGCGGTGGTCTATCGGGGCAGCACATGGCTGCGCGCAGGGCTGAGTGTTGTTACGGTTGCGCTTGCCTACCTGTTGTGGAGCGCGGTGTTTCGGGGTGCCGACCACTACGAGGGCTTTACACTGCCCGAGATGACCACTTACTATTTGCTCGGGGGCATCCTGTCGGCGCTTACCCTGTCCGACGGCGTGCTGCATGAATTTTCTCACGAGATCAAGACCGGCGGGTATGCAAAATACATGGTGCGACCCGTGTCGCCTCTGATTTATTTTGTAAGCGCAAGCTTTGCCAGAGCGGCGCTGCCCATGCTCTCTAAGGGCGTGGTGCTTACCGCCGGCATGCTGCTACTGTCACGATACTTTTCGCCGCTGTCTGCGCTTGATGTACTCAGCGCGTTGCCCGTCATTTTTCTGGGAGGTGTGCTGAATATGCTTATTCAGTTTATCATTGCCATGTTTACCTTTCGCCTGACCGACATCGGGTTTATATTTGTGGTGCAGCACATTGTCGTAAGCTTTTTCTCCGGCTCTCTGCTGCCGCTTCATATGGTGTTTGGCGATGGGTTTGCCCAGTGGTTGCCGTTCTCGTATACGCTTTATTACCCTGTTTTGCTGTGCATGGGCAAGGCGGATATCTCTGCCGCCTTGGCAACACTGATTCTTTCGGGATGGCTCGTGGTATTTGCTGGGGTGTGCGCACTGCTGGTGCGGCGCGCGCCCAGACGCTTTGAGGGGGTGGGGATGTGATGAACCGGTTTTTGCATGCGCTAAGGGTGATTCGTACCATGGCAAGGCTAAAGATGTCGTCTGCCATGATGTACCGGGCAAGCTTCTGGAGCGCGTTTTGCGCCGACCTAACCCTGTTTTCACTCCAGCTCGTGTTCTTTGGTGTTGTTGCTAAGAACGGCACCATAGGCGACTGGACGGTGTGGCATCTGACGGTTTTTACCGGTTCGTTTGTTGCACTCGACGGACTGTTTATGGCAACCTATTTCTTTGGGGTTTTGTCGCTGCCCGAAAAGATACGCACCGGAACGCTAGACCTTGTGATTGTAAAGCCGGTGGGCGCGCTGTGGTTTGTGTCGTTTGGGGAACTGGATATCGGCTCGTTTGCCCTGTGCGGTGTGGGGCTGATTATCACGGGGGTGGGTGCCGCACAGCTTGGGGTGCTTACCCTGCCAAACTGCTTGCGGTTTGTGCTGGTTTTACTGCTGATGTACCTACTGCTATACTCCATCAGCCTTTGCATCCGTTGTACGGCATTCTGGCTAACCAAGGTGGATGCGTTGCAGGACATGGAGAACACGCTGATGGATATGTCCTTTCGTCTGCCTGCGCCCGCCATTCACGGCGCGTGGAGGGTTTTGCTGTTTGTCATTTTGCCCTATGGGCTGATCGCAAACCTGCCGTCGCTTGCCCTGTTTGGGCAGATGCGCCCCGCATACTGGCTGTTGTGTACCGCCGTCACCGCGTTTTTCTTTGGGCTTGCACTTCTTTTATGGAACAGGGGTATGAAGCGGTACGACAGCGCCAGCGCATAGTATTAGCTTAGAAGTAAAAAACATCGAGCGTGTCAAGCTCGATGTTTTTTACTTTAGAAACTAGTTAATGATTGAAAAGCTTTTATCGCATATTGGTCAGTCATTCCAGCTACAAAATGAAGAACTGCTTGTACATAATCCGATTTGTCAAAAACATTATATAATTTTCTATTCTTATGCTTGTTGTTCAATTTATAAGCTATATTTTCGATTGAGCTCAAGTGATTAAAATCAATATAATTTATTAACCATGCTATGAATTCATTTAATAGATTTATATTAGAAATTTTTGAATTAGTGTTTGCCAAAGCATTATCAGTATCAGTCAATATTTTTGTGATAGTTTCAAGTGTAGTAGAGTAGTAAGATACTAGAAATTCAACGTTTGTATGAATAATTAGTTTAACATATTCTTTGTATTTATCAAATTTGGAGCTCTTGTAAATATATGTATTATTAAAATTTTTAACATCTTTCATCATCTCAAAATTACTTTCAGATAACTCAATACCATGTTCAGGGGAACTAGAGTTACACAAGTCAATTATTAATTCATGCATAATTAGAGTTGTGTTCAAGTTTTCGTAATTATATTTTTTTGCAATACGCGACAACTCCCGAAGTTCTTTAATAGATATAAAACCTAATCGAATTGCATCTTCTATATCTCGACCTAAGTAAGCAATTTTATCAGCGATCTTAACAACGCAAGCTTCCCAAGTATATGGTTGATATTGACCAATACAATTGTAACAGGATAAATCCATATACTCTTTCCTGGGAACAATGAAGTTATCATCAAGTTCACCGCAGTGAGAGATTATCCCATCCCGAACTGCATAAGTCAAACCTAAATTTTCAAACTGCCGCTTATCATTTTCTAGTAACTCGATATTGTCTACGCAATATAATCCGTGTTTTTCATGCCAAAAATCTTGGTTAAGATATTTCTGGGCAAGCTCTTTAAGACAACTTTCCCCGTGATGTCCAAATGGAGCATGACCTAAATCGTGAGAAGTAGCGATTGCTTTTGTTAATTCCGTGTTTAAGCCAAGATATTTGGCTATAGTAAAACTAACTGATTCCACATGATTAACATGTTCAATACGGGTACATATATGGTCATTTTGAGTGTTGAAAAAAACCTGTGTTTTATGTTTTAGCCTTCTATATGCTAATGAATGAAGGATGCGGGTATAATCCCTTCCGAATTCTGTTCGAATATCGTTTTCGCGACTGTATAATTTGCTTTCACGACTAATTAGTAAATCCCAATTATTCAATTTGTCACTTGCTGATACTTCTAAGAACTTTCCATTATCCATAAACAAACCTCAATTCAAGATAATTTATTGGATATAACTTAAGGGAATTTCTTGAATCCTTAATCAAGTTAAGATAGAAATAAGAGCAACTTAAAGCAAGCCAGTTACATACTGCACAATCGGTTCCACCGCTTCCTCGCGGGTAAAATCCACCACCTTGCCGTAGGTGGCAATCACGCCTTTTGAGTCGTCGTTCAGAGTATCCGGGTTCATACTCTTTAGCCGGCACACCTGTAAATACATCAAAAACCGGTCGAGCGCGTTCATCCTTTTGTAGTCCAGCCCGCCGCGCAGCAAATAGAACGCAGTCGTTTCCTGCATCTCCGGGGTCAGATTGATGCGCTTTAATTCCGCAACAGCATCCTCTTTTTTTAAGGTTGCCCCGACCGCAAATACAACAAGCCGCTTATCTTTTAGACGGTGGTAGTTCTTTTTAATAAAGGAAAATCCGAAGATACCACCGGCGTGCAAGCCACCTCCGTAAACAATTGTATCGTAAGCCAGCAGCGCATCGATTGTTATTTGACCTGCAGAAAACAGGTCGGCACCCGCTTTTTCGGCAATCCACCGCGCGTACCGCTCGGTAGAGCCGTATTTTGATTTATATACCACCGCAATCGTTGACAAGGATAGCACACCCCTTCTCGTTTTGTACGGGTTATCTCACCGCAGGGCAGATTACCCGACAGGTGTTGCAGTTGCAGATGTCGTAGCCCTTTTCGTTACTGGAAAAGGTGTGCTCACGGCAGCGCTTTTGAATTACCGTAACGCCGTCCAGTGCACCCGACGGGCAGTTGGTCAGGCACAGGGTGCAGCCTGCAATGCATAGGTCTTTTGACGGTGGGTCGGATGTAAGCTCGAGGTTTGTTAACAGCAGACCGATGTTAACCATGTTGCCGTATTTCTTGTGGATGAACAGTGTGTTCTTGCCCAGGCTACCCATGCCCGACAGCATGGCGGCATGGCGCATGGAAAGGAGCCCGCGCCCGGTCTTACTCTCTTTGTCCCAATACTCGTACGGGTCGTCGCAGGGCATGGGCACGGCGGTGCCGCCCAAGTCCTCTATTAGGATACTCGCCTCGCGTGAGATACGGTCGATGTCGTTTAAAATCTGAATGTTGGTGTGGTAGTACACAATGCGCGGGCTAACCTGTTTTAGCCCGTTTGCGATACGCTTAACAAACACCACCACGCTGCGACAGCCGTTGTAGATGTCGGTGGGGTGAAAGCCCTCGGGCGCACCCGCAAAGGCATTGATGTGCGCAAAACCACAGTCATCAGCTCCAAGCCCCAGAATAAGTTCCCTGATTTGCTCCTTCATCACAGTTATCCCCCCATTACAACTTGCGGATTAAGTCAACATAAAACTCGGTACACTCATCCACCTTGGTGGTAGCAATGCGCTCGTCGTTTGCGTGAATCAGCCCCCTGTCCTCTTTAGACAGTCGCAGGGGGGTAAAGCGGTACACGTGATCCGAGATGCGCCCGAAGTGTCTCGAGTCGGTGCACGCCATCATCAAATAGGGCGACACCAGCACATCCTTCCAGCTTTCTTGGATGGTGTTTGCAAGCAGGTCATACCGCTCATCGAGCAAGGATACCCTGCTGGGCTCGGACGCGTAAACCTTGGTGACGGTAATCCCTTTGCCCGCAAGCTTCTGGATGCGCGCAATCGTTCCGTCCACCGTGTCTCCCTGCAGGATGCGAAAGTTTGCGGTGGCAGATGCGATTTTGGGCAAAACGTTTGCCTGAGAGCTGCCCTTTGCCATGGTAAACGCGGTCGTGGTACGGGTCATTGCCGCAAGCTCGCCGCCGCTTTTTTTAAATATCAGCTTTACAATCGGGGCGGTCAGCCACAGGTTTGTAAAGATAAAGCGGATTGCACCCTTCTCGGAGTTTTTACCGAGCTTTGACAGCATGCTGCGCACAGGCGGCACAAGACGCTGCCGAAACGGGTTTGCCTCAATGCGGCAGATAGCCTTTGCCACCTTGCCCAAGGCCGTTGTGTTAGGCGGCGCGGAGGCGTGCCCCGCGGTCGACTGGGCGGTCAGCGTCAGGTCTGCCATGCCCTTCTCGGCAATGCCGATCACCGCGCAATCCTTCGTTACACCGGGGAAGATGCCCGATACGATGGCGCCGCCCTCGTCAAGCACAAACCCAAGCCGGATGCCGCGCTGCTCGAACCAATCCACAATCGCCGAGGCGGAAGGACCCATAATCTCCTCGTCACCAGAAAACGCAAGGTACAGGTCGTTATGCGGGGCAAAGCCTTCGCCGAGTAGACGCTCTGTAGCCTCCAAAACAGCGCAAAGCGTAACCTTTGTGTCGATAGCGCCGCGCCCCCATAAAACATCGTCTTCAATCACGCCGTCAAACGGGGGGTGCTGCCAACCGTCGCTGACCTCCACCACGTCATAGTGCGCCATCAGGGCACTGGGGTCGTCACTGCGTTTGCCCGCAAGGTGTAAGAGCAGTCCGCTGGGCCCCACCTGCTCGAAGGTGCAGCGGGCAAACACGCCGGGGTAACGCTCCTTTATGTATGCACGAAAGCCATCAAACTGTTCGCGGTTTGCGTCGGGTTCGCCCCGAACCGAGATGGTCTTGTAGGTAATCATCTTTGATAAAGACTCCACCGCTCTGCTGTACGGCATGTTAAAACCAGTCCTTTCTAAGAGGCAGTTACTTGTTACAACAGGTTCTTTTTATACAGAAGCCGGGCTGTGCCAATGCTGATTAACGCCGCGACGGGAACCAAAATACCCACCGAGCCCGCAAGCGACGGCACAAGGATGAACAGGAGTATCATCGCAAGCAACGGGGTGGCGGCAATCTTCCAGCTCTTTGAGATATACACAACGCCAAGTCCCCCGAACAGCGCGGGCAGGATGTTGTCAAACGCCGGCTTTAGGGTGGGCGATTCAAGCAGGGGGGTAAGAGGAATCAGCAGTAGAACACCCGCCACAATAATTAGCGTGGTGGTAATAGATGATACCGCAATCGCGATGGTGGAGATAACCTCTCCCTCGTCGCTGCCGGGGGTAACCGCTGCCCCCTCCATGGCGGATAGTGCGCAGGGCACCTTCAGGTTTGTCAGGTTGCCAGTCACAAAGCCGAGATAGGTTCCCGCATTGCCGAGCATCGGTGCGTAGGTAAACACCTCTATGGCGCATACCGTCCAAAAGATCGGCGCAACGCCCAAGAGCCCCTGCAAAACCTTAACGGGGTCAGGCCACACACCATAAAAAAGGCTAAATACAATGGGCACGGCATACATGATAACAAGTGCCGCCACCATCCAAATTCTACCCATGAAATGTACCGAATCTTCATAGCTTCTTTTCATCATTTTTGCCCCCTTATATCACTGAGTGGAACAAAATGGCAAGCGCCATCGCGCCGATCATGCTAAAGGGCAGCGCGTAGTTTCTAAGCCACTCGGCACCGCTCTTTTTTATTATCACGCCGCATGCCACCATAATCAAGGCGGAGCTCAGCAGTGTAAGCACCGGCATCAGTCCACCCGAAACGCCCATGCCTAAAAAAGCCGAGATCATACCGAGAAACAGCGCCGTCATAAAGATGTCGCCCCATTTTTCGTCGCGCTTCTTCATCTTGGTAAGCCCGCCGCGCAGCTTCTTTAAAAACAGAGGCACGATGATAAGCGGGGTGATGCATCCCGTGGTCATAACCCATATGATGGCGGAAAACACCTTCGGGTCGGTAATGCTGCCCGATATCGAAAGCCCAAACGCGTTTGCTGCCGCCTCTGCGGCGGGCAGCTCGTATGTAACGGCACCCAGAACGCTCAGGCGTATCCAGGGAAGTGCAACCCCCAGTGCTTTTGAGAGTGTAACCAGTCCAAGCAGAATCGAGATAGACGGGGTAATGGTAAAAAGGATGGATGAAAGCGCCGCCTTTTTCATCACCTTGCCTTCAATTCCAAGTGCCCGCCCCTGCCTGACCGCCTTTACCAGGAAGAATACCGATTGTGCAATAACAAATGCCGCAACGAGTCCCCCTAGAGTGAACATGACTGCTCCGTTTTTAAAGTCGTTCAACGCCATCGCTCCGTTTCCTACCGCTATATTAACGCGGTATAATATTAGCCAATATACTCCATTCGGCCTGTGGTGAAAAGGATGAAATATAGATGTATAACTTCTATTGTTAAGAATACCACAAGCCAATTTTGTTGTACAGCGCATGTCTTGATTATTTTGACAACGAACCACACACATGCTACCATATAACAAATGTTTCGCCGTTATGGGGGTACCGCCAATGGATGACCAGCGTTTTCTTAGCGCCTACCAAGCCGTTATGACCGAGAGAAGCGATACTGGGGGCATCGGCACCTTAGGGGAAAAGACCCTGCATGCCGTACTCAAGCACTGGCTCAGCCCCGATAAAAGCACCCATGAGGTGCCCGTGGGACGGTTTGTCGCCGACATCCTGTGTGGGGACGGCATACTGGAGATACAGACGCGCGGCTTTGACAAGCTGCGCAAAAAGTTAGCCTACTTTCTCACGCTCGGCACGGTTACAGTTGTGTACCCGATGGCACATGCCAAGTGGCTGTCGTGGATTGACGAGGAGACGGGGGAGGTGAGCAAGAAACGCCGCTCCCCCAAAACGGGCACGGCGTATGAGGCGTTTTATGAGCTGTATAAGATTAAGCCGCTGTTGTGCCACCCAAACCTGAGGCTTCGCATCTTACTGGTTGATGTGGAGGATTACCGCCGTCTAAATGGCTGGAGCAAGGATAAAAAGCGCGGTTCTACCCGCAGCGAGCGCATACCGGTAGCCCTTGCAGGCGAAACGCGCATCGATACCCCCGCGCAGTATGCGCAGCTGATTCCGCACACGCTGACCGAGCCGTTCACCTCAAAGGATTATGCCGCCGCAGCAAAGCTGCCCCTGCACAAAGCACAGACGGCGCTTAACGTGTTGTGCTCGGTGGGGGCAATTGAAAAAGTGGGCAAGCAGGGCAGGCTATTGGCTTACAATAGGTTAATTTGCGACAAGTGTTAGTCAAAGTGTCAAAGTGTATACAAAACAACGGGCATTGCCGAACCAAAATCGGCAATGCCCGTTGTACTATTTATAGTAGTAATTTATTCAAACACGACGATGGCCTCGCCGCGTTTTACCCGCAGCAGCACCGTCTCTAGGATGCGGAAGCAGTGGTTCAGGTCCTTTTGCTCCAGATACGCGGTCGCCATATCCTGCCCGACTGCCAGATCCATGTTGCCGGGCTCTGCGCCCACCAGCACCGCTTTGCCCTTGCCGAGCACGGGGGTTTTGTACAGGCGTCCGTCCACCAGCTTTGCGATGCGGTCGGTCTCAAGTAGTCCCGTTGCCGGCTGCAGACGCTGCAACGCGGTATACAGGTCGGGGCTAAGCACAAGTGCATACGAGCCGTATATGCCCTTTTGTACCAGTGTTTCCAGCCCTGTGGCGATGTCGGAAAATGCATTTTCCCCCGTCGCCCAGTCGCTCTTTTTTATCTTGTTTGCGCCCGCGGCGGTTAAAAGACCTTCGTAGCCCGCCGCTTTATCGCCGAGAAAGATCAGTTTGTCCTCTGCAAACGCGGCATATTGCGCGGCAACCACGGCGGCGGAAAGGTCGGGTGCAAAGCCGCGTTTTTCGCTGGTCTCCAAATCCTTAGCAAGCAGGGTAAAGTCCTGATACAGGGTGGGAATCTGAACATAACGCCTGCCTTTGGTCAAAATCGTGC
>JAEZDF010000144.1 GCA_023429685.1 Bacillota bacterium
CCCTTCGGAGTTTCCGTATTATATGGCTGCCGACGCTCGGCGGACGATGGGAGTGACCTATGAACTACTTTGATCTGCACTGCGATACCTTGTCGGAGATGCTAAAAAACAGTAGCCCTCTGTCAGATGGCGAAACCGCTGTCACCTTGCAAAAGGGCGAGGGGTTTAAATCCTGGTGTCAATGCTTTGCGGTTTGGACCCACGACTCAATAAAAGGGGATGCCGCGTACCAGAACTATAAAAAGCAGCTTGACCTATTAAAAGAACAGGCATTACTTAACAGCGACCGTATGGTATTTTGTAAAACCAGAGCGGATATGGAGCAGGCTGTCGCCGAGGACAAATGCGCCGCTATTCTAACGGTAGAAAACGGTGCTGTGATTGCCGGAGACCTTACGCGTATTAACGAACTGAAAAAAGACGGAGTAAAGATATTTTCGTTTACGTGGAATGGAAAAAACGAGCTTGGCAGCGGTGTGGGTGGAAACCATTCGCTCTCTATGATTGGGCGTAGTGCAGTGGTTGAGCTTAACCGTGCCAACATCACCATCGACGTGTCACATATTTCCGATAAAGGATTTTATGACATCCTAAATCTTACCAGTAAACCGATTATTGCAACCCATTCCAATTCGCGCAGAATCTGCAAGCACCCGCGCAATCTGACCGATGAGCAGTTCGAGGCGATTGTACACACTGGTGGTATTGTGGGCATCAATTTCTATAAGCAATTTTTAAACAACTCAAAGAATGCCGGATTTGTCGAAATCCTTCGTCATATCGATCACTTTTTGTCTTTGGGCGGTGAAAACAGCATCTGCATCGGGTCGGACTTTGACGGAGCAGAAACTCCCGCTAAGCTTAAGGACGTCTCCATGGTTGGATCCTTGCGCGAAGAACTGTTAAGACACGGCTATAAAGAGGAATTAGCGGAAAAGATTCTGTTTAAAAACGCATATGAATTTGCCGTTAAGAATTTTGATTAAACGAATAATCACTCAGAAATAACCCGCATAAGGAAAGGTTGAACTGTTTGATGGAATACAAAAGCACACGAAACTCGGCACTACGCGTTTCTTCCGCGCAGGCTATCGCGCAAGGTATCTCGGAGGACGGCGGACTGTTTGTACCCGAGCATATCCCTACACTTACGGAAAATGACTTAAAAGCACTGTGCGACATGAGCTATATTGAGCGCGCGGAAAGTATATTGATGAAGTATTTGTCCGACTTTTCGCTGGATGAGATTAAGCTTTGCGCAAACGGCGCTTACGGCGGAGGGAAATTTGATGATGACATCCCCGCTCCGCTTTCCAGATTAGGCGAGAGCACCTATATGCTCGAGCTTTGGCATGGTCCCACCTGCGCGTTTAAGGATATGGCCCTTCAAATTTTGCCGTATCTATTGACGGTAAGCGCTAAGAAAACAATCTCCGGCAAAGAAGTCGTAATCCTTGTTGCGACTTCGGGCGATACCGGCAAGGCTGCGCTTGAGGGCTTTAAGGATGTTGCGGGTACCCGCATTATGGTGTTTTATCCACAGGACGGTGTCAGTGAGATGCAACGCCTGCAGATGACAACGCAGGAAGGCGACAATGTCTTTGTATGTGCGGTAAAGGGTAATTTTGATGATTGTCAACGCGAGGTAAAACGAATCTTTACCGACAAAGAAACGGTGGGTAAGCTTTCGGAAAACGGGCTTGTTTTTTCCAGCGCGAACTCCATCAACTGGGGCAGGCTTTTGCCGCAGATTGTGTATTACATTAGCGCATACTGTGATTTGGTTAAGGATGAATGCATCCGTTTTGGTGACCCTATCAATGTTGTGGTTCCCACAGGTAATTTCGGCAACATTCTTGCTGCTTACTACGCCAAACGAATGGGGCTGCCCATCAAGCGTTTTATCTGTGCATCCAATTCAAATAAGATACTTACCGATTTTATCGCCACCGGCGTTTATGATACCAATCGTCCGTTCTACACCACCATCTCTCCGTCAATGGACATCCTCATTTCCAGTAATCTTGAGCGCCTTTTGTATCATCTGTCTGATGATTACGACACGTACATGACCGATTGCATGACAGCGCTTAACGAGTCGGGACGATATGAGGTGAAGCCGGAGGTACTAAATAAGCTGAAGGAACTGTTTGTTGGCGGTCACTGCGATGATGAAAACACCAAGCAAACCATACGCAGTCTGTTTGATAGTTATACTTACGTTGCGGATACCCACACCGCGGTTGCGTATAAGGTTTATCAAGACTATGTAGCCAAAACCAAAGACGAAACAGTCACGGTAATTGCCTCTACCGCAAATGCTTACAAATTCCCCTCCAGCGTGTATGAAGCAGTATCAGGTATTAAGGAAGATGCATCGGAGTTTGCCCTTGCACAAAAGCTTTCTCAAAAGACGGGTACTCAAGTCCCTGCATCGCTCAAAGGGCTTGAACAACGCGAGGCTCGTTTTGACATGTGCTGTGATAGCAACTCAATGCGGGATGCTGTGTACAACTATCTTGGCATTAACGCGTAATAGAATTAAAGTCAGTTGCGCGGATATCTGATACGCATCCACGCAACTGGTATTCACTTATGCTACCGATGTTCAAACGTTACGCAAGCAGTATCATTTTTGGTCGCCGCAAAGTTGGGACCAACCTTGATATGCGTAGCCGTGCAGTATTGATTTTGCTGGTTGTATATACAGTTGTTAACGTCGCAGATAATCCCATCGATATGCTCGTGCGCAGACTGATTATCCTGCTTCGTTCTTTCATCCTTCATCAATATCACCTCCTTCTTTATCTAGTATTGATGCTGCGTAATTGAATATACTTTGATTAAAGGAGGTGCTTTGTGGCGCTATACGTAATATCAGACCTGCATCTTTCACTTGGTGCCAATAAACCCATGGATGTTTTTCCCGGATGGGATGGCTATGTTGACCGCATCCGAGGTGGATGGATGGATACGGTTTGCGACCAAGATAGTGTTGTGATTGGCGGCGATATCTCATGGGCGCAGGATCTCCCCGGTGCCCTTGCCGATTTTATGTTTATCGAGTCGTTGCCAGGCAAAAAGATTATTTTAAAAGGCAACCACGATTATTTTTGGACAACGCGAACGAAAATGGAAACTTTTTTTGCCCAAAACAGCATAAACAGCATCCGTATTCTTCACAATAACACCATATGCGCTGAGGGAGTAAGTATCTGCGGTACCCGTGGCTGGATCTTTGACGGCAGTGAGGCGACCGACCAAAAGGTAATCCTGCGAGAAGCGGGCAGATTAAGAGCCTCATTGGAGCAGGGTGCCAAAACAGGGCTTGAACTGTTATGCTTTTTGCATTATCCTCCGCTATTTGCCAAGGAACTCTGCAATGAGATACTTGATGTATTGCACCAATACCCTGTTAAGACCTGTTATTACGGTCATATCCACGGTAACGGTTGTAATTACGCGGTGCAAGGCAGGGTGGACGGCATAGAATATGTTATGACCTCTGCCGATTATTTGAAATTCAAGCCACTTCGCATACGATAATTTATGCGGATAGTAAAAAACAAGCAAACCAGTAGATTTAGAAAAATGATTGTGATATAATTGAAAGGATAGATTGCCCTAAGGTTTTATGCCGTGGGCGTCTCTTCCGCGCAGTGGAGCGTTTTCCACCAAAGATTATGCGGCGACGAAAGGATTGTACAACATGCAGTTAAAATCATCCAAGGAAATTGAAAAAAACAAATACGAGCTTGAAATTGCAGTGGGAGGCGAGGAGTTTTCCGAAGCCGTAACCCGTGCATTTAGAAAGAATGCTCCTAAAATACAGGTTCCAGGCTTCCGTAAAGGCAAGGCTCCCAGAAAAATGATTGAAAAGATGTACGGCGAGCAGGTGTTTTGGGAGGATGCGGTAAACGAGCTGTATCCCTCTGCTTATGAAGTTGCCGTTAAAGAAGCGGGTATTGAGCCCGTGGATCGTGCCGAAATCGAAGTAACCACCCTTGACGCCAACGGCTTTACCTTTCTCGCCAAGGTTTTTGTTAAACCCGATGTGACCGTTAAGGCATATAAGGGACTTAAAGCCGAAAAAGAGACTCCCACCGTTTCAGACGAGGAGATCGAGGCGGAGCTTAAGCGCCATCAGGAGCGCGGTGCCCGCATAATCAATATTGACGACCGCGCGGCTGCACAGGGCGACAGCACTGTTATCGACTTTGAGGGCTTTGTTGACGGTGTTCCGTTTGAGGGCGGAAAGGGAGAGGGCTACACACTGGTGCTCGGCTCGGGACAGTTTATTCCCGGTTTTGAGGAGCAGATTGTAGGTCATAGCATCGGCGAGGAATTCGACGTTACAGTAACCTTCCCAGAGGAGTACCATTCCGAGGAGCTTAAGGGCAAGCCCGCGTTGTTTAAGGTTAAGCTGAACGAAATAAGCAGCACTGAGCTGCCCGCACTTGACGACGAGTTCGCCAAGGATGTCAGCGAGTTTGATACACTTGCCGAGTTTAAAGAGGATATCAAAAAGAATATTCTTGAGCACAAAGAGCATTATGCAACCGAGAACGTAGAAAATGCACTAATTGACCAGATTATTGACGCGATGGAAGGCGACATCCCCGAGGTGATGTACCAAAAGCGTGTTGATGAGATGGTGCAGGACTTTGAGTACCGCTTAAAGTCTCAGGGGCTTGACCTTGATACCTATCTGCGGTATACAAACGGCACGATGGAATCCTTCCGCAAGACCTTTGAGGAGCAGGCCGCACGTCAGGTGAAGATTCGCCTTGCACTCGAGAAGATTGCATCGCTTGAGTCGCTTACCGCCTCCCAAGAGGAGCTTGACGCAGAATACAAGAAGATTGCAGATGCCTATAAGCTGGAAGCAGAGCAGGTTAAGGGCTTTGTTGCCGCTGAGGAGCTTTCTAAGGATATTATCGTAAACAAGGCAATCGACCTTGTGCGTAGCAGTGCTGAGATTTCCGAAAAATCTACCGAGGAACAGCCCAAGAAGGCTGCAAAACCCAAGAAGGCTGCTGTGAAAAAGACAACTGATGATGCGGAGGTTGCCGCAGAAGAGGCACCCGCGCCCAAGAAGCCTGCGACAAGAAAAAAGGCTTCGCCTAAGACAAAAACCGAAGAATAAGTAATTTACAACATACGATTAGCATAAATAAAGTGCTGACCGCCGTGATAGGTGACAGCGCATTCGAAAGGCAGGAGAAAACGATATGAGCTTAGTGCCAATGGTAATAGAACAAACCAATCGAGGAGAACGTTCTTACGACATCTTCTCTCGGTTACTCAATGACCGTATAGTAATGCTGTCCGAAGAGGTAAACGACGTAACGGCAAGCCTTGTGGTTGCCCAGCTGCTTTACCTTGAAGGACAGGATCCTGATAAGGATATTCATCTGTATATCAACAGCCCGGGCGGTTCCGTTACGTCGGGCATGGCAATTTATGATACAATGCAGTACATCAAGTGTGATGTATCCACCATCTGTGTCGGCATGGCCGCATCAATGGGTGCATTCTTGCTTTCATCAGGCGCTAAGGGTAAGCGTTTTGCCTTGCCGAACAGCGAAATTATGATTCACCAGCCTTCCAGCGGCTTCCGCGGGCAGGTAACCGATATTAAGATTCACGCTGACCGCCTAATTGCCATTAAAGGTAAGCTGAATCAACTGCTTAGCGAGCAGACCGGCCAACCCCTTGATGTAATTATACGCGACACCGAACGTGACAACTTTATGACTGCCGAAGAAGCGATGAAGTACGGATTGGTCGATAAGGTCATTACCTCTAGATAGTAAAACAATAAATCAAAAGCAAAGTCGAATAGGCTTTGCTTTTGCATTACAATCGCGTCTATTTTTAGACGTATGATAGCTGCGTTGCTGCATAAGTACAGACTAATGCATGCATAAGCGGCGGAATGAGATGAGGGTAGATTATGGGCAAGGATGAAAGCAAATCCATAAGATGTTCATTCTGCGGGAAACAGCAAAATGAGGTGGATCGGATTATTGCCGGTTCCGGTGTGTATATATGCAACGAATGTGTCGAGCTTTGTCAGAGCATCCTTACCGACAGTTCGCCGCTTTCGGGCTCGCGTACGACAAAACAGAAGAGTGATAACAACGTTACGGTTCCAACGCCGGAAGAGATGAAGCGTTTTTTGGATGAATACGTTATCGGTCAAGACAAGGCGAAGATTACACTTGCGGTTGCGGTGTATAACCACTACAAACGCATCTTTTACCACGGAACCAATGATGTTGAGCTGCAAAAAAGCAATGTGTTGCTGCTTGGTCCTACTGGCGTAGGAAAAACAATGCTGGCTCAGACACTCGCTAAGATTCTTGACGTTCCGTTTGCCATTGCGGATGCTACCACGTTGACTGAAGCGGGCTATGTGGGTGAGGACGTTGAAAATATCTTGTTACGGCTGATTCAGGCAGCAGACTACGATATGGAAAAGGCCGAGCGCGGCATTATTTATATCGATGAGATTGATAAGATTACAAGAAAAAGCGAGAACACCTCGATTACCCGCGATGTCAGCGGCGAAGGGGTTCAGCAGGCACTATTAAAGATCTTAGAGGGAACGCTTTCCAATGTTCCCCCCCAGGGTGGAAGAAAGCACCCACAGCAGGAGTTTATTCAGATCAACACGGCAAACATCCTGTTTATCTGCGGCGGTGCTTTTGACGGTATTGATAAACTAATTGAAAAGCGCGTAGGCGTAAGCTCTCTTGGCTTTGGTGCACAGCTGAAAGAAAAACGCGAGGTTGCCGCAGAAAAGTTGATGCAGCAGATAACCCCGCACGACCTTGTCAAATACGGTCTGATACCCGAGCTTGTGGGTCGTCTGCCCGTTATATCTGTACTCGAAAACCTTGATGAAGACATGCTGATTACCATCCTGCGCGAACCTAAGAACGCGTTGATTAAGCAGTATGTCAAGCTGTTTGAGATGGATGGCGTAAAGCTTGAATTTGATGATGAGGCGCTCAGAGCGATTGCGCACCGTACCATTGAGCTTAAAACCGGCGCGCGTGGCTTGCGCTCTATCATTGAAATGGCACTTTCTGATGTTATGTTCCATGTGCCAAGTGATGCAACGATTGAGACGGTGAAAATAACTAAAAACTGTATCTTGGGAGACGAGCCGCCTCAATATATTCGCAATCCCGAGAAGCGCGCATCTAGTCTTATGCTCGCGGCAAAGCGTCCAAAGACACCAAGAAAAAGCTCGGTAAGCTAAAAAATAGCACACTGATTCGTGTAAAGTCGACACCAACATGGTGTTGACTTTACATTTTGTTCAAGCAAACCTTTATTTACGGATTATTTGCTTCCGCATATAAGCATTATGCTTGGGGCGAAGTGTTAATAATATTGAAAAGAATTGTTGTTATAAATTTGTTGAACTGACGCGTGTTTTCTAATATAATGGGTTAAGAAGTGTTCATGTTAAAGCATTTCATTGTGCTTAACTGGTATGACACACCATTACATTATATTAGATTATTTGCTTTAGCCGGTAGAATGGAGGGAACCTTTATGGATCAACAAGCTGCTCAGGTAAAAACTGCTAGGCTCCCCATGCTGGCACTAAGAGGTTTGGTAGTATATCCGAATATGGTTTTGCATTTTGATGTAGGCCGAAAAAAGTCGGTGCTTGCCTTAAATGAAGCAATGGGCAACAATCAGCTTGTTTTTTTGGTTACACAAAAGGACATCCGCGAAGACGAACCTAAGGACTATGACCTGTATTCTGTCGGTGTTGTTGCCGAGGTGCGGCAGATACTTAAGATGCCTGGCGACAGCCTCCGCGTCCTGGTCGAAGGTCTTTACCGCGCGAAGCTGATAGATATATTGCAAGAAGACCCCTTTATGTCTGCTATGGTAGAGGAGTTACCCCTTAAAACAATACGAACAAAAAATCAAAAGGATACCGCAGAGGCGCTGATGCGCACGGTGAAGGATCTTTTTGAGGAGTATTCCTACCTAACTCCTCAGATGCCAAAGGATTATATGCTTAACGTGATGGCAAGCGAGGACCCCGTCTATCTTTGTGAATACATATCGGGCAACCTGATGCTCAAGACGGGTGACAAGCAGCGTATCCTCGAAGAGAGTGCCCCCATTCGCCGTCTGGAACTACTGGTTCAGATCCTTGAGGACGAAAACAGCGTGCTGTCCATCGAGAAGGATCTGTATGACAAGGTTAAACAGCAGGTAGATAAAAACCAGCGTGAGTACTTTTTGCGCGAGCAGATGAAGGTCATCTCCAGCGAGCTTGGGGAAGGCGACAGCGTGCAGGAAGAAGCGATGGAGTATTTTGATCGTATAGAGCGCCTAAACCTACCCAAGGAAGCGGCCGACAAGCTAAACAAAGAGGCGGAGCGCCTGTTTAAGATGCCGTACAACTCGCAGGAAGCAAGTGTAATTCGTAACTATCTTGACACCTGCCTAGACCTGCCTTGGAACAAAGAGACCAAAGATAAGATTGATATTACCAAAGCAAAGCGCATCCTTGACCGTGACCATTATGGGCTTTCAAAGGTAAAAGAGCGCATTTTAGAGCTGCTTGCGGTCCGTAAGCTAGCACCTGATATCACCGGC
Organism: Bacillota bacterium; assembly: GCA_023429685.1. Classification (GTDB taxonomy): domain Bacteria; phylum Bacillota; class Clostridia; order Oscillospirales; family Ruminococcaceae; genus Acetanaerobacterium. Next base: position 8,635 of record JAEZDF010000144.1, read on the forward strand.
CAGATAATTTGTCTGGTGGGTCCTCCGGGCGTGGGAAAAACATCGATTGCCCGTTCTGTGGCAGCTGCGCTTGGCAGGAAATACGCACGTATTTCACTGGGCGGTGTTCGGGACGAATCGGATATCCGTGGTCACCGAAAGACCTATGTGGGCGCGATGCCCGGGCGTATCATTGATGCCCTCAGTCGTGCGGGAAGCAAAAATGCGCTGATACTGCTGGATGAAGTAGATAAACTCAGCCACGACTTTAGAGGAGACCCAGCGTCCGCACTGCTTGAAGTTCTCGATTCCGAGCAGAACAAGGCGTTTCGCGACCATTACATAGAGCTTGCGTTTGATATCAGCAATATCTTGTTTATTACAACCGCTAACGATAAAAGCGAGATTCCGGCGCCTTTGCTTGACCGAATGGAACTTATTGAACTTTCGAGTTATACTCGGGAGGAGAAGTTCCATATCGCGCGTAACCATCTGGCTCCCAAGCAGATTAAACGAAACGGATTGTCTGCAAAAAGCATCAAGATTTTAGATGGTGCGCTTTATGCGATTATCGATTATTATACCCGTGAAGCGGGCGTACGCAAGCTGGAACGAGCAGTCTCATCGCTTTGCCGAAAGGCAGCAAAGCTAATTGTAGAAGGCTCGCAGGCGAAGGTTGTAATTTCTGACGCAAACATCGGTGAGTTTTTGGGTGCGCGTAAGTTCCGCCCTGACGACATCTTAAAAAAGAACGAGATCGGCGTAGTGACCGGTCTTGCATGGACGAGTGTTGGCGGCGAGATTATGATGATCGAGGTCAACGTGGTAAAGGGTACCGGCAAGATTCAGCTCACCGGCTCTTTGGGCGACGTAATGAAAGAATCGGCAAACATTGCGGTCAGCTATATTCGCAGTAAGGCGGATAAATTAAAGATTGATGAGGATTTCTATAAAGACCGCGATATTCACATCCATGCCCCAGAGGGAGCCGTTCCAAAGGACGGACCGTCTGCAGGTGTTACAATGGTTACGGCCTTGGTATCGGCACTGACTGGGATCCCAGTTAAACGCGAGGTGGCAATGACGGGAGAGGTTACTCTGCGCGGTCGCGTTTTACCCATTGGCGGGCTGAAGGAGAAGACGATGGCCGCCTACCGTGCCGGTGTAAAAACAGTCATAATTCCAGAGGATAATGGTGCTGACCTCGAAGAGATTGATGAAACGGTAAAACAAGCGCTCAACTTTGTGTTAGCCGATGATGTGGATACCGTGCTCAAGACTGCACTGTTATTTTGCACCGATGAATGCGTGGATGCCCGGATGAAGGACGCAG
>JAEZDF010000148.1 GCA_023429685.1 Bacillota bacterium
AGATCATGTCAAAGTAGCGCGCAAGCGGCCCTTCGCTCTCCTTTTTTCCCACCACCGACGCATACGCGGCAATGCTGGGACAGGTGTCAAGACGCAGTGTGTATCTTCCCTGACGTGTGGGCATAATAATCCACCAACCCTTTCGCAGTTTGACTTTTGCAGACCGTACGTCGTTTACTCTGGTGCTAGTACAGGTTAAACAAAAACAAGATTAGCCCGTATACCACACCCGCGGTTAGACCGTACACAATAACGGGTCCCGCAATCGTAAACATCTTTGCGCCCAGTCCCAGCACAAATCCCTCGCTCTTAAAATCAATAGCAGGGGCGGCAACGGAGTTGGAAAACCCCGTAATTGGCACCAACACGCCCGCGCCCGCAAACTTGGCGATGTCATCAAACACATGCAGCCCCGTGAGCAGCGCAGCGACAAAGATCAGGGTAATCGAGGTAAGCGTGCCTGCCATCTCCTGCGTGACGTTGGGGTTTTGGTGGTACAGCGTACTCAGCGCCTCGCCGATGACGCACACCGCGCCGCCGCATAGAAACGCCACCGCGCAGTCGCGCACGGTAGCAGACGGGTGCTCCGCGCGCTTAACAAGCTGGGAGTATTCGTTTGGGGTCAAATGAAACATGGGGTAACCATATCCTTTCTCGGGGCACCGCGCCCATCGTTTAATTATCCACAGTCGAGTTGCTCCACTATAAAATGAGGACAGGCAATGCGCACGGGTAAAAAACCGTGCCGTTCTTACTGGGTAGTTTTGACGCGCCGTGCATAAAATATTCCCGTTTTTGGGCATAAAAATACCCGCCGAACGGTTCGGCGGGTGGGCATTACTTCTTATCGGTTATTCATAAGGTCATTATATAGTTTTCTGCCGTTTTTCCCCTTGCTAATCTGCGCGTTCTTTTTTACAATTTCACTGTTTAGTCTTCTCAACTGTATGTTGATTTTCCCCTTATCCTTTAAGCAAAGAACTTTTTGAGAAATCTCCCGTGATTTATCGTCAACTACATTAACATTGCGAAATCCCCTCATACCCATCTCTACCGCGTTTGCCACATCAAGAAGCTGGTCATAATTCAATGTATTAAAATCGATAGTCGTTGTTTTTAACCTACGGTTCGGTAATTGAGCCGACTTGCTAATATGCAGTTTTGGCATTTTTAATCACCCGCTTTCTCGGTTTTAAACTCTACTACACCTTTTAGTATATCATAAAAACTTAAAATAGTGAATTCGTTCTTATGTAAATTTGATATGACATATTCCCTGGACGTATCATTCGCTTTTTCCGTATCAGGTACTACCTCTAGTTTATTCGCTACTCTTTGTGTATTCACTAAATACACTACCGGAATAAATGCATCAAATGGCGCTTCTGTTACCGTAGCCATAATCATTTCCCGTTGCTTTTTTGTTATAATTCCTTCTTTATATTTTATTCCCGCCCCTTTGAGAATGTTTGCTTTATTCTTTTCAATTTCGTTGCCGTGCTTATCACCTTTTAATGACTGATCTAAGTACTTATTGCAAATCGTTCTTGGGTTGGAGGAACCGGGTTGAGTAAAATCATCAAAGCTGGTGGTACACCAAACATAATGCGTGTCGTGATAGTACTTTTTAGATATCTCATATGCCAACAATGTCGCCGCCGAAAACAAAATCGGATACTTCTCAACATCTATACTCATTCCGTACCTCTAAACGATATAATTTGTTTTAATTTCTTAACCACAATTATATCGTCGCTGTACTTTTTTATCAATTAAGCTCATTATTGGTATAGTCTACACTATCTTTGGCGTGTTGCGCATACACTCGTACACCTGCTCGATGGTGGGCAGTGCGTTCATCGCGCCGCGCATCGTGGTGGTCATTGAGCCGACGGCGGTGGCAAAATCCAGGCACACCATCATCTCGGCAAGCGTCAGGCGGTCAAGGGGTTTGTCAAACCGCAAAATGCGGTACAAAAAACCGCCCACAAACGCGTCGCCCGCGCCCGTGGTGTCGAGCACCGCGATGTCGTATGCGGGCACATGCACCTCGTGGGACAGGGTAGCGCAGTACGCGCCCTTGTTGCCCAGCGTCACAACCACGGCGGTAAGGTTATACTCTCTTAACAGGCTGCGGCAGCCCTGTTCGAGTGTCAGCCCGCCCGTAACAAACTCAAATTCGGATTTTGACAGCTTTAATAGCTGTGCAAACTGCATACCGCGCAGGATGCAGTCGCGCGCGACCCGCTCGCTCTCCCACAACGAAAGCCGCAGGTTTGGGTCGTAGCATACCAGCTTGCCCAATTGTTTTGCGTGCTCGGCTGCCGTCATCGTAGCGGTGCAGGCGGGCTCGTCGGTCATAGAAACCGAGCCAAAGCAGAACGCGCGGGCGTTTTCAATCAGCGAATAATCCACCTCGCCCGCCGTCAGGCGAACATCGGCGGTGCTGCTGTGGTAAAAGGTCTGTTTTGTGCCGCCGTCTTTGTCGGGCAGCACAAACGCAAGTGCGGTTGGGTAAAACAGGGTGTCCTTTACCCCGCTTACATCCACGCCTCTCGACGCAAGGTGCGCCTTAAGCCCTCTGCCGAACGCGTCCTGCCCCACCTTACCAATATACGCGGCGCTGCCGCCCAGCCTTGTGACGCATGCCGCTACGTTTGCGGGCGCTCCGCCGGGGTTTTGCTCAAATAAGGGGCTGCCAAACTCCGAAATACCTGCGGGCGTAAAGTCCATTATCAGCTCACCCAGAGCCGTTACATCAAACATCGTGTCGTTTTGCCTCCCCTGTTACTTTTTGTATCCCTGTCTTTTACAATTATAGCCCTTTTTTATGCGCCGTCAACCAAATACGCCAATATCGGCGGGGTTTTCGCACCCAAACAATCCGTAGACGAGCATCGCCTTCAGCTTTGCGTAGATGTCGGGCAGGTCGCTTGCAGGCAGGGGGTTTTGCCCCATACCCACCTCCACGGTAAAGCCCTGCGCGTAGAACTCCTGAATAAACCAATCCTTAAACCCGCCGTGGGACGCCATGCCGGTGGGCGAGCACACCGTATATCCGCACAGACTAGACCAATACTCCGCAACGGTGCGCGACTCGGGCGGGGTGTTTTTGCCGTAATCGTAGTAGATCTCCTCCCCTTGGCTGTGGAACGCCACCAGCCGAGCGGGGCGGTACATCCGGCACAGGTTGCACAGCGCCCTCGTCTCCGGCTCGCTTTCGGGATGGGTGCCGCCATACTGTCGCTTTGCGGGCGCGGTGATGCCGTTTTCCCTCTCCATGCGCTTACAGGTGGCAAAGCCTGCATCAAAGTTGTGGTTAATATCCACGCCGCGCACGTTTGCGTTCCAGCCCGTCAGGTCGCCGCCCGAGATCTCCTGCACAGTGGATTTATACATCCCCGCGCTTTTGATGCCGTTTGCCACAAGCTCGAGCCCATCGGGGTTTGCGCATGGCAGAATAATCACCCCGCCGCCACAAAGTGCCTGATGCGGATGGACGCCGCATAGGTTTTCGCGCCTTGTAACCGCCACGGCAAGCTCTTCTAAAAAGTGGGTGAGCAGCAGCACGGTAATCCACTCCTGCGCGTGAAAGCCGCCCGCAAACACCACCGAACCCCGGCGCTGACCAAAGCCCACCGCCCACAGCTCGCGCCCCAGCACACTTTTACCCACACAAAACAGCTCGGCGGGGATGCACTCTGTGCAGATGGCGGCAAGCCTTCGGGTTAAGGCTGCAAAGTCGGGTGTGTTTTTATAAAAGCTATCCATCTGTCTGCCCCCATCGTATTATCTGAATAAAACGTCACAACTTGCGTTTTATTGATTGTATAGTATATTCGGGGAATTTCTGCCGCATAACCAATCTGCAACACCTTTACACTGCGGTTTGGGATGGTGTACAATATAGTCGACCCATAAGTATAGTAATCGTATGATTTCATAGAAGGAGAACCGAACACGATGGCGCATTATGAAAAGACGCTGGAGCAAAGCTATGTATTCCGGGGCAAGATTGTCTCGCTGCGGGTGGATACGGCGGAGCTTGAAAACAAAAAGACCGCTACCCGCGAGGTGGTGGAGCATCCCGGCGGTGTGTGTGTGCTGCCGCTGGACGATAATGGCAACGTCACGCTGGTGCGCCAGTTCCGTTACCCGTATATGGAGGAGCTGCTTGAGCTACCCGCGGGCAAACGCTCACCGGGCGAAGACCCGCTGGAATGCGGCAAGCGGGAGCTTACTGAGGAAACGGGGCTTGCCGCCGAGAAATACACCTCCTTGGGTGAGCTGTACCCGTCACCCGGGTATTTAAATGAAGTAATCTACCTGTATCTCGCGACGGGTCTTACCCATGTGGGGCAGAAGCTTGACGAGGACGAGTTTTTGGACGTGTGCACCATGCCGCTCAGCGAGGCGGTGGATATGGTTCTGGACGGCAGGATTAAGGACGCAAAGACGGGCATTGCCCTGTTAAAGGCGTTTGTGCAAAGCGGGCGGGATTCGCGTTAAGGTGGATTTGAAATAGTCTAAAACCTTTAGCCCCCTTACATTGTGATGAAAAGAGGTCCTGTATTTGCTTCACCGATTTCGTTATCTGCTACGTCTGATTCGCGGGCTAAACTATAAGGCGATGCTTGCAAAGGCACGCGTGATACACGCAAAAACCAAAACACCCACCCTTTTTATTTTAATCGATATGCTATACTGTGGCGCTCGCTACGGCGCTGGGTATATGGATTACACGGTGCTTGAGTTTTACCGCCTAAACGGCAGACAGCGCGACACATTCTTAACGCGCGGGCGCAGCAACCGACTGGTGCGTGCGCTTAATGACCGCGCGCAGTGGCACTGGCTGGAGGACAAGCCCACGTTTTTGACCCGTTTTTCCGCATATCTGGGTAGGGAGTGGATTGACTTAACCCATGCCGACGAAAAGACCTTTGCGGACTTTTGCAGCGGAAAAGACCGCATTATCGTAAAGCCGGTAGACGGCGACGGTGGCACGGGCGTGGACTGCGTATTGCTGGACGAATCCACCGATTACGCCGCCCTGTATGCCACTTTATTAGAAAACAAACAGACCCTGTGCGAGGAGTATGTGGTGCAGCATCCCGTATTGTCGGGCATCTACCCAGGCTCGGTGAACACGCTGCGCATCGTCACGGTGCTGCGAAAGGACGGCGGGGTGGACATTACCCGCTGCTTAATTCGCATCGGCGCGGGCGGCGTGGTGGATAACATCTCAAGCGGTGGCATGGCGGCACTGCTTGACCCCGAAACGGGCGAGATCATCCGCCCCGCCCACGATAAGAACAGCGTAAGCCACACCCACCACCCGATTACGGGCGCGCCGATTGTCGGCGTTGTGGTGCCGATGTTTGACCGCGTGCTCGCGATGGTTAAGGAAGCGGCGCACGAGGTGCCCGCCATCCGCTACACCGCGTGGGATGTGGCGGTATGCGAGCAGGGACCTGTGTTTATCGAGGCTAACCAATACCCCGGGCACGAGATACAACAGCTGCCCCCCCATCTTGAAAACAACACCGGCATGTGGCCGGTGTACAAAAACTATATGTCAGACGTTCAAACCCAATGACGCAACATTCAATTTGAAAGGTATGGTACCCGCAATGGTCTTAAAACACGTAATCTTTGATATGGACGGCGTATTGTTTGACAGCGAGCGCATGTATGAGGAGGGACTTATCCTCCACGCGCCGAAGTATGGCTTTACCCCTACCCACGAGCATTTTCTCACCACGGTGGGAACCTCTGAAAAGGCATCGAGGGAGACATTTCTTAAGCTGTTTGGGGAGTTTGACTACGACGCGCTGCGGATGGATATCCGCGCCCACATCGTCACCCAGATGCAGGCGGGTCGCATCCCGCTAAAAAAAGGCGTACATAACCTGCTTTCTTACCTCAAACAGCAGGGCGTAGGCATCGCCCTTGCCACCTCCACCCGCCGCTCGACGGTCGAGGTGATGCTGCAAACCGCCCAGCTAACGGACTATTTTGACTACACGGTGTGCGGCGACGAGGTGCAAAACCCCAAGCCCGACCCCGAAATATTTCTCAACGCGATGGGCAAACTCGGCGGCACAGTACATAACACCATTGTGGTGGAGGACTCGTATAACGGCGTGCGCGCGGCAAACGCGGCGAACATCCCCGTTGTGGTTGTGCCCGACCTGCTGCCCCACGACCCCATTCTGCCCAGCTACGCGGTAATGGAGGATCTCGACGAGGTACTGACGCTGTTTGTCCCTCTGATTGAGGGAGCATAACAATACATACATAAAAACGATAAAAGCGAGGGGAGAGTTATCTTCCCCTCGCTTTTTGATTAATTTTTACCCGGCAAATTTAATATGACACGCCCTTTCATATTTACCCTGCTATACTCCGTTTAGAGTTCACTACTAATACAAAAAGGAGCGTGTAGAATGGACACCAACTATCAAGGACCGTTTTGCCAAAGCTGCGGTATGCCGCTGACTAAGGATGAGGAGCTTGGCTCCAACAAGGATGGCAGCAAAAACCCCGAGTACTGCGTGTACTGCTTTGAAAACGGCGGCTTTAAGGACGAGATGACGATGGAGCAGATGATCGACTTCTGCGTAGACTTTGGTATGAAGGAGGGCATCTACGCCGACCGAGACGCTGCAAGGGTGCAGATGCTCACGTGGTTCCCCACCCTCAAGCGCTGGAAGCAGGCATAAACTGACGGAGGAACGTACCATATGACCCAAAAGCTAGACTACAAAAAGACCGAGCGTGCCCTGTACCTGCCGCCCGAAAGTCCTGTGGAAATAACGGTACCGCCCATGCGCTTTATTATGGTGGATGGGTCCGGCAACCCAAACGACCCCGAGGGTGAGTACCAAAAGGCGTTGGAGCTTTTGTACGCGCTGACGTACACCATAAAGATGGGTAAGGACAAGCCTTTCGGGTACGTCGACTACACCGTGCCGCCACTCGAGGGGCTGTGGTGGCTAAATGACGGGACTGACATTGACTTTTCAGCCAAGGAGCGATATTGCTGGACGTCGATGATACGCCAGCCCGAGTTTGTGACCGACGAGGTGTTTGCGGCAGCCTGCGCGCAGGTCGCTGTAAAAAAGCCGCACCTTGACTGTGCGAAGGCACGCCTTGCCGAGTTTAGCGAGGGGCTGTGTGTGCAGATGTTGCACATTGGCACCTACGAAGACGAGCCCGCAAGCCTTGCCGTGATGGAGCGTTACCTATGCGAGCGCGGGCTTGCAAGCGATGTGGGCGGCACGCTTCCCGACGGCTCCAAGCGCCGCCACCACGAGATCTATCTGGGCGACCCACGAAAGGTTGCGCCCGAACGCCGCAAGACGGTGCTGCGGCTGCCTGTGCGCAGGGCTTAGCCACATCGAACCAATCATTTGAGGACAGGGGTTGTGAATGACCTCTGTCCTTTGTTGTGTCCGGGGCAGGAAATCAACCGTCGGAGTGAATAGCAAAGCTAGCTTCGCACAACCAACCCGTGGTTGGCATTGATAATCGCCCACAGTAAGCGCAAGCACCCAGTTTTAACTGTGCGCATGTTTTTTATCCCGAAACGCGTCCCACAATCCCCCCGACGATTACCCCCATCCCCGCCGCGAGAGCGGTGCCCAGCGCGTGTCCCAGCAGATGCTTGCCCACGGCGTGGTATTCTTTTATCATATCCTCAGTGCCGTGCAGTCCTGTCTTATTTTGCTTTTTTACACGGGCACACGACGGCAGATTACTGCTAGTGTCTCACAACTAGATGTTCCCAATGTCGCTTAATTTGAAGCCGAACTTCCACAAGCGGTAGTACATAGCCCTATGTTGAGGTGGGCGTTTTTCATATATTAAGCATAGAAAACCAGCCTATAACCGCAATAATTTATTGCAAAAGGTCAAAAAAGTCCATTGACTGTTTTTTACATCGGTTGTAAACTGGTTGTTGTAAGCCACCCATCGACATCGCTTTCATTCTTTTATTTGCAGGCGTATTCATC
>JAEZDF010000154.1 GCA_023429685.1 Bacillota bacterium
GCGACCCAGTTCGTCAACTTTCCTTACTATACCTGTTGATTTCAATGTGTGTACCTCCAAATTTCTCTTTTTGTTGCAATTTTGTTGTAAGAATGCTATCAACGTATATAATATACTACAAACCGCGTGAAATGTCAAATACTAGAAAGCAAAAATTTAAAAATAATTGTGAAATAATTGTGAATTAAAGCGATTCGTGAAAGTTTATAGGCAATAGAGCAAAACCGCAACTATTGCGATAAAAACCATCATAATAAGCTTACAGATACAATTTAGCGGGTTAAAGAGAAATTGCGGTTTTCTATAAATTAGTATTTACAGAAGAAAAGCATTTTATATATTGCCATTAAGCACATTTACATCCAGTTACGAAAGTGTAATGAAAATTGGCATATACTTGTAATAATGCAATCCAAATAAAAGTAGATAGACTAAAACCTAGCAGGGAACGACGCAAAGAAGGAGCGCAACCGATATGATGACATGGGTAATTACCGCAATGCTGTTAATCGGCATCGTCATTGGCGTGATAAACGGTAGGATGGATGGCGTTTCGTCCGCGGCCATTCGTGGGGGGATAGACGCCGTGCAGCTTTCGATCACACTGCTGGGCGGCATGTGCCTATGGAGCGGGGTGATGCGGGTCGCGGAGAAGGCAGGGTTTACCAAGGCGTTTTGTCGCTTGCTCAGCCCCATTACAAAGCGTCTGTTCTATGGGGTAGACCCAAACGGCAGAGCGATGCAGGCGATCTCGATGAACATCACCGCAAACCTGCTCGGGCTTGGCAACGCGGCGACGCCGCTTGGCATTCTTGCAATGAAAGAGCTTTCGACCGAACTGAAAGCCAAAGAAGCCCCCGCGCACCAGATGATCTTATTTGTTGTGCTCAATACCGCGTCTATTACAATTATTCCCACCACAGTGGCAACGCTCCGGCTGGAGTACGGAGCAAGCAACCCGATGGACATTCTGCCCTGCGTGTGGCTTGCGTCAATCGCGTCGGTAGTTTGTGCAGTGGGGGTAACCATGTTAGTCGGAAGGATTACGGGGTTGCGCCGCACGAGGGAGTTGTCCCAGGCCCAGCGGGAGACCAAGAACAGAAAGGTTCGGTTCTTATCATGAATATAACTAGCCTTGTCATTCCGGTAACCATTGCCGCTATCTTCTGCGTGGGCATCTATCAGGGGGTGGACGTATTCGGCGAGTTTGTGGCAGGGGCAAAGGAGGGTGTGCAGACCACCGTCAACATCCTACCCGCGTTAATCGCAATCATGACGGCAATAGGAATGTTCCGTGCCTCGGGTGCGCTCGATATCCTGACCAATGCCGCAGAGCCAATCTCATCCTTGCTTCAAATGCCAAAGGAGGTAGTGCCGCTCACCCTGCTGCGCCCCATCTCGGGCAGCGGCGCTCTGGTGATTGTGGAGGATATCTTAAAAAACAGCGGCCCTGATAGCCTGGCGGGGAGGGTAGCAAGCGTGATGATGGGTTCGACCGAGACCACTTTTTACACGGTGGCGGTATATTACAGCGCGGCAGGTATCAGCAAGACGCGGTACACCGTACCCTGCGCGCTCGTCGGCGATATGGTGGGGTTTGTTATGAGCACGACGCTCGTGCGCATCCTGATGCCTTTAACGTAATATAAACTCAAGTTTGTTGTGGTGCAGCAAAACCATACGCACGTTTACACTAGCTTTCCAAAGGGGTGTAGGCGGGATTTTTGCTGTCTTCGCTTATTTTACCGTCCGCGATGCGCACAATGCGTTCTGCGGTTTTGGCGATTAGGTTGTCATGGGTAATCAGTATAATGGTACGCCCCTCGGCGTGCAGCTCGTGCAAGATGCGTATGACATCGCTGCCCGATTTTGAGTCGAGGTTGCCTGTCGGCTCATCCGCTAAGATAATGGGAGGGCGCGCCGCAATGGCGCGCGCAATGGCGACGCGCTGCTGCTGACCACCCGACATCTGCGTGGGCTTGTGGTGCGTTCGGTTGAGAAGCCCAACCCTACCCAGCGACTCCTTCGAGATTTTGTGGCGTTCCTCTCTGCCAAGACCGCGGTAGATGAGCGGGAGCTCTACGTTTTCCATCGCATCCAGGCTTTGAATCAGGTTAAAGCCCTGAAAGATAAAGCCAATCTGCTCGTTGCGGATGTCCGAAAGCTCATCGTCTGTCATTTTGGACACATCCTCGCCCGCAAGGTAATACTCGCCGGAGGAGGGCACGTCCAGGCAGCCCAGCATGTTCATCAAGGTGCTTTTGCCCGAACCGGACTGCCCGATAATAGCGACAAATTCCCCCGTGTTTATCGTAAGGTTTACGCCGTCGAGCGCACGCACCTCGTTCTCACCGGGGTTGTAGATTTTGTATACATCCTTAATCTCAATCAGGGTTTGTGCAGACATGTTCTCAATCCTTTCGCCGCATGCTGTCTGTTTTGGGAAGCATAATTTACAAGTTTTTCATTAACCTATGCACGGTAATGTGATATAATCAATTAAGTTTAGCGCTGCTTTTAATAATCGGCAGTTGCCAGTCAGTGAGCGATCACAACCTATAGTATAACCGATACAAAGAGCAGTCAAGCATAATAATGTTAATTTTTAACCGCGACAGTTCGCTTTTGCAGGAAGGAAGGATAGCAATGCAGGCAACTTTGGTTGTAGACAACCTGTGCAAGAACTACGGCAAGAAAGAAGCTGTGAAGAACGTCAGTTTCTCGGTGGAAAAGGGGGAGATCTTTGCCCTGATTGGACCAAACGGGGCGGGCAAAACCTCTACCATCCGTGTGGTGGCGACACTAATTACCCCAACCTCGGGGGATGCGCTGGTGGATGGGGTAAGCGTTGTGAAGAATCCCTCTGCGGTGCGCAGCTCCATTACTTACCTGCCCGACGAGGCGGGGGCTTACAAGAATATGCCGGGTGCGCGTTACCTCGATTTTATGGCGTCCTTATTTGCCACAAACAAGCAGCAAAAGGAGGAGATGGTGCGCACCGCCAGTGAGATCTGCGGGCTGGGCGACCGCCTTACGGATAAAATCTCGACCTACAGCCGCGGCATGATACGCAAGATGTTGCTTTCGCGCGCGGTGATGAGCCGACCCAAGCTTGCCGTGCTCGACGAGCCCACGAGCGGGCTGGATATCATCAACGCCCTCGAGATTCGCCGTATGATAAAGGACCTTGCGGCAGGAGGCATGTCGTTTTTGGTTTCGTCGCACAACATGCTTGAGATTGAGTTCATCTCAAGCCGCGTGGGCATTATTAACGACGGTGTGCTGCTCGAATGCGGCAAGCCCGATGAGCTAAAGCAAAAGTACGGTGCACAAAACCTCGAAGAGGTGTTTGAAAGGGCGGTGACCAACGCATGAGCCGGTTTTGGATTCTGCTTAAAAAAGAGCTGCGCGATATGATTACCGTTCAGGCACTTTTGCCGATGATTATTGTTCTCGTTGTGTTCTCTCTGCTTGGGCAGTTTATCGGAAGTGCGACACAAGAAGTAGCAGAGAGCGGAAATGTTGTTGTGGTTGCCGACCTTGATAACACCGCGTCGTCCCAGGATATCTTAGCTCGCTTGGAACAGAGCGGGTATCAAATCAACCAGCTACCGACCTTTGGCGTAAACCCCATCACATCAGCATTGCAAAACGGACACAACAGCGTGTTGATACTCGAGCAGGGGTTTGAGCGCGCTTTGCAAAATGGCACAGCGCCAAAGATTACCCTACACACGCGCCTCACCTCCTTTGCCGTAATGTCCACCATGATGGGTTCGCAGACCCAAAATGCGGTACACGAGATGGAAGGGCTGATAAAAGAGGACCTGTTTGCAAAGTCAGGCGTAGTTGATACAGCACTGTATGAGTCGCCCGTTACCTTGCAGGAGGTCACCCATGTTAACGACAAGTCCGCGCAGGTGTCATCGAGTGTGGTGCAGTCTATTGCAATGTCCCAGACCATCTTTGTGCCGATGATCATCTTTATCATTGTGGTTATGGCGTCTCAGATGACCGCGACTGCCATCGCCAACGAAAAGGGCGATAAGACGCTTGAGACGCTGCTTTCTACCCCCGTGTCCCGCCTTGCGGTGTTGTTTTCCAAGATGACTGCGGCGGGCATTGGCTCTTTGTTTATGTCGGTGGTGTTTTTGCTGGGGTTTTCCAGCTACATGGGCGCGCTCAGTGGCGGCATGAACGGCATGGCGGCAGGCACCGATGCCATACAAAGCATCGGCATTACCGATGTTTCCACCGCGATGACTACATTGGGGCTGACCCTTTCGCCGGTGCAGTTTATTGTTATTGGCATCGAACTGTTTACCACCATCCTGATAGCACTTGCCATATCCACCATGCTCGGTGCCCTTGCTGAGGATATTAAGGGCGTTCAGACGGCGATTACCCCCATCATGTTTTGCGTGATGATACCCTACCTCATCTCGTTGTTTGCCGACATTACAGCGTTGCCTACCATGCTGCGTATCCCGCTGTACTTAATCCCGTTTACCCACACGTTTGTCGCAACGGCGGCGATGGTGTTCGGCGACCATACCCTTGTTGTGTTCGGTATTGTGTATCAGCTTGCGTTTTTGGCTCTGTCCCTATTTTTGGCGGTGCGGCTGTTCTCGTCCGACAGGCTGTTTACCGCAAAGCTCACGCGGCGTAAGTCCAAAAAGGGTTCTGCCGTTTAATCGACAAGGTTTGACAACGGGCATGCCAAAGGGGTAGAATAAAAACAATAAAAGAGAACTATTTGTCTGTTGCGCTGTTAGCAAAGACGGGAAGGCAAAACACATGAATCGATTGAAACGGGTATGCGCCTTTATGGCACTTGTTTTAACCCTGCAACTCCTTGCCGCCTGCACGACGGGGCAGCCACAGCAGGGGCAGTCTTCACTTGCACCCGAAGAACCGGTGGATATCAACTTTCCGCTGGACTTTGACGGGGTTTATATTGAAGAGATGCCAATGCGCATCGTATCGCTTTCCCCCGCGCTGACCGAGATCATCTGCGAGCTCGGCTACGAGGACAGGCTGGTGGGTCGTACCGATTACTGCGATTACCCAAGCTCGGTATCGGCACTGCCCAGCGTGGGCACAGTTTTAATGCTGGATACCGCGGCGGTTTCGGCGCTAGAGCCCGACCTTATTGTAATGCAAGCACCGCCCACCAATGAGGCGCTGACCAAGCTACAGCAGACGGGTGCGCCCATTGTCACCCTGTCACGTGCCTACGACCTAGCGTCGACCGGCGAATTGTATGCCAAGATCTTTAAGCTGATGGAGGGCACCGTAGAGGGTGTGGATAAGGGCGAGCGGTACAGCACGGAGTTTGCAGGGCGTATGGCAAACCTAAAAAGTGCCATCGAGCGCACCGTCTTAGAGATGGAGGATGCGCCCGAATACACCGGCGCTTATATTGTGGACACCTACTCGATTGTTGCCACGCCCGATACCTATGAAGGCAAGCTGCTCGAGGTATTGGGGCTTGCTAACGTTGCTTCGGACGGTGCGAACTGGCAATTTCCCCACGAAAAGCTGACTGCGGCAAAGCCATACATCCTGCTGTGCGCAAGCGATATTGAGGTGGAAAGCCTTGCTGGCAATAAGCGTCTGGGTGGCTTGGGTGCGGTGAAAAAGGAACGGGCGTATGCGGTAAATAGCGTAATCTTCGAGCGCCAAAGCCCGCGGCTAGCGGATGAGCTCGAACGTCTGGCAAAGGAGATATACCCCGACCTAGTATTGAGCGCGGCAACAAGCCGGCCGGAATCATCTTCGCAGGAGGATCAGTCCCAAGACGTCGACTCGTCGTCATCCTGACTATAATAATTTTAAGGCGGAAGGGTTTAAATCCCTTCCGCCTTCTTTGTTACTATCCTGATTTTGCGGTTACTGCTCGCTTAGCCCGCAGCACTTTTTGTACTTTTTGCCGCTGCCACAGGGGCAGGCGTCGTTGCGCCCGACCTTATCGCCCTTGTTGCGCACGGGCTGCTTTTTCTCAGAGCCGTCGCCGCCGCCGTAGGACGCGTGAGATACGTCTGCCACCTGCTCACGCTTTGGTTCCTCCTGTGTCCGGGGGCGAACGAAGAACAGTGCGCGCACCGTGCTTTCGCGAATGGAGTTAATCATCGCGTCAAACATCTCAAAGCCCTCAAGGCGGTATTCTACAACAGGGTCGTGCTGACCGTAGGCGCGCAGGTTGATGCCGCGTTTTAACTCTTCCATCGCGTCGATGTGGTCCATCCACTGCACGTCTACGTTTTTAAGCAGGATGACGCGCTCGATCTCGCGCATCAGCTCGGAGCCAAACTCCTTCTCGCGTGCGGTGTAAACCTCGTGTGCCTTATCGCGCAGCGCCTGTTTGATATCGTCCTTTTGCGCCTCGCTAAGCTCCTCGGTATTTAAACGCAAGCTGTCTTTTGTGGTAAGCCAGCCCATGTAGTAGTCGCGAAGCCCCTCAAGGTTCCAGTCGTCGTGCACATCGCCGTCCGTTAGGTAGGTGTCCACGACAGCAGAGATGCTGTCGTCTATCATTTTTTGAATGTATTCGCCGAGATCCTCGCCGTCAAGCACCTTGGCACGCTGACCGTAGATAATCTCACGCTGCCGGTTCATTACATCGTCAAACCGCAGAACGTTTTTACGTATCGAGAAGTTGCGTCCTTCCACCTTGCGCTGCGCCGATTCGATGGAGTTAGATAGCATGCGCGTCTCAAGCGGCATATCCTCCTCAACGCCCAGCGTGTTCATCAGCGACTGGATGCGCTCGCCGCCGAACAGGCGCATGAGGTCGTCCTCAAGCGAGATGAAGAACTGGCTTTCGCCCGGGTCGCCCTGACGACCGGCGCGACCGCGCAGCTGGTTGTCAATGCGGCGGGACTCATGGCGTTCGGTTCCCAGAATAAACAGACCGCCCGCCTCGCGAACCCGATCCGCCTCGCCCTTGATTTCCTGCTTGTGTTTTTCGACAAGGGCGCGAAATGTCGAACGCGCCGAGAGGATATCCTCGTCTTGGGTGTGGAACTGGCTGATGGCGTTTGCAATCATATCCTCGTCGCTGCCCTGCTTACGCATCTCGGCCTTTGCCATAAACTCAGGGTTGCCGCCCAGCATGATGTCGGTTCCACGACCCGCCATGTTGGTGGCGATGGTTACGGCACCAAACTTACCAGCCTGTGCGACAATCTCGGCTTCCTTGTCGTGGTACTTTGCGTTAAGCACCTCGTGTTTGATGCCGCGCCGCTTGAGCATGGCGCTGAGCAGCTCGGAGCGTTCAATCGAGATGGTGCCCACAAGGATGGGCTGCCCCTTTTTATGGCACTCGGCAATCTTATCTATTATCGCCTCAAACTTCGCATTCGCGGTCTTGTAGATGACGTCGGGGTGGTCGGTGCGGATCATTGGGCGGTTGGTGGGCATCTCAATGGAATCGAGATTATAGATCTCGCGGAACTCCGCCTCTTCGGTCAAAGCCGTACCCGTCATACCCGAAAGCTTGTTATATAATCTAAAGTAGTTTTGGAATGTAATGGTGGCGTAGGTCTTGCTCTCACGCGCTACCGCGACGTGTTCCTTTGCCTCGATTGCCTGGTGCAGACCCTCGTTGTAGCGCCGCCCGAGCATTAGACGGCCGGTGAACTCGTCTACGATAATGACCTCGCCGTCCTTGACCACATAGTCAATGTCGCGCGTCATAATGCCGTGGGCACGCACCGCCTGATTCAGATGGTGAAGCAGGGTGCTGTTTTCTGGGTCCATCAGGTTTTCTACGTTAAAGTAACGCTCCGCCTTTTCCACACCAGAAGGGGTTAAGGTGGCGGTTCGCGCCTTTTCGTCTACGATGTAGTCGCCGCCTAGGTTGTCGTTATCCTCTTTATCGTTTAGCTCTGCAAATTTAACCATCTGCAGGGTGTGTACAAAGCGGTCGGCGCGCTCATACAGGTCGGTGCTTTTATCACCAGGGCCTGAGATGATAAGCGGCGTTCTCGCCTCGTCGATTAAAATCGAGTCCACCTCATCCACGATGGCGTAATGGTGACTGCGCTGTACGCGCTTTTCCTTGTATATCACCATGTTGTCACGCAGGTAGTCAAAGCCGAACTCGTTGTTGGTTCCGTATGTGATGTCGCAGGCATAGG
>JAEZDF010000026.1 GCA_023429685.1 Bacillota bacterium
CTACAATTTTTTAAGTGCAACCGTCTCCCCCGTAAAAACAGCGGTTTTTGACCAAATTGCACCTATTTACGCAAACCATTGTACTATAAACCGTCTTGCAACCTGTTAACAAAATAAGAACGTTATCCCTTGACCACACCTGACAGGACCCCATTTTCCGCTACCGCGGTCTTACCCGTCAGGCAAACAAACCCCATTGGTTTTTCTTTGCTTTATGCCTGCCACCTCTTGATATTTATACGCGCAACGCTCATAATAAATAGGGAAAAGGCTGTTCATCGATATGTACTATCTTAACGGCATTGCCGTTTATTTGCGTGGTAATCGGCGAGACGCGTCTGCAGCTGTTATTATGACGTTTTTTATTTTCAGGTATTGTATCGCTACCTAAAATAACATTTACTACTAGGGGCAAGGCGCGTATGCCCATAAAGGGGGACAACATGGAAAACGGGAGCAGTTCTAAGCGACTAACTCTTGCAAAGCGCATTGGCGGTGACATCATCGGCTCATTCTTATATGCCGTGGGAATACACTGCTTTACCTCTGCGCACAACATCGCACCCGGCGGCGCAACGGGCGTTGCAATTATCGTAAATTACCTGACGGGTCTGCCCATCGGTATTTTAATGTTCTTAATTAACATTCCGCTTCTGCTGCTCGGCTGGCGGTTTTTAGGGCATAAATTCACCATCCGCACCATGATATCGGTGGCGATTATGACGGTGATTATGGACTACGTGGTCATCTACCTGCCGGTGTACGAAGGCGACACCCTGCTGGCCTCGCTGTTTGGCGGCGTAGTAATGGGCGCGGGGCTTGCCATTGTATTTATGGGTGGCTCTACCACCGGCGGCACCGACATCGTGACGCGGCTGGTGCAGATTCGCTACCCGCATATGCAGCTGGGACGCCTGGTGTTTATGGTAGACCTTGTCGTAATTGGTGCCTCGATGCTCGTGTTCCGCAGCATCGATTCTGCGCTGTATGCCATCATCGCGATGTTTACAACAGGGCAGCTTATCGACGCGCTGCTGTATGGTTTAAATACCGGCAAGCTGGTGCTGGTGGTAACATCAAAAAGCGAGGAGCTTGCAAAGCGCATCATCAGCGATCTAAACCGCGGTGTTACCATTTTAGACGGCAGGGGCGGTTTTTCGGGCGCAAGACGGGATATGCTGGTTTGCGCCGTGCGCAATGCGCAGTACTTTAAGCTCAAGGCCATTGCCCACGAGCTTGACCCAAGGTCGTTTGTGATTGTGACCAGTGCAAGCGAGATTCGCGGCGAGGGATTTAAGCCCATTAAGGATGAGTTGTAGCCATCCTTTTTCCCTTTGAGGCCGTCAAATATGTGGTGTGAACAAAAACTTGTCCCACTATAATAAACTGTTTTAACGGCAAAAATGTTACACACGTAACTTACAAAAATCGAGGTGTGATTTTATGTAAATCGCACCTCGATTTTTATCTTTGCCATTGATACGCCAATAAAGGCTTACATTATGGGTTGCAGTGCCCGTAAAAACTCGGGAGCGCCGCTTTCCGGGATGATATATACTGAAACCGACTGTGCGATATCGCCCGTTGCGTTCGCCTCATACGCATTTTCAAACGCCACGGTGTAATACTTTTCACCCGCTTTTGCATGATATCGGGATACACTTGCGCGCGCAAGCTGTGCAATCTGCCCGGGGTCGGTGATACGATATTTGTTTAAAAACGCAACCATCTCGTCACTTAGCTGTGACCCGCCTGTTTCGTACGCGTATTCCTTGTAGTACTGGGCATTTTCTTCGTTCTTACGGTATTGCGACTCAAAGTAAAGCTCCTGTGCCGAAATACCATAATCGCTTGCGCTTATCACACCGCCCAGTTGTTCGGTGGTATATGCTTGGTTGTGAACCCACAAGCCTGAGGTACCATAGGAGACAAGATACGCGCCGGTTATGCCGCTTGTATCGGGCACAGCATCAATCTGCCAGCCGATATCGCGCAGCACCGCAAGCGTGCTTGTGTTCCAGCTAAAGATGCGCTGAGAGGCCATGTCTTCCACATAACTCGTGCCCGTGCCTTCGGGTACTGCGACACTCACATTTGGGTCATGGTAGCGCAGATTCAGCTGCAGGGTAAACAACTCGCGCTCTGGTGGAGACAGCATCTGCTCTTGGGTTGTATTAACCACATCCTCCTGCAGTGCACTCAGAAGCGCCTGTGCCTGTGCCTGTGTCAGTGAAGTTGCGGCTTGTAAGGAGGGCAGGGTCATGTCGGTGCGGGATACCGATGCGATATCCTGCGCCCTGAGATAGGCAAACGGGCTGGTTTTTGCCCTAAACTCGGCGATGCCGTCGAGTGCGTACAGCTGCTCCCTTGCCTCTATCGGGATTTTAGGGAAGGTGCGTGTTAGCGTCCTGCCGTTTTTCAGCGTATAGGTAATGCTGATTCTGGAATTGAGCAATCCTTTTGGGGACAGCGACTCCTCATCTAAATCCACCCCGTTAATCTGTGCGAAGCCCTCACCGAGTGTAATCGCTTCGTGCACCTTGAGCACCTGTGCAATCACCTCAGGATCGGTAAAGTCTCTTTTGTAATAATCACTCAGATTGTTGTAATCGGGGATGTATTTTACATAAAAGTAGTTTCCCGCTCCGCCGTAGTCAATGGCTACGCTTTGTACCTTTGTAGCATCGGGCACGCGCTGCGAATACCCGAGCCCGCCGGTGTATAACACGCCGGTGTACACCAAGATAGCCGCCGCGACGCACGCAAACTGCAGCAGCATTCTGCCAAACGTCTTAAACCCGCGGGCGAGGATTGCTTCAATAATAAAGTACGCCACAAACGCGCCCAGCAAAAAGCCAAGTGTGGCACTAATCCAGTTGTTTGCAAGGGTTTGTGAGAACAAAAGCGCAATCAAAACACCCGCTATGTCCGCGCCCAGCAGCTTTGTTAAGAGCTGAATCGCGCCGCCGGAACGGGAGGTTCCTGCAACCTCGTTGTCGCGCCGCCGATACAGTACAAGCGCGAAAAAGGTTATTAGCGCCGCTGCAATCGGCCAAATAATCAGGCTTAAAACGGTGTACTGCGCTTCAATGAGCGTCCCTCCGTCAATCAGCCTGCGAAACGGAGCAATAACGGGAGAAATATTAAGAATAAAACTGTTGAGCATCGATGTTGAAGAATACCCTATCAATGCCGTCGAAAGGAAGGTGCGGTTTAGCAGCAGCACGATACTTGGTGCACCGCACAGCGTGAGGGTAAACATTGCGGTGTCAAACACCGTACCTGTGTTAACCGCGCAGAACACGGTGATGCAAAGAACCGCCGCGGCGTACACAAAAAACGAGGCAAGGTCTACCGTCCACAGCAGCCAGCTGTTGTCGTACGCCTGTAAAATGCCCTGCGCCACAAAAAATACAGCAGCATTAAGCAGATACGGAATAAGCAAAATAGTCAGCCCGCCCAGCAGTTTGCTCAGCAGCAGCCGCTCGCGTTTGATGGGTAGCGCGCCGAATACATCCACCGCCTGGCGGTTGTGCATGTACGAGCTGACAATCAGCCCCACAACCAATGCGCCGGCAAGGGCGACGAATAAAAATAATGCAAAGTTGCCGGAGCCGTATATCCCGGTATCGTAGCTTGAATACAACATATTCGCACTGTCCGCTCTTTTTTGCCCCAAACGGGTTAGGCTCTGGATGACAAACGGCAGCGGTCCCGATAAGAACAGAAGCAGAAAGAACGCGACCATCAGCCCAATGCTGGATTTTATTGTGTGAAGATACAGGCTGCGTGCGCGGCTGTTAGTCGATAAGCTGGCTGAAGTCATAGCCCGTTCCCTCCATTTCATACAAGAATATCTCCTCTAGTGTAAGCGGCAGAAGCTCTACAAACAAGGGCTCGAGCGCACTGAGGCGCGCCTCGATCTCCTCGCGGTTTCCGCGAAGTACCATGGTTGCCACGCGTCCGCTCGTCTCGACCTTGAGCGCACCCACGTCCTGAAACGCATCCTGTGGGATCTCGTGGGCAAACGCAATCTGCGCCTTGTGCATGGTGTCCTTTAGGGTATCGTAATCGCGCTCAATCACGAGACGCCCGTAGTGCAAAAGACCAATCTTGGTGCACAGATCCTCGAGCTCCCTCAGGTTGTGGGAGGTTATGACGGTGGTAAGCCCCGTATCCGCGGATTTTTCGGCGATGATGCGCTTGAGTAGTGCGCGCATCACAGGGTCTAGCCCGTCAAACGCCTCATCTAGCAGCAAAAAGTCGGGACCTGCACTCAGTGCAAGCAGCAGCGACGCCTGACGCTTCATGCCCTTTGAAAAGGAGTGGATGCGCTTTTTGGTGTTAAGCGGGAATATACCACACAGGCGTTTGTAGGTTTCTTCATCCCATCCCGAGTAAAAATTACGGTAAAAATCCGCCATCGATTCAATGGTGGACTGCGGAAAAAAGTACGGCTCGTCGCTGACAAAAAAGATCTTATCCTTCAGCGCCGCATTTTCAAAGGTCGGCTTGCCGTCTATTGTAACGGTTCCCCCGTCTGCACAGTATACCCCTGCTATAATGCGCAGCAGGGTGCTTTTACCCGAGCCATTTGAGCCGATTAGACCGTAAACGCCTCCGCCTTCTATCGCGAGCGTCACGCTCCCCAAAGCCTTGGTTTCGTCAAACAGCTTGGTTACCTCGTTTACTGCTATCATACCCTGTCACCATGCCTTTCCGGCTTTATGTGTATGCAAGTAAAGCCTGTCGAGTAATTGTCCCGTAGCCATACGCGTTGAGACGGACTGCTTTTTGGTTTAAACAACCGTTTCACACATTCCCCTCCCCGTATACCCGATCGACAATTTGTGTAACCTCATCCTTATTAATATTTACCATCCTACATGCAATACACGCGCTGCGCAAGCGTTCTTTTATCTCGGTGCGTAGCGTGACGTTTTTTGCAACGCCCTGTGCCACAAAGCTGCCCCGACCGGGCGCGGAATACACTACGCCGTCGCGCTCCAGCTCCTGGTATGCCTTTTGCACGGTGTTGGGATTGATGGCAAGCTCCTTTGCCAGATTACGAACCGATGGCAGCTGCTCGTTGGGCTCCATCACCCCGAGCATCGCAAGGCGAAGGATGCTCTCCTTTAGCTGCTCGTAGATGGGTTTACGGCTTGTAAAATCGATGGATATCTTCATTGCTGTGACCACACCCTTTCCGGCCTTGCAACACACAAGACCATTTGGTAAGGAATTTCCGTCAGACGCTATGACTGTATTAAGTGTACTGTTTGTGTTAATACAGTTATTATACTTATGTTGCCCGCTGCTGTCAATGTTTTCTTTTCACAGCAAAATGGGCGGGCACCTTCGTGCCCGCCCGATGAAGCAAGTATTCTATTTACTGTTCGGTTTCGTCCTGTCGCGGCGGCTGTGCATCCTGCTGAGGAGGCGCAGCATAGCCCTGACCGGCGACGGGCGGGGCGTAATAGGGCTGCGCGGGGGACGCGGGACGCCACTGGGGGTTCTGCGCGCCGTAGATCGAGATGGCGGGCTTGTTGCGGATGCTTAACACCAGAAACGGCTCGACAATGTTAAACAGAATCGAGAGCACCAAAAACAGCACCGCGTTGTTCGGCACATAGTCGATATAAACACGGTACATGGCAATGTAGTACACAACCGCATACCCAATGGTCAGCGCACTAATCACAAGCGACACGAGCGAAAGGATAATCGAAAGCTCGGCGCTTTGATTAAAGAACTGGGTGTAGCCGTTCATATTCCCCATAGAACCGAATATGTTGCGCATCATGCTAATAGAGTATACCATTTGAAACACGCCGTAAGCCGATACGCCGACCTTCGCGACGATGCTGGCAAGCAAAAGCCAAACCCGCAGCTTGGTGCTCTTGCCGTTACGGTAGTTGATGTCGTCCGCGACAGCGCCTTTTAGGTAGTCGCATGCAACGGGTATCCACGCAAGCCACGGTCTGTTGTAGCCTCTGTTTTTGGCTATGGCATAAAAGGCTACTGCATTTAAAATATAGATTGCAAGCCCAAACAGCGCCCCAATACCAACCCCCACGGCTATCGCACCCATCACTATGTTCATCACGTTTGAGGTCATATCCACTATAATCAAACCCTTCTATAAAACAATTATCGTCTGCCAAATCACACTGGTCTTTGCTTGTATTATTGTAGCATACCCGTTACAAGACTTCAACCAAAACAAGTATTGTTTTCCATGCAAAAGCGCCGCCTCCCATGTGGAAGCGGCGCTGTGCTGCATTTGATAAAACCAATAGTAAAAACTACTTTTCTTCTTCCTCGCGCAGGTGCTTTGCTTCTTCGATCACCGCCGCCTCAAGCTGAGCGGGCAGCTGCTCGTAGCGCGCAAAGGTAAGAGAAAAGCTGCCGCGTCCCTGTGTCATCGAGCGCAGTACGGTGGTGAAGTCGCTCATCTCGCTCACCGGAACCTCGGCCTCTACCATCTGCTGTCCGTCCTCGGTGGGGTTCATGCCCAGTACCCGCCCGCGGCGTTTGTTCATCTCACTGATGACATCGCCGGTGTTCGTGTCGGGCACCGTAATCTTTGCACTGCCGATTGGTTCGAGCAGCACGGGGGACGCCTGCGGAAGACCCGTCTTATATGCAATGGACGCCGCCATCTTAAACGACATTTCGGAGGAATCCACCGGGTGGTACGAGCCGTCTACCAGCCTTGCCCTGAGACCCACCACAGGGTAACCGGCAAGCACACCCTTTTTAATACTATCGCGCAGACCCTTCTCTACTGCGGGGAAGAAGTTCTTGGGCACCGAGCCGCCGAACACCTTATCCTCAAACTCCATATCCTCGCTGTCGCAGGGTTCAAACTCAATCCATACATCGCCGAACTGTCCGTGTCCGCCCGACTGCTTCTTATGGCGACCCTGAACCTTGACCTTTTTGCGGATGGTCTCGCGGTAAGGTACGCGCGGTTTTTCTAGCAGTACATCCACGCCAAATTTGTTTTTGAGCTTGGATACCATCACATCCAGGTGCTGTTCGCCCAGGCCCGAAAGAACCTGCTGGTGCGTCTCGGTATTCAGCGCAAAGCCTAAGGAGGGGTCCTCCTCCATCAGCCTTTGAATGCCCTGAGCAATCTTGCCCTCGTCGCCCTTTGCCTTAACGGTAACCGCCATGCTCATGCAGGGCGCGGGGAACACCACCGGCGCAAAGCTGATAACCCGCTTCGGGTCACACAGGGTGTCGCCTGTAACGGTGTCGGATAGCTTGGACACCGCTCCGATATCGCCCGCGAACACCGCCTGCGCATCCTCCTGCTTTTTGCCCTTGACAAAGATAAGCTTTCCTAAGCGCTCGGGGTTTCCGGTTCTAGCATTGACGGGGGCTGCGTCGCTCGTCAGCTTACCCGATATGACCTTAAAGTAAGACAGCTTGCCCACAAACGGGTCGGCTACCGTCTTGAATATGAACATGGCAAGGGGGGCAGCTTCGTCGCAGTTAACCGCAACCTCTTTGCCCGACGCGTCCTTTGCTGTTTCGCCCGCCTTGCTTTTTGCTGTGGGCAACAAGACCCCAATCGCATCGAGCAGCATATCAACGCCCGCAAGGGTAAGCCCAGAGCCGCAGAGCACCGGCGTCAGCTTGCCGTTTTTGGTTGCCTCCACAATACCGTTTGTAAGCTCCTCGGCAGTAAACGCCTCGCCCATAAAGAATTTTTCCATCAGTGCTTCGTCGGTCTCCGCAACCGCTTCGCTGAGTGCGGAGAGCGGCTCGTCTATGACCCCCACGGGAACGGGAACCTCAGTCGCCTTGCCCGCGGCGTCGTACTGATATGCCTTGCCGGTTAGAAGATTAATATAGCAGCTGATCTTGCGGTTTTCCACATGCGGTATCACCACCGGGCAAACCGTCGAGCCAAAGCTGTTTTTTAAGCTTGCAAACGCCTTTGCGTAGTCGGCGTTTTCGTTATCCATCTTGGTGATAAACACCATGGTTGCCTTTGCGTTCTTGGTCGCCATCTTGTACGCCTTTTCGGCGCCGACGGTAACGCCCGACTTGCCGGAAATGGCGATGATAACGCTTTCGGCAGGACGCACGCCCTCACACAAGCCGGATTCAAAGTCGAACAACCCGGGGGTGTCGATTATATTAATCTTCCCGCCCCCGTACTCTATCGGTGCAAGGGATGCGGAAACCGAAACCTTACGTTTAATCTCTTCCGAATCATAATCGCATACCGTATTGCCGTCGATCACCTTTCCCAAACGGTCTGTGCCCTTTGTCAGAAACAAAAGAGCCTCCGCCAATGTTGTTTTTCCGGATCCGCCGTGTCCTGCCAAGGCAACGTTTCTGATTTTGTCAGCCGTATATTGCCTCAATTTCCTTCGCCCCTTTCTTCGGCTTGCCGCTTTGGTCCCTGCGCGCAAACCTTACGATATCAGTCATGTGCCGATTCATCTTCCCGAAAAACAGATGCCGATGTATCCTTTTCCCTTATTTCGGAACAGGAAGCCATTGAATCAGCGACATTAACAAGTATTATAGCTTATTTACACATAATTTTCAACGTATATTTTTTAAGTTTTGTGTGTTATGTCCATTCAAATCGTCAAAAATTCGACGGCCAAATTATGTATATTACACAATCTGACCGTCGAAAAAGCACGAAATTCTGTTTTGCGCTGTCGTTAATATCTGCGCAGCGAAAGCGTCACCATGGTGATGAGTGCCGCGATAAGCTGGTAAGAGAGCAGCAGCAGGGGGTTAATCAGCGAGATGCCAAAGAAAAAGGTAATGATGGTGGTTATGGCGTAGCCCGTTATCATAAACAGGGTCTGCGCCACTGAACTCATCGCGCCCGCTGCGCGTATCCTACCCGCTGCGGTCAGTGTGTCAAGCAACGAGAGCGATCCGCCCATCGTCCCCGCCTGTGCCTCGGCAGTCTCGACCAGTTCGGTCTGCTGTGCATATACCCCATGCAGGTGGGGGGGCATAATCTGCACCAGGTCGTAATCCAGCTCAAACAGGTCGGCGAGCATCTCGCGCGTGATGTTGGGGTCGGTAGAGTGCACAATCATCGTGACGCGAGAACGCTCGAGCCGTTTTAATCGTTCATACACCGCGTCGGTTGCTTTGTATGAGATAACAAACATCGACGAAAGCTCTCCGCCCGCCGAAAGGTACAGGATGTGTCGTTGATCTTGCCGATATTTTTGCTCGTACTCGCGGGGCGGCAGCTCAATGCCGTGGTGGCGCATCAGCTCGCGGTTGCCGATGAGCACATGCTGACCATCCACCCACGCGGACAGCCCCATGCCTTCCTCATACACGATGTCCTCCACATCATCGAGAATCTCGGTGCGCCCCTCGATAATTTGAAAGAACACCTCCGACATCGTGCCGCCTATCTTATCCATAATGCTTGCCGCCGCAAGGATGGATACATCGATCCGTCCGCCCTTGAAGGTGCGAATGCCGTGCAGGGTAATACCGCCTGAATGAAACAGCTGGGCCGCATCCACCACCACGGCGGAGGCGTCGGCTATCGTTTCTGCCGCCTCGCCGCCCGCTATCATTCCACCTTCAGCCGTCAGGCTGCGGGATGTGCGCAGCAGGGGCAGGTTCTCGCCAAACAGCATTGTAAACGGCGAACACACGCACACAACGGCGGTAAACACCGTAAAGCAGGTAAGCACATCGCGGTATAAAAAGTAGGAGGAAGCCGCAAGCACCGCTGCGGCACCCACACAGATGGGGGACAAGATGCGGCTGATGCCCTTTTCCTGAACGCTTGCGCCGGAGTGGTGCAAAAGCCCTCTTAAAAAACCCACAGGCTGCAACGCGGCAATCCTCGGGTGCCCGTCGGCAAGCAGGGGCGCCATCTCTTCGGCAAGCCCTTCGCCTTCGAGCATACGCACGGCAAACAGCTGTTCCCCGCTGCCGATGACCGAAAGGTTGTAGAGGATTCGTTTTGCTGCCATCAGCTTGCCAGCGGCATAGAACCACAGACCGGTAATTGCGACGGCACAGTACATCTGTGCGTTCTGGTTTGCAAACAGCGTGGGGCTGATGGCAAATGCCAGCGTATAGATCGTGGTAGAGAGCGAGGCGACCGCCGCCATGCTGTTGCCGTCAGCCTTTAGCTTAACCAGCGAAAGCAGCCCACTTGCAATGGATGGTAGGCATACGGCAAAGCTGATCAGCGACAGAATAAACAACACCAGCGCAAACGCCCCCGGCGCCTGCTGCGAATGAACCGCGGCGGGCACGGGCAGCACGGTGGCAATGGTAGAAAGCACAAGGTAGATCGACGCAAATCCAGTTAGGGTAAGCGCGCCCAGACGAACAGCGGCAACAATCGTATGCCTGCGCAGCATCCGGCGCACCCGGTCGAGATCATCGGGCTCGTTTAGGTCGTTTTCGTTGGCTGCGTCCTCGCCATCCTCCGCCCAGCCGTCTTGTTCGCCCTCGTCCTGCCCGAGCATGCGGTATGCCTGCCAGCGGGAGCCGGGGCTGCCCTCTGGTGCTTGCTGTGGCAGATCGGTTTTTGGCAGCTCCTGCCCGAGCGACGCGGTGTCAAACTGCCGTGTCTCCTCAAAGGCGGGGGGCTCGTCCTGTTCCGGCTCTAAAACGGGGGGTAACGGCTCGGGCGCCCGTGGTGTGCGGCGCAATACAAAGCCGGAGCGGGGCTGCTCCTCTTGCTCGGCGAGCGGTAGAGGTTGTTCTTCCATCGGCTCGTCGAACTGCTGTGGCTCGGTGTATTCCTGCCGGTAAACTCGCTCGCTTTGCGGCGGCTCGGCAGACGGGTATCCGTCCCACGGCTGCCGCGGAGCTATCCTGTCATCCCGTTCGTCGTACTGCTCGGGCGTATTGTCATCGCTCCCCCGGCTCTGGGGTGGCTGTTCTGCCTGATACCGCGCACGCAGCGCCGCATACTCGGCGTTGATGTCCTCCTCCCGCCCGCGGTAATCTGTTGTGCGAGGGGACGGTGCGGGGCGGGGTGGTCTTTCGTAATCCGCGCGCACAGGTCTTTGTGCCCCGCCGTCATAACGGGGCTCCGTGGGCACAGACGGCGCATGGTACTGACCAAACACCGCACTCTCCCGCGACATGCGAAAGCCGCGCGAGGGTTCTGGTGGAGGGGGTGGGGGCGGCGCATAGGTCTGCTCGTGCCTACGCTCGTAGGCGGCAAAATCCTCGGCACCCGAGTAAGACCCGTGCACAGACTGTGCCGTGTTGTGCGCAGTCACGGGTTGTGCGTCGCGCCCCTCGTAGGAGGGTGCCCCGTCGCTTATCGAATCTTCGCGGTGCGGCCCAACCCCAGCATAGCCCTGCCCCGGTCGCTCGTCATGCCTAAGCGCATTGTCCGGTCGTTTCTGACCTCTTAGCTTTCTCGCCTCAAACAGAATTTGGTCGAGATTGTATTCGTTGTCGTACATAAAACGTCTTACCCCCTTTGTGTCCAAAAGGTCAAACCATCTATTCCCTTACTGCACTGCGAAGCCTTTTCGCATACATTTTGAGTTATTTTGCTTTTATGCTGTTGCGCTGCCTTGCTATTTCGTACATTACAATGCCGCCTGCCACCGAGGCGTTGAGCGACGACACCATGCCGAACATCGGCAGCGATACAATAAAGTCACACTTATCCTTTACCAGACGGCTGAGTCCTTCGCCCTCCGAGCCGACGACAAGACCGACGCCTCCGCCGTAATCCTGCTCGCACCAGCCTGCGCCGCCCATTTCTGCGCCGTAAATCCATATACCCTGTTGCTTTAACTCGTCTATGACTGCCGCGATATTGGCTACCCGTGCCACCGGCAGATGCGCGCACGCGCCCGCCGACGCCTTGTATACCGCCGTTGTAACCGAGGCACTGCGTCGCTTGGGAATAATCATGCCGTGGGCACCCGCCGCCTCTGCCGTGCGGATGAGCGCACCGAGGTTGTGTGGGTCTTCAATGCCGTCGGCTATTACCACAAAGGGCGTGACCCCCTGCTCCTTTGCTCGTTCAAGGATGTCCGAGAGCTCGGCGTATACAATTGCCGCAATGACGGCTGCTACCCCCTGATGCGACTCGCCCTGGGAAAGGTGGGTCAGCTTCTCTGGCGAGACCTCCTTGACCGGGATGCCTTTGTCGCGGCAGATAGCCACAATCTTTGAAATGCTGCCCTGCCGCTCTCCCTTTGCAATCATCACGCTGTCTATTCGGTCCTGTGTGCGCAGTGCTTCAAGCACCGCGTTTCTGCCGACGATAATGTCGGTGTTGTTGTCGGTCTCTCTTTGTATCATCTGTCTACTCCGTTTTGCCGTACTTGGCGCCGGCTGTTATTTTTTATAAAGGGTTCGGCTCTGACGCCGCTCTGACGCCCGCACGTTATGTAGCGGCCGCGCCAACCACAACAGGCTTAGGCGCAGGCACAAAACAGCCGCCGACTTTGTTTTATTATAGCATAGCGCAGGAAGAATTTAAACGACAAAACTGGTACATTTTTTGGTTTGTGTGCGCTACAAAAACATCAGCATCAAACAAACACCTGTAACCGTCGCCCCTGCCGCCGCAATCACCAGGATTTTGAGCACCGTTGATAGGATAGTGGAGCGCACCAGCACCGCGCGCCGAATGCGCGGACCGTTTAGCGTCATGTAGGAATGCGCCTGCCTACGCAGCTCTGGCTCGGGGGTGTTTCTCTTTTCGTTTTTAACAATAAATATAATCCGTTCAAAATAGTCGTTTTCGGTGTTGATGACCTCGATAGCGCGTTTGTTGGTTCCCCGCAGCATGCGTTATCCCTCCTGAGTAATGCGATAACCATGTAAATTCTCTTACCGTTGCACTGAGCATTTTTACAGGATCTCTGCATTATTTTGGTCGGATAACACCCTTGTTATTCGTATGCGTAGCCATGCTTTGCACACGATTGTCGTCGATTAAAATAGTAAAATTTGGTTATACAGAAAATATACACTACCCCGTTGTGGAAAAAACGGTTTAAAGTGTTGATAACACACGCCTTATACGCCTTGTAAACCCCAAGTTGACATAACAGGTGTTGAAAACTCTGTGGAAAAGGTGGAAAACCCTGTTGATATTCCGTACAAAGCCCATGATTGCGTGGTGACATGCCTATACATAACGGTGGAAAAACTTGATTATGTTATCTCTACCGCGGAAGTTGGTACAGTCTGGAAAGATGGCATTCTCTGCGGTTTACCGTTTCTTTACGCAATTTTTATATACGCAAAGTTTTGCCCCCTTTACTGTTTTACCTGGGGGTGTGTGTCGTTAAGAACTTGACCGCGCGTTCTACCGCCACCTTTACCTGGGGGGATTTCTCGGTTTTACCCGCATTGCGGTAATCAAACATACGGCAGAAGGTGTCTACATCCCCATGAAGCTCGCTAAGCCCCGCGCGTACCAGTCCGCCCGTTACCGACATAAAATCGGGCAGCTCTTTTTTGGGGATCGACTTTTGCGCCCCTTGAAGAAGCATGGTATAGTGTGGAATGCACACAAAGGGCTGCGCAGCATACAGGGCGCGAAAGCTCTCCTCCTTACGATAAAGGGCAAACAGGTTTTGCAGCATCTGCTGCATCGAGCCGTCAATCTTTTCGCACACGTAGCAGCTTTCTAGCATCTCGGTTATCTTGCGCACATCCGCCTTGCCCGCCTTTTCCTCCCGCTCGCTAGGTAGCATCTGCTGCACCGATTTCAGGTGGCTTTCGAGCATGAGTGCGAGAGACAGGCGGTTTTTTCGCGACAGCATGCCGTCAAAATGCGCAGCGCAAAAACCGAGCTTGTTGGTCTGTATGCGAATAAGCGGCTCCATCATCGCGGCACCCATAATCGCTTCAAGCGCACGCTCTTCTAGGGTGTCGTGCATCCGACACAACGGACATCCGTCACGGGGCTCAAACACCTCGCTGATGGGTATGGTAAAGATCGTCTCCTTCATATTGCTATAAATCCTTTCCGGCGTCCGCGCAAAACGACGCTTATACTGTATTCGTTTACAAAAACACACAAATTATTGCCGAATGCTTCCTGTTTTTTATTATATCACAAATATGGTATAATAGCTGTAACTGCAGCCTTCTCGTTTATGCTGCTTGTGCGGGCATACCCCGTACCTAAACCAGGGTATTTACCGCCTCAGTTTTTTCATAAAATGCTTGACTGTTCCCTTGGGGGCTGGTGTATGGTACAGGGGAGAGGAGTGATCACGATGTTGATTCACGAGGTCTGCAATCGGTGCGGACTAACCAAAAAGGCGGTTGAGTATTACGAGC
>JAEZDF010000039.1 GCA_023429685.1 Bacillota bacterium
GGCTTCCTTCCTTATTGGGTAGAATCGTAGTGGCAAACGAGAAGCAGAACCCTACCGTTTCGGCCTTGGTGTTTTGGAGCACGGGCTCCATATAATCTACAATCTTCTCAAAAAACGCATCAATGCCAATGCAGCCCTGCGTGCCCGGCATGGGGTGTTTTGAAAAGTGCGAGATGGTCATGCTGCGGTCTTTGCCGTACGTTATCACCGCAACCCGAAAGTTTGTGCCGCCCGCGTCCATGACTATTACCTCGCGGTCGCAGGGGATCTCGTCCGCCACGGTGATAAAGGTCGGAATCATCATCAGCGATGAGGGCAAGCCGGAAAGACCGTTTCTCATCTGAGACAGAAACGCCTCGGTCTCTTTCTTCATATCAATTGTTTCGTAGTGCATGCCGTGCCTGAGTAGAAATTCATTTGTCGTGTTGTGCATAAATGTAACCATGCCTTCCCGGCGTCCGTCGCCGTAAAGGCACGAAACGCCATGAAAAATAGTAGTGCGGCTTCGCCGCAGAAGGGGCTTTTTGCCGACATCTTTTTGTACTGTTTAACGTAGGCTTACAACCTGCCCCCATATTAAAAGCTGTCGTACTGTTTACTATCATACCAAAATCAGCGCAGCAGTTCAATTGCAAACGATTGTTTTTGCAGCATGAAACGATTGATGCAAAATTCCCCGTGAAACAAGGGCTGTCAATCAATGCTCCCCGTCTGGGGCAAATCGCACCCCGTAATAACCCAGCAGTCTTTACCGCTTCTCTTTGCCTGATACAGCGCCTGATCGGCACGGCTTATTAGCGCATCCCCACTGTCGCTCTCGTTTGCGCACGTCATGCCAAGGCTGACCGTCGCTTTGTACGTTTGGAAAAACGGGTCTTGTCTGACTGCCTCAAAGAACTGTTCCAACGTCTGCTCCACTGTCTGTGTGTCCCCATAGAAATACCCGGCAAATTCATCCCCGCCCCATCGGCAGACCGAGCCGTCTTGATCGAATACATCAGAGGCAATTCGACCAATGGTTTGCAGCATACGGTCGCCCGCCAAGTGCCCATGGGTGTCGTTTATGTTCTTAAAGTCGTCAATATCAAACACGAAGGCGTTTAGCGACCTTAGCTCCGAAACCTCGCTAACCGCTTTTAATATACTTCGATTAAACCCCCGTCGATTGGGCAACCCGGTTAACTGGTCCGTGCGCATAAGTCGAAGCAACAATCGGTCGTTTTTCTTGATGATTCCATTGGTAATGATCAGCACAAACAGAACAACCAACACATAGGTAACTGCATCCCTTGCCGTTTGCGCGTACATCGACTTTGCAAGTACCGACGTGTCCTTCTTAACCAGCAGATACCAGTTGAGTTCCTCTACATACCGCACGATGTAGTATCCATGAAACGACCGCTCCTGAAATTGGAACACCTGCAATGTATCGTGGTTTGTAATAATGCTTCGCCTATTCTCACTCAAGATGTGCGAAGCAAACACGTTCTCGGTACTAATACCCTCTATGCTTGTATCAACCTGCACGGTTCCGTCTGCCCCAAACAGCAGTGCTTCCAGATCGTATTCCTCTTCAAAGGTTCTTAGTAGGTTCTGTACCTGATCCATCTGCAACCCAACGCCGGTAACGCCCATGAACTGCCCGCTTTCATCTGTGACACGGCAGTTGACAAAGACAGAAAGATGCTGTTGGTTTACTTCGTCGGTGTCTACGTCCAGCGCGTAAATAAGACCGCTGTCCACAAAGTTGTAATACCATATGTCATGGTCGTCGGACTCGCTAATGACCTTGTTTAGTCCATTGAAATGGTAATAATTCTTGGTGTTGTCAGAGACCAAAAATACGGAATCGTAATCGTATTTTCCCTTAAACCCCAGCAAATACTGACGAAGCTGCTCCTGATGCTCAGGCGTGTTGTTCGTGCGTTCTAGACGCAACCATTCTTTCAAAAAGCTGTCGTTTGCCATCGTCAGCGAGACAAAGATGGGCTTAGTAATCTCATTTCGGATATCCGAATAGATATTCGTGGATGTCAATTTAGAAATGTTAACAATGTCGTTGTCGATGATCTTACTGTAAGTACTATAGCTGGTAAGCGCCATTGCGGCAAACCCCACCAATATAATCAAACAGATTAAAATATTCACTTTCAACCTGAATTTGCGATCCATATACACACCTCGGCAGTAATCCTTGTCCAACTAAAAAGCCAAAATATTACGTCAATTTTATATTACCTCCGACATAAAAGCAAGTAAATATGGGTTATCCGTCAAAAAATTACTGTTAACAACTCACTCTTTTTCACAGAGCTGTTTGCCGGCACCCAAAACACACGGGGGTGGTTAACGAATTACAGAAAGTGAGAAGGCGCCTTTACTTGCGTAAAAGCGCCTTCTTAGCCAGTTTGAGAGCAGGATAAATTCCCCCGCACAATATTTGATTCGAAAACGGTGCTAGCTTTTCCAGAACCGAATCTTGCCGCTTTCCTGAAAGTTAATGGCGACCATCAGGAGCACGGGCAGGCTAATCATACCAAGAAAACCGAAGTTTACAAGCCCGACATACATGCTCATCAGCGTAAGCAGAGGATTAAGCCCTAAGCTCTGCCCCACGATACGCGGCTCGATGATGTTGCGAATGACGGTGATGATTACATACATAATCAAAAGACCAATTGCTAGGCTGTAGTTGCCCTTGATGGTCTCTATAATAATCCACGGAATGACGATGCCTCCAGTGCCAAGCACGGGGAAAATATCCACTAAGGCGATAAGCAGTGCGACGAGGATGGAGTTTTCCACCCGCAGAACGGTAAGCCCAATCGACAGCTCCACAAAGGTAACGGACATGATTATCGCATACGCACGAATGTACTTTAGTACGGTGTCGGTAACATAGCTCTTGGCGTCATACAGCCAGCCAATGTATTTGGCAGGCAGCTGCTTAACAATAAACCCGCGGATACGCCCAAAATCAAGGCTAATAAAAACCGAGGACATAACGGCAAAAAGAAGTGCGAGTAAAAAGGACGGTACCCGTGTGGACACATGCGCAATCCACGTTACTGCTGATTTGGAGGTGTTGATGATAAAATCCTTCAGCGCGTTTGTCACGCTGTCTAACGTATCGGATATGGTGGGAGATAACCCCGAAAAAAACTCCCCCGTCATATCGTTAATCTTAACCAATGCGGGCTCAAAGCTGTTGGTGTAGGCGCTCGGCAGCATCTCAAACAGCTGCATCACCCCAACGACGATGCGCGCACCAATCAACCACAACAACACGCCCAAAACGCCGTATGCGAGCATGATAACAACGATTGCCCACACCTTTCGGCTGCCCTTTAAGCGTCGATGCAAAAACTCGACTATCGGTTTTAGACTGTAAGCAATCAAAAAGCCGATTAGAAACGGCATAACCCAAACCGCTACGTATTTTAGGCAAAGGAATACCAGCGCAAGGATGACAGCCCAGTAAACGACGTTGATAATAAATGCGCGTCGTCGTTGAACCTTGTCAATATTCATAGTGCAGTCCTGTCCTTTCTTTGCAAAATCATCACAGCATTGCATACCGTTTGATTTTTCGCCGTTTACAGAGGGGTTTTCTGCATCTGTAAACGCTGCTCTGTGTTTTTATGGTGATAATATTCTGCATCGTCCTTTTTATCTTTATATTCATACTACCGTGGTAACAAATCGAAATCAAGTTAAATGTATGAATTTTAGCTATATCTTCAATAAAATAAAAGTCTGATTCTCCCGTAAGCAGATTATTAGTAGCCTTTTCGTTATAACGGAAAGCCGCAAATTTTTATAAGGGAAATAAAGCCGAGGGCATTTTAGCCAGGTCATACAAAAAAGCAATGCAACCTGCACAAAACAATGATATATATTGCCATAAAACAAAGAATTTGCAAGCGATTTAAAGCAACAGTGAACTAATCGTAAAAATTGAGGGTTAAACCGCGTTTAAAGCCGTATTTCAGAAAGATTCTGGATTGAACAATCGTAAGGGTCATGGTATAGTGTATTTCATTCGAAAACAATCGTTTTCAATACGAGTACTGAAACGGTACCTCCCGTTAGATAAACAGCGGGGGCGATGCTGCTTTCACTTACGATAAGGGGGGCTGCAGGGCATATGACGAGATATCTGCTGGTAGACACCAACGTTTTGCCTGATGTGTTTGCAAAGGTAGTAAGCGCAAAGGCGCTTTTGGCAAACGGCAGTGCCAAGACCGCGTCGCAGGCGGCGCAGATGGCTGGGGTTTCGCGCAGTGCCTTTTATAAATACAAGGACTGCGTGTTTGCGCAGAGCGCATCCCAAAAAGGTAGTATGCTTACCCTGACCGCAACGTTGCGGGATGAACCGGGCGTACTCTCCCGCTTAATCGGCGAGTTGTACGGCGCAGGTGTGAATATCCTGACGATTAACCAGAACATTCCCGTTGACGGCGTGGCGCTGGTATCGGTCTCTGCGCGGGGCGATGCATTGCGCATGGAGCTGGGCGACCTGCTTGCACATCTGAAATCGGTGCAGGGCATTGTGGATGTAAAACTGATTGCCGGCGGGTAACGCACAAACAAGGCAACCAAGCAAACAGTAAAATAGATAGCAAATGAACTTGAAGGGGACGATGACATATGGCAAACATTGCGCTGCTCGGTCACGGCGTAGTTGGTTCGGGCGTAGCGGAGGTTTTGCTCAAAAACAAGCAGTCGCTGGAGGCGAAGCTGGGGGAGGAAATTCACCTTGCGCATATCCTCGACCTGCGTGAGTTTGACGTTCCATATAAACAACGATTCACTAAGGACTTTGACGTCATTTTAAACGACAAATCGGTGGATATTGTCGTTGAGGTTATGGGCGGGCTAAACCCCGCGTACGATTTTGTTAAGGCAAGCCTTGTAAATGGCAAAAGTGTTGTAACGTCAAACAAAGAGCTTGTGGCATCAAAGGGTGCCGAGCTTTTGCACCTGGCGCGGGAAAACAATGTAAACTTCCTGTTTGAGGCGAGTGTGGGCGGCGGTATCCCTATCATCCGCCCGATGCACCAGTGCCTTGCCGCCAATGAAATTAAAGAGGTTGCGGGCATCCTAAACGGTACAACCAACTTTATCTTAACCAAGATGATCCGCGAGCAGACCTCGTTTGTCGACGCGCTCTCTCTTGCGCAGTCGTTGGGCTACGCCGAGCGTGACCCGTCTGCCGATGTAGACGGACACGATGCCTGCCGCAAAATCTGCATCCTCGCTTCCCTTGCGTACGGCAAGCACGTCTATCCCGCACAGGTCAAAACCGAGGGGATTACGGCAATCACCCTTGCCGACGTGGCGTACGCCGAGAGCGCGGGCTGCGTGATTAAGCTGATTGGACGCTGCAAAAAGCTTGAAAACGGCAAGCTTGAGATTATGGTCAGCCCTGCCCTGCTGCCCCGTGAAAGCCAGCTTGGTGGCGTGGACGATGTATTCAACGGCATCCTCGTGCGCGGCGACGCGACGGGCGATGTAGTGTTCTACGGTAAGGGCGCGGGCAAGCTGCCCACCGCAAGCGCGGTTGTCGCCGATATTATTGACGAGATTAAGCACAAAGATACCATCCGCACCCTGTACTGGGAGGACGGCGAGGACAGCTATGTGCAGGACAGCGCAGACTACCGCACACGATTGTACCTGTGCCTGAAGGCGGATGATCAGGGCGCGGCGCTTGCGGCAGCCGGTAAGCTGTACGGCGAAGTAACGCCCCTTGCGCGCAATGCCTCGGCGGGAGAATGCGCGTTTATAACGCCCGAGCGCAGTGAGCGGGAGCATTCGCAGATAAAGCAGGAGCTTTCCGACGCAGGGTATCCCCTTATTTCAAGCATACGGATGCTCGACTATTAATAGTATTTTGAAAGAAGCGTTTTCATGAAGATTATTGTTCCGGCAACCAGTGCAAATCTTGGTTCTGGCTTTGACTCGCTGGGTCTTGCCGTCAACCTGTATAACGAGGTTGTGATGGAGCAGAGTGACCGCATCGACATTGCGTCGCTTGACGGCGTAAACGTGCCGACGGGTGCCGATAACCTCATCTACTTCGCCGCAAAAAGTGTATATGACGTGTGCGGCAAAAGGCTGCACGGGCTAAAAATTCGGCAACGCAACAACATTCCGATGACGCGGGGCTTGGGCAGCTCGTCTGCCTGCATTATCGCCGGGCTTGTGGGCGCAAACGCGCTGCTCGGCAACCCACTTAACGAGACCGCACTGGTTAATCTTGCGGCCACCATCGAAGGTCACCCCGACAACACCACCCCCGCGCTGCTGGGCGGGCTTGTGACCGCCGTGATGGACAACGGGCGCGTATACTATATCAAGCAGGAGATTGCGGGTGCCCTGAAGCTGTTCGCCTTTGTACCCGATTTTGAGCTTTCTACCGAGTTTGCCCGCGGTGTTTTGCCCGAAACGGTCTCGCGTCGCGACGCGGTGCACAACCTGTCACGGGCGGCGCTGATGTCTGCGTCACTGTTAGAGGGCAAGTACGAAAACCTGCGTGTGGCGGTGGGCGACCGTCTGCACCAACCCTTTCGCCTGCCCTATATCGAGGGGGCGGATGCGGTGTTTGACCTATGCTACGCTTTGGGCGCGTACTGCGTGTTCCTCAGCGGTGCTGGTCCCACCTTGCTCGCCATTACAGACGGCAAGGACACCCGATTTGAGAATGCCGCGCGGTCTGAACTTGACCGACTGGGCAAAGCGGCGTGGCAGATCCTGCCGCTTATCATCGATAACCACGGCGCGCGTGTAGAGCACGTCTCTGCCGCGATATGAACCCCTTTGAATGCTCACATGCTATAAACAGTGGTACGCACATTGCCCCATAATAGGCATTGACATACATGGATTACAAGCATTAAACGCAGGGAGGAAACAGGCAGATGAGCCTAATCGTACAGAAATTCGGAGGAACCTCGGTCAAAAACACCGAGCGCATCTTTAATGTTGCGCGCATCGTAACCGATACCTATGCGCAGGGCAATGACGTGATTGTGGTGGTTTCCGCGCAGGGAGACACCACCGACGACCTGATTGAAAAGGCCGCGGAGATTAACGACAAGCCCTCAAAACGGGAGATGGACGTACTGCTCTCTACCGGCGAGCAGATATCCATTTCGCTGCTTGCCATGGCGATTGAAAAGCTTGGCTACCCCGTGAAATCACTAACAGGCTGGCAGGCGGGCTTTTTAACCGACTCCACCCACGGCGACTCGCGCATCAAGCGCATCGACACCGAGCGTTTAACCAATGAAATCAACAAGAAGAACATCATTATTGTCGCGGGCTTTCAGGGCATTAACCGCTACGACGACATCACAACCCTTGGGCGCGGCGGTTCGGATACCTCTGCCGTTGCCATCGCCGCTGCCATGCACGCCTCGGTTTGTCAGATCTATACCGATGTAGACGGCGTATATACCGCCGATCCCCGCCGCGTTAAGAATGCGCAAAAGCTAGATGAGATTACCTACGACGAGATGCTTGAGCTTGCAACGTTGGGTGCGCAGGTGCTGCACAACCGTTCCGTAGAAATGGCGAAGAAATATGCAGTAAACCTCGAGGTGCTGTCCAGTCTGGAGCGGGTACCCGGGACACAGGTGAAGGAGGCAGTCAAAGTGGAAAAAATGCTGATTAAGGGTGTAACCAGCGACAATAACGTTGCCAGAATCTCGGTGGTAGGGGTTCCCGACCAGCCGGGCATTGCGTTTAAGCTGTTCTCGCTGCTCGGTAAGAACAAGATTAACGTAGACATCATCCTGCAATCCATCGGGCGCGACAACACAAAGGACATTAGCTTTACGGTTTCGCGCGCGCATAAAGAGCAGGCACTTGCGCTACTGAGAGATTACGCCGACACCGTCGACGCGAAGGATATTCTGTGCGACGACAACATCTCCAAGGTTTCTGTTGTGGGCGCGGGCATGCAGACCCATGCAGGGGTTGCCGCAAAGATGTTCGAGGCGCTAATGGACGCCAACATTAACATTCAGATGATCTCCACCAGCGAGATTAAGATCTCTGTGCTGATCGATAAAAAGGATTCCGACAAGGCGGTCGCCGCCATCCATGATGCTTTTATCAGCTAACGAAATCCTTGCAGCGTAAACCAAATATCGGTATAATCTAGGCGGAAGACCAAATGGTTTTCCGCCTTTTTATAGTAACATGCAATAAAAACGGCGCGGATGCGTCGTAATATATGTAAGCGCTTATTATGCCCACTAAACTTATAATGTCTTCGAGAACATGTTCGTAAAAGCCCTTAGCTGCAAATATTTCAAAGCTTGTAAAATGCCGACACTGTGAGGATAGAGATGCAAAAGCAAGATTGCGACAAGGACGTAACGCAGTACTACGAAAAAGAACACAATACCCTGCTGCGCTACATCAGGTGTCGGCTTCGCAGTGCGTCGGATATGGATGTGGAGGACATACTGCACGAGGTGTTTGTGCGCATCTATAACCGTGCCGATGTATCCTACCCCATCGAAAACCTTGCGGCGTATGTGTACCGTTCCCTGCAAAACCGTGTTGCGGACT
>JAEZDF010000041.1 GCA_023429685.1 Bacillota bacterium
TAGGCACTACCGACTCGAACTTTGGTATAGTGGAAGCAAACCCGCTGAAGGTGATGAACTACCGC
Organism: Bacillota bacterium; assembly: GCA_023429685.1. Lineage (GTDB taxonomy): Bacteria > Bacillota > Clostridia > Oscillospirales > Ruminococcaceae > Acetanaerobacterium. The sequence continues at coordinate 66 of JAEZDF010000041.1, forward strand.
AACCACATCGGAGCGCAAAGCGTGGATATGATTGCCGAGATCTCAGGCTATCACTTCCTTGGCGACTACGACAAAACAAATCTCCAAACCCTCGCACGCGGTGCGATGACCGTTGGCGCAAATGCCGTTGAGATCTACCACAAGGATGAGGAACTTAACAACCGCATGGTACAGGATATCAAGGAGCTTTCGAGCGACATCCCTGTTGTACTTGGCGGTGGCACCGATGTCGAGAACGTTGTGCGCCGTATGAAGCACGCGGACGCGGCTTTGGTGGGCAGATGTTTCGAAAACGGCGACTGGGGCGGCAACATCGACCCTGAGACGGTAAAAGAGTATGTCGGGCGTCTGCGTTCCATATAAACAATAATCACTCCTTACGATAATCAAGAAGAGCGAGGGAGGAAACCGATATCGGTTTCCTCCCTTGTTTTATCTATGCGCTAATACCTGTTTCACTCCACTCATCCATCAAGCTTCGTGCTTTGGAACGGGAGTCGTCTGTTTTTAGTCGCGAAGCGGGCGGCAAGTCACCCGACTCGCCGCCCGTCCGTGGTTTTTGTTCTGCCCCGCCATTTCTGTCCGGCGTTGCAGCTTTAGGCGATAACACGCCGCCGCTTGCTCGCAATAGCCGGAATTAGGGCGTGTATTACATACGCTGTCTGGGTCGTGCCGCTAGGAATCCCGCCGCCCGTTTCGGGGATAGCAGGGATATTCTCCGACACACCCGTCACCATGTAGTAGCTGAAGTGCGAGGTGCGGAAAACAAGGTACCCGTTCTCAACCCATGCGCCCATGTTGGTAAACGAGCGCGTCTTTTCATCGTAGTACAGCACTTTTAAGCTGTCGGGGTTTGCGCCCTCTGGTATCGGCAGGCGAATCGTCGTCCATCCGATGTTGTGCACCTGCTTGCCGTTTTCATCCAGCAGTTTAAACTGGTATAGCGCAAGGTAGCTTTTGCCGCCAAGCACACCACCCCTACCAACCGACGCGGGTGCTTTGGTAAGCAACAACGTCCAAGCCCTGCCGGTCGTGGAGGTAGGCAACCCGTAGATGTGCGGTGAAACGAGCGTTACGCCCTCGGGCAGGTTAATACCGCTGACGTCAATACCGATGCTCGTGTTGTTGGTGGTACTGGAAAAGCCCACGGATGGCGCAGAGTCGGAGGGCGAACCTCCACTCGAGCCACTGCCGCCGCCGCTTCTATAGGTGGTCACCGTGACAGTGCACGAGTCGGTAAAACCGCCGTCGGTAGTGGTTGCTGTGATGGTCGCTGTTCCATTTGATACTGCCGTCACCTTACCGAGTGCGTCCACAGTAGCGACGGCTGGGTTGCTGCTCTGCCATACTACACTTTTATCTGCAGCGTTAATGGGTGCAACAATTGCTGTTACCGTCGCCGTATTGGGTGTGGTGTTACTGTAAAGCGTAATATTTTTTGGATTTAAGGTGACACCCGTTACCCGAACGACAGAGGGAGCCGCATTCACGGTGATGCTCTGCTGGGCGGTATTGCCGGATGCCGTATGGGTAATGGTCACCTTGGTATCGGTCACCGCCAGCAACTCGCCATTGGCAGGGCTTACGGAGATTCCCTTACCCGCAAAGGCGGTAAAGACCACATCCTCCGTGGTGCTGTCGCTCTTATGCAATGTCACGACAAGACCTGTCAGGTCTAGGGGTTCCCCTGCGGTGTAGTTAATTTTAGTCGGCGCGGTTCTTATCGTCACCGAGGTTACCGTTACCGGAGCCGCATTCACGGTGATGCCCTGCTCGGACGTATTGCCAGAAGCAGCGTGGGTAATGGTCACCTTGGTATCGGTCACCGCTAGCAAATCGCCGTTGGCAGGGCTTACGGAGATTCCCTTGTCCGCAAAGGCTGTAAAGACCACATCCTCGGTGGTGCTGTCGCTCTTATGTAGTGTCACGACAAGACCGGTAAGGTCAAGGGCGTCCCCTGCGGTGTAGTTAATTTTAGTCGGTGCGGTTTTTATCGTCACCGAGGTTACCGTCACAGCAGCCTCAGCCTCAACCGTAAAGCGCACGGTAAAGCCAGCAGAAATGTCGTTATCTCCGCTCACCGTTACCGTAGCGGTATAGCTCCCCTCATCCAGATCCATGACCGGCACAACCTCAAAGGTGTCACTGCCGGACAACGGAATATCGGAAATACTGGTTTTGCTAAGTGCAAAGCTATCCGCATCATCGCCAGAGAGCACAACGGTCAACTCACCCGTAGGCTGATTTCCTGTGTTGCTTACTGTGACGGTAAGCGGCGTGTTGGATACATAGCCCACGGTCATGCTGGGGAAGGTATGTGTGCCGCTTTGGGAGAGACCGATGCCGTAGCTTGGCGCAGGCTCTATGTGGATATACTGATAGGTGCCAAATTCCCCCGGGTCGTAGGTGACGGCATCCTGTCCGTCAATATTTGTGCTGGCGGTAGCGGTATAAGCTGTATACCCAGTGAGATCGGGCGCGGCACTCATCGCCTGATCACCCGCTGCTGTCACCGTACCGCCGGTGATGGTGATGGAGCTTCCATGAATACCAAATCCGGTCACGGACTCTGCTTTCTTTGTAACAACGCTCATATCATCGGGGTTCTCGAGGATGTTGCTGTAGCCAAGGGATGTAAAAAGCCCGTTCATTCGGCTGTTGCCGATATTGCCGGCGGTGAATAGCGGCTCTGTCTGCGTACTGGAACCAACCGTTGTGGCACCGGTTTCTGTTGGGGGGTCTGGGATGTACTCAAACTTCAGGTAGCGATAGTTTATGGTCAACCCCCTATTATACTCCGTCGTCGGCAATCCAGTAGCAGAGTAGCTTGCCGTTACCTGAATACCTTCGCCAATTGTCTTCGGTGGTCCACTCGTCACATTGCTAACACTGCCAGGACTTTTTATAATAACGGTAGACGAGCCGCTTGGAATTTCAAAACTATTACCAGAATAAATTCCAAAACGGTCACCGATCACTGTGCCGCCGGTAAGGACGAAGTCGTTATTGCCGCCATCAATTCCGTATGCACCACTTCCGCTTGCAGTTATTGTCCCTCCCGAGATGTATATGGTAGCGCCAGTTATTGCCTTTGAATTTTCTCCGTTTGTACGCACTTCACCTTCGGAAACGTACACTTTACGGTAGCCCCAGGCTTTGAGTGCCACCGCCTTGATTCCGGTTGCACTCACTTCACCTCCGGAAACAGTTGTATCACCGGTGCTGTGACCATAAATTGCATAGGCATTGTTTCCATTTGCACTCACCTTGCCTCCGGTAACGTTCACACTGCAGTTGGTTGCACAATCAACCGCGGATGCAGCAAATAAGTTCAGAGAATAATCGTCTAAAAATGTCTCACTATCTCCGGTTACACTTACCGTACCACCGGCAACCACAAGGTTGCCATTAACTAGCATGATTGTACCAAATTTAGGGGTGGTTACTGTGCTCGTAACTGTACCACCTTTGTCGGTGCTCGTGTCGGTGATGGTCAGCGTGCCGGTGCCGTTGTGCGTAATGGTTGGATTATTGCCGCCGCCCAGCGTTTTGTCGTTTAGGTCAAGGGTGAAGGGATGGTTATTGGTGTCGGGAATCACAACATTCTCTTGTGTGTCATTGCGCAGCACAATAACCTCGTCCTTCTTCACCGCATTAATCGCTTCTTGAATGCTTAGGAAGGGTGTACTGCCGATTAAGGCGACGACAGTGCTGCTGTCCACCCACTGTGCATAGAGGGTTATAGTTCCACCGTCTGCTGCCGTCAAATTCTGAATTTCCGCTTCGTTTTTATAGCTTGTGCCGCTGCCGGTCGCCGAACGGTTCCAGCCGGCAAAGATATAGTCGGTTCTCGTGAATCTGTTGGCAGTCAGCTTTTTGTTTTCTCCATATCGGAAGGTCTGGCTCTGCATTTCGCCACCGTCGCTGCCGTTACCGTTAAAGGTAACGGTATAGCTGTTGCGCTTGTAATACAGCTTGAGCACCAAGGTGCTGTCATCCGATATTTTCCCCGAAGCAATTGTTCCGGGGATGCTGCTGTTGTAAGTAAAGCCCAGGTAAGCCTTGGGCAACCCCGTCACCATGGCACCCGCTTTCCCGTTAAGGGTATCGGTGTCAACCATGGTATAGGTGCCGCTGGTCAAATTCTCTTTATAGTGTTCCACCTTGTAGACCACTGCGATTCTGCCAAACAGCTTAATATCCCGCGCGGGCACGGTGGTTTGTGCAAACGGGATTGTGCAAGCGGCGTCGATGTACCAGCCAAAAAAGTCATATCCTGTTGGGGGAATAGGCTGGTAAAGTGGGCTGCCGTAGTTATAATCCTTCGACTGCCCGACCACCTTCGCGCCGTCCACTGTATACTCGACGTTGTAGGTATTGATTATCCATTTCGCAGTGTAGGTCACATTGCTCGCCGGCATCGTAGTTGCCGGCACCTGGTTCCAGCCGTCAAACGTATAGCCCTCTCGCGCCATTGACGGCGGGATGATCTCACCCCCGAATGGCACCGTACGCACGATATCCGGCAAACTGCCGTAACCCGGCTTAAAGGTAAGGGTATAGCTGTTACGGGCATAGATGTACCTGACCACCGTAGAACCGTCGCCGTTTATGGTGACCGTCTGCGCGGCGGGCGCCGTGAAGCCCGGGTAGCTTTTGGGTGCCGGTGTCGCTTGTGCATCGGTTAGTGCCATAGGGGTTTCGGTTTCGACCAGTACAGGGTTACCACCCTTGAGCGCCTGCTGATAATGCTCCACCGTGTAAGAAACCTGCTGCGGTATCCACTTGGCATACAGGGTGACATTTTCGCCCGGCATGGTTGTTGGTATCGTGTAGGCGCTCGTGCAAGCCGCGTCCGTGTACCAGCCGCCAAAGCCATAGCCCACTCTGGTCGGGTTCGCCGGAGCGGTGATAGGCGCTTCGTAGTCGGCGGTAATGGTCGGGATGCCGCCCCCTGCAAAGGTGATGTGGTAGGGGTTCTCGAGATTGTCCCAATGGACGTTGAGTGTTCGGGTGATGGGTAGCGAGGTAAACGCAAACTGCGCGTTTTTATAGCGTACGGTGACGGTGGCGTTCACATAGCGCGCGCCATCGGGCGGCGTAACCGTGAGATTACCACCACTGACAACGACAGCGGGATTGGTGGAGGTAATCTCCAACATGTCGGCTGCCACCTGAATTGTGGAGCCGCCACCCTCCTTTAGGTCGAGATACAGCAAATCATAATAGCCGGTCGGAAGAGTAACGGTTTTCTGATTATTTTTAAGGTTCACATCCGTCAGTCCGTCGGCGGCTGTAAAGTCATAAACATTCTTCTGCTTGCCCGCTTTGAGGATAGGCCATTCCTTATAAAACAGTGAGGGGCTGTACTGGAACTTCCCGCCCAGTACCTGCGCCTTAAAGGTCAGGTCAAGGTAGACCCCTATCTCCATATACAGAGCCCCTGCCGTATTTGAGGAGGTGACCACGCCGTTGAGTGAGCTGGTCGTATAGAAGAAATAGCCGTACAAGCGCACATATGCCCCGGTTTCCGCACCCAGCCCTACGCTAGCCATATCCACCGAGAACAGCCCCACGGCAATCTCAATATTTACACCGGCCCGCACACCGATGGTACCCATCACATAAAACTGAAAGGTACTCTTTTGGTCAATAAGCCGGATGGTTTCACTGCCTGCGTCCTTATCTTTTATCCTTAGCCAGAAGCAATAGCGGTCGCCGCTGATATACTCAAACTCCATACCAAGGGCAGCATTCATATCCACCGACACCACAAAACTCGTGGTAATGCGGATATTGATAATGCCCAGAAGCAATCTCATATCCGTTTTTGAGATCTCCTTTTCAAAGATCTCCACCCAATCACTTTCGGCATCCATCATATCAGTGTACAGCTCAAACAGCTTAGAAACGCCGCTTTTAACATCGTCGCCGTCGGTCATTTCAAGGATGCTTTGCATCGCGTCCGAGATATCTGCAATCCCATACCCATCCTTGGTTGTGACCTGAGCGTTTAGCTTGATATAGGTGTAGTTATATACGTCCAGATTTGCGTTGAACTGGTAGTCGGCAATATAGGGGAATATCCACTTCCATTTCCAGATCGTATCACCGGAGGCACTAACCCCCATTTTCAGCTCCTCCACAAAGGTGGCACTGACGGTAAGGTCAATGCCCGAATTTTCATCGTCAAGCATCGTGAGGGTGAAGCTAACGTCAAGGGCGCACTGGAGGCTGCCCTTTCCAAAGTGGTTGCCGTTTGTGGTAATATCTGATTCTACCTTAAGATTAGTCAAAATCGGCTTTGCTGATTTTCCCATGGCTTGCATCTGAGAAAGCGAAACCCGATTACCGTCCTCCAGCGTGACACGCAGAGAGTCTGCGTCAAAACCCTTAATCGCATCACCAAAACCATCCGTCTCAGTGGCAGCGGCAGCCAGATAGGAGGCAGCTGCCTGGGCAAACCCGCTGTCTATGGCCTGACGCTCGATATCCTGTTCCAGCGCTTCCACATCCACATTTTCAATCAGCTTATCCGCATCAATGTCGTTCTCGGAATAATAGTTCAGCGCATTTTGAATGTCCTGCAGTGTGGCATCTTCATAGGCAACGATGTAAAACCCCGCGACAAGTTGCACAGAGGTTACCCGTCCATAGTCAATTATCGTTGCGCTCTCGCCGTATGTACCTGAGTAGAAGGAAATGAAGTCGCCCTTATCCACAGTGGTAGCGGCGTTCAGACCGGCTTCGGCGTATTTCGTGTCCGAATAGTCAAACGTAGCTTTTGGTACCGTGATGGAAGCGTTGTTTGGATTTTTGTCGGTGTCCGCAGTATTGCTGACGGGCAATACATCGGGCATCAGCAACACTTCTTCCGGCTCGGCACTGACATAGGTGTATACACCGTCATTTACATCAGTGACCTTTACATAGGCGATGCTGTCGTCCATAAAGCCCGCGTCGTCGCCGGCTTCTGGTCTTTCGCCACTGTGCAGACATACCACATCACCCACGTCCAGTGTGCCGGAGGTGAGCTTGAATGTGCCGGCATCCTTGGTAATCTGCTCTCCGCCATCCGTCGTCATCTGAAACAGCGAACTATTTAGCTCCTGCACGGATATTCCATTTTGCGTAATGTTGGTGAGGTTGTCCATCTGAATGTAATTGAGATTCTCGTTGAACTCTATTTCAAAAACTTCGGCATGTATGATGATAAACTCGCAGCTGCGAACAAGCGCATCCACTCCGTCAAAGGTCATACCGCTGCCCAACGTCAGGCGATATGCACCGCCCGGAGTAAATCCATCCGTTGCCCGTACGGTGAAGGTGCTGCCTGAACCCGTAACGGCAAGGGTGATGTCACCGGAATTGTCCAGCACCTCAAGGGTCAACGCATTCTTAACCTGTTCCGCGGTTTTCCCAGCGGCGTTAACGGTGAAGCTCAGGCTTGGCTCCGCCTCTGTATGGGTAAAGGTGGTGTCGGTGTATTGAAGCTCGTTTCCGGTTAGCACCTCGTACCTTGCCACAAGAGTCGCATCCGCATAGAACTCGGTATCTGTTCCCACGGGTGTATCACCCTGATACCAGCCGGTAAAAACACTGGAGCTCTTTCCCGGTACGGGCAGGTCGGTCAGTGTGCCGCCCCGTACAACCACGGCGGCAGGAATGGCTGTTCCCCCCCTGGAATCAAAGCTTACGGTATAGGTATCGTCTCCTCCAGAGCCGCTAGAGGTGGCACCTGTAGCGTTAACGGTACCGCCCACAATTTGCACACCGCCCACGGCATAGATGCCGTAGCTGGCTCCGCCGGTTGCCTCACCGCCCGTGACGTTTAGTGTTCCTTCACCATCAAAGGTCAGCTTGCCCGCACCATAAATGCCACAACTATCGCCACTCTCATTTTTCGCCGCAGTGACGGTGTTAACACTGCCCGCAATCGTTACAATTGTGGTATCTTCGGGCAGAGCAATGCCCACAGAGTCGTTGGCGCAGGTGATGTCCACACCGTCCAGCACTAGTACATTACCTGTGTAGCTTTTGCCCTCCAACACCACGCCGTTTGTATACCATGCCCAACAGGGGTGATTGTCGTCATGGGTGTGCCCGCTGTGGGCGATACAGTCCACATCGCTTGCCACTCCGCTTAACTCAAGCGTCGTGTTGATGGTATTGTCGGACACGTCATGTGCTAACAGCACAGGTGTGTCGCTTGTGCCCTCACATAAGCTTAAATCCGCTCCCTCTGCGCCGCATACCGCGCAGTCGGGGTCCCTTTCGTCCTCTGTGCAGAGGTCTGAGCAAGAGCATTGATTTTCATCATCAGCTCTGCTGTCTGTTACGTCGCTTGCAACGTTTAAAACACCGTCGTCTTCCGTAGCAAATACCGTGTTCGTTGTCAGCGTAAATACCATACACAGCGCAAGAAGTAAACTTAGTATTTTTTTCATCGGGTATTTCTCCTTAAATAAAGCTGATTTTCATTGTTTCAGATGTGAAGATGTGAATCAGTGCATTGCTTTCATGTTTGGCACAAGGCCTTTGTCAAATTTAAAAGAAAGAGTGTCGGGCGCATTGAAACGTCTTGACAGCTGTATCTAATCTAACGCATGACATTCGTGATATGCGGTTAGCGTATTCCCCTCCCCCGTCGGATATAACTTTTCAACAAGGCAATCACCGCAACAAGAATAACCGCAATTGCAGTTTTAGTAGGCGGCATACTCCCAGCATATAAAGAATTCTAATTTAAGAGGGTTGCCCTATTACATAAGCAACAGGACAGCCCTCTGTATGTTTTATTTGCTTTTCGATGTTTAGGTAAGCCGACTTTTTATCCCTCTGCTCCGCCCAAATCGTCCACTTCAGTGCTGCCCATATTTGCTAAATCCTGCTCAATGCTCTCCTTAATCTTTTGCATGGAATCAGGTACAGTATTTAAAAACTCCATTGCAATATCAATCTGCTCCTGCGTCAAATCTTCTTCTGTCAGATTCTTATACTCTATCAACATGTCTGCCGTTTGATTCAGCGCGTCGATCAGTTCAGGTGCCACAACGTCCGCATACTCATTCACTAAATTGGCTACCTCGTCGAAGGATGAGCTGGCGGCATTAAAGCTGTCTATCAACGGCTGCTTATCGGGTTTTGAACCGCACGCTGCAAGGCTAAGTGCCAAAATAAGTGACATGACTAGGGCGATTAATTTCTTCATTTTTGGTTCCTCCATTAACGTTTCATTGTATGGTGTACGTAGTAGCTACAGCTTAGCAGAAACACTTAAAATAATGCCATCCACTACATGAATCGTCATTTTTTTAGCATGAACAGTAGTTTTAATTATCATGCTTTATATAAAAACAGGTGTAAAGGGACAGGAATTGCTATGTTGTTTTTGTCTGCTACTGTAACAGTGTAATTGTCTGGTACTATCAAAGCCAAGTATTCCTGAGCTGTACAGAGCGGACATGCCCTTCATATTTTTATACGTAAAAACAAGGGCGGAAACTCGTTTCGATTCCAACCCTTGCGTTGTAATCGCAAAAGGGTCGTAGCAAACCAGCCCATTTGCATTTTTGAGCATGTACTAAGCGGCTTGCCGCTGCCCTGTGCTGTTTATAAGTTCGGTCATTGTAACCACCTGAATCTGTTCCTTCTTCTCATACAGATACTGGGCTACATCCTTTAACATCTGTTCTTCAATCTGCATCTGCGTGTGTTCGGTAATCGGTTCGATTTTATGAAGCACGAGTATCAGTGTGCCTTTACTTTCAATAATCTCGTCGATGCGCTCAATAACTATTTTTAGCTGTGTGTCGCTTAGCAGGCTCATAACCTCAACGTTTTCTTTGGTTTGGTTTGCCTGCTCAGTCCACAGGCTTTTTAAACTGCGAGCCGCAACAAACCCTTCTCGCTTTAATATCGCATACGTATCGTCCGAAAACCTGCCCTGCGGAAAAACCGCAACATCTGCGCCGCGCACCAAAAGATGTGACATTAGCCAGTCCTTTGCCTTAACAAGCTCTTGTGTCTGCCCCTTTTCGGTTAACGCCCCCAGATTTTTATGACTGTAGGTGTGGTTTAACATATCCCATCCCGCCATATACATCTCTGCCAACTGGTCGTAGGTGACATAGCCGTGGGTACCTACCGCTGTGGGAATAACCGAGATACAGCCTTTAAACCCGTAGCTCTTTAGGACGGTATATCCGCTGGAGTACTGGGTCTTCCAGCCGTCATCCATCACAAAAACAACTTTGGGTTTATCCCGCTCAAGATGCTCCGGTTCGGATGCCGGAACAGACCCCTGATAGGTGAGCAGGGTTGTACGGGTAAACAGCGAACTGGACGCACCGAATGTTCTTCTTACAACCACTGGCGAAGCAAGCAGGCAAAACACCAAGGCTGCCGCCATCACCGAGTACAGCTTAACCAACGGCTTTTCCATGATATCCTCCATTATAATCTACTGCAAGGAATTCGCGTTTGACTCGCGCCACCTTGTTCCAGTTGTGGTTTCCGCCCTGATTCCAATAGTATTGGATGGTTCCAAGCAGATACATTGCAAGGCTAAAATACCGAAATATAAAGACATCCAGCACAAAAAAGACCATCGCCCTGCGAAGTATCCCTTTGGGGTAGGGGGTGTACCGCCGAGAAACCAGAATAGCCCCCAACGTATACACGATATAAAACACAAGGCAAGATACGTAATAGATCAAAAACACGATCAACGCGTTGGGATCATAATACGCCAATGCGCCCGCAAATAGATAGCTAAACACAGTGAATATGCAGGAGCAGATACCCACCACCAAGGCCTCCACAAAAAAGTGAAAGCTCATGCTGCACCGAAAAAAGGTGGTAAGCAAAAACTTACGGTGGTAGTGCGCACAGTCTATAAACCCTTTTTGCCAACGCAGGCGTTGCTTCATCAGGTCCTTAATCCCCTCGGGGCATTGGGTGTAGCACAGTGCCTCGGGCAGGTATTGTATCCTTTGCCTAGTACCGCGAATTATTTGCTGGATACGCATGGTGATGTCAATATCCTCACCCAAGGTTTTGCGAAAGCCGCCGACTGCAAGCAGGATATCCTTGCGAAAAACCCCAAACGCGCCTGAAATAATCGCGGTAGCGTTCTGTTTGGCAAGCGAGAACTTATAGATGTAAAAACCCTTCAGGTATTCGAGCACCTGCAAAGAGATCAGCGCCGATTTTAGGCGATCGAGCGCTCGGTTTTGATAATCGGAGCTGTACGCCTGCATAATGTGAATCGAGCCGCCTGCGGCAACGAGATTCTTGTCCTCAAATACGCGGTTCATGTGGCACAGTGCGTCTCGTTCCAGCACACTGTCGGCATCTAATGTAACAACATATCGCGATCTTGCAAGGCGGATGCCCGAATTGAGCGCCTCACTTTTTCCGCCGTTGATACGGTCTGCCACCCGAATACGCGGGTTGGTCTTTGAGCGATACACGGCTTTGATATCGGCAGGGCATCCCGCGGGACGTTGGCATTTGGTCAAATCAAGTAGGTTAAATAGAACCTGGAGGGTGTTGTCGGTGGAGCCGTCGTTGATATATATTGCCTCGTAGTTTTGATAGTTCAGCGTTTGAAGCCCGCTTAATGAAATGGCAACGGTATCCTCCTCGTTGTAGCACGGCACCAGGATGCAAAACCGCTTCTCGGCGCGCGGGGGTTGCATAGGTGCCCTGCGCTTTGATATCAGCGCGTTTATCAGGTGAAAGATGGGAAGCACCGTGCTAAGAAAGATTAAGAGCTCAATAACAATCATACATCTTCTCCTTTTTCACGAAGGCGTGGAATCAATAAACGCCTTGCAGCAATGAGCCATAGCAAGCCAACCCAAAAGGGTTGTCTGATGGATAGTAGGACAACCAATCATGTAGCAACGATTGGGGTTATGGCGAAGGAGCCGCATATACCCGCACGTAGTCAACCTCCATCAAAGCGGGAAAAACAGTTGTAATATCCGGCTCACCCGGCCATACGCCGCCCACAGCAAGAGTTAAAATGAGATACATCTCTTCATCCGGTACCCCGATGGTTGTGGTATGGTAGCGGAAGTCGTCTACATACCACGAGATACTCTGTTTGTCCCATTCCACGGCATAAACATGAAACTGCTTTGGAGAGCCGATTACAATCTGACCGTATGTCTTTGCCGGCAATGTATCCAGGTTATAGTGATTCACGCCGTATATGATGTTTGGCTCGCTGCCAATCATCTCAAGGATGTCAATCTCGGTCTTTCCGCTGTATGGCAGCATCCAGAAGGCGGGAAACACCCCTTTGCCTACCGGCAGACGGATGCGGGCTTCAATTCTTCCGTGCGATACGGTAAGCTTATCTCTTGTTTGCAGCATAGCCGAAGTATACTGTTTGCCGTCCAGCTCCTGCTTGTCCGCCTTTAGCACCAAATACCCGTTTTCAATGTCCGCATTATCCGCCGTATAATATTGCAGCTCACCATTGAAGTTGTTTTTTCTGGTTACCTTGCTCCAGTACTCCATATTCAGCGCATCGTCATCAAATTCATCCGACCACACCAGTGTCCAGTCGATTTCGTCCGTATCAAGGGTGGATGATGGGGTTTCAGCGGGGACTGCTTCTATTATTTGAGGGGATACGTCTGATTGCATCTGCACTGCCTTGTTTAGCACAATCTCGACGTTCTCTGCTTCGCCCTTTGCGTCCTCTTCATAATCGGGTGCTACGGTGTTGCTGTATGGCGTAAGCTCTAAGATATACACAGTAAACACCGCCGTAACCACAAGCCCCATCAGAATTACAAGTATTTTCTTCATCGACCTTACACTACTCCATCCGTTTTATCTTTTACGTGAGTACCCCGCTCGTCCATCAGCATTTTTTATGCACGAGAGGAATCTCACAAGATGTATATGTACGGATAGTTTTTATTATGAAAGATTTACCAGTTCGATTATGCCCTTTTAACAAATGCTTATACAATAAATAATCAAGACACAAGCGGCGTCTTGACAATAAAATTATTATGGCATATAATAATTCAGCAACATGTTTTGGTGCCGCCATTTAGGCGGACACAAGCCTGCCCATGTCCATCATCGGGGTGTAGCGCAGATGGTAGCGTGCTTGGTTCGGGACCAAGAGGCCGCGGGTTCAAGTCCCGCCACTCCGACCAAAATAAAGTCATGTATGAGATTTTTAGCTCATACATGACTTTAACTTTTTTATTTGATATATTCTTGTAAATGAAGATTTTTTACACAATAAGAGGTCGGATTTTGAAAGGGAGAAAACAAAATGAGTGATCGTTACATCATTAGGCCAGCCACTATGGAAGATGAAGAAAATATGCTGAAATTATCAAGATTTGTTGCAGATAACTACACACGTTCTTACCTTGGGGATCAAATCGTTGACTGGTATATAGATAGTGGCAATTGCGATGAGGATATAAGAAAAGGAATTAAACATTCCACTCTGCTTTTGCTTGATGATAAAATTATCGGAATTATGATTTGGCACAAAAATCAAATGGACGGTTTTATGATTGATGTTTGTTACCACGGCACAGGAGCTGCACAATATTTTTACAATCAAATAATTCCCGAAAAGCTAAATCGGTATCACGAGCTACATTTGGAATGCTTTGATAAAAATCACAGAGGAATTTCTTTTTATAAAAAAACTGGTTGGACTGAATATGGACAAATTGAAGATGATATTATAAATGGACACAGAATCCTATTTAAACTGACAAAATGAGCATAGTGTTACAATATAATTTGTTCAAAGCCCAGCTTGAAAATTGAGCGATGTCCATTTTAGTATGTTATCTTTATACAGCGGGGTTACAAAAAAAGACCGTCGATTTTTATCGACGGTCTTTTGCTTTGTTTATATTCTTGTAGGGCAAGCACCTAGTCCTTAAAGAACACTCAAAAACGAAATAGCGTGGAAAGACGCTGAAAGAGATGTGAAAGCTTGGCTTGCCATTCGCGTTCTGAGCGGTCAAAATTATGCAAAGATAATTCATCATCACCGAGCGGAATTTGTGACCCTCCGGTTTCTGGGATTAACGGGCGCTCACTGCCCGTTTCTCCGGTGGGCTCCCCTCCAGAGGATGGCCTGCGGTAGCTCACCGTGCGCGACGCCGTAATTTCGTCCGTTTCATTAGAATCGGCGGTTGCGGTATTATCAACACGCTTGTTCTGCACGTCGGATGGGGTGGTGGTATAACTACCGGTAAATGTTCTGCTTTCCCCTACGGGCAAAACGGCTATCTCCTCATCCAGCTCAATCAGCGCATCACGCACCGTCACAGCGGTAAGCGGGGTGGGTCCGTTGTTGAAAACGGTGATGGTATACTCAATAACTGAACCCGCGTAGGTAAAGAACGTGCGGTTGGCCGTTTTTGTAATGAGAAAACGCGCGGAGTTAACCCCTTGGTCTATGGTGCGGGCGCTCTGCCCCTCGGCGAGCGTAATCGTATCGGTGCGCAGCACACCCGCTACCATCTTGCCGTTGGAATCCACGGTGGGGTCGTTGCCCACAAGCGGCAGTGTCGCCTCGTAACCCAGCCCTGTCAGACTAAACGCAACATAGTATTGCCCAGGGTCAAGGTGGGGGAACAGGTAGTAGCCCGCGCCATCGGCGGTATTTCCGGTCATCGTGGTGGCGACCGCCTGCCATGCACTGCCTACGCGCTGATACAGTGTCGTCGGCACGCCGTTTACACCCTGCTCACCCTCGTCGCGTATGCCGTTTTTATTGTCATCCAGCCACACCCTGCTGCCGATTTCGCCCTTGGTGCTTGTCTGCACCTCAATGCCTACTGGCGGCGGCTCTGCGGGGAGCATCTCGACCATATTGCCGCCCGTGTTAAAATATCTCGTAATCTGTGAGATTGAGTTCCATGCCTCCTGGTTGGGCGGCGTGTCTACGGGGGTACGCATCTTCCACGAAAGCGTAATCTTGCTGCCTGGTTTCAGCAGCATATCGTGAGCTCCGTTTTGCCCATTCTCGGTAAAACCACTGATGACAAAACGCACCGAACGCACCGAGCTCATATCGGCGGGCGGCTGCTCAGACCAGTTTGGCTCCTGCGTGCCAATCATCGCGCCGCTTTGACTTTTTCTGATGGGGTTTGTCGCCGTGCTGTAGTACACCTGTAGGGTAGCTTCACTGCGGTTTCCGTACACGTCCTCTACAATCTCAAGGTCTCCTGCCTGAATGGGAGAAATCAGGTACGGTCCCCAAGTGCTTCCGCGAGAACCGCCTATCGTAATGTTGGTGTCCCCCCCATAGGGGAAGATGTCGAGGAGCTCAATGGTTTGCACATACACGTTGCTTGCGTTTCTGACCTCCAACAGATAATCGGCGATACCGCCGGGCACCGTTTGTCCGACAGCCGGTCGGTTAGAATACGCTTCGTCCAGCTCCCCCTTTACCCACAACACCGATTGTGAAACAGCCGTTTCTCGAACAACGGTGGCGCAGGGCTCGGCACGCAGCAACCCAAAGGTTTCTTCCGGCGCAAGCGAATCCGTATCCTCAACCATGCTTAGCGCCGGTGTGGTGTAACGGAACTCGTCACCCGCGTACAGATATAAATAGTTGTAATGGGTACCCACGCCAGTATGCGACTCAATTCTCGCCTTATACTCCAGCGTGACCGTCTCCCCCATCTTAAGGACGCTGCCCTCATCCCAGCTCCAATAAACGGTGGTCTGCCCCTGCGTCGGATAGTCTTTGCGCAGCGTCGTTTCGGGCTGCGCTAGCCCCGCAGCGGCAAGCGATGAGGAATATGCGGTAATCTCGCCGTAGATAAACCCTTCCGGCAACACGTCCACCAAAACGGGGTTTAGCAGGTTGCGAGTACCGAGGTCGACATGGTTTGTTACGGTTACCCGATAGGTGACCTCACTGTTGGTCTGAAAGCCTCCGCCGGAAGGAACAGTCAGCCTTGTCTTGGTCAGCGTGGATATCCACGCGCGGTCCCACAGTATCCGAATACCCACACGGTCGGAACGCTGGGCGAGTGATTGGGTCTCGAACTCACGGTATTTATAATCCATCTTTACATCGGCAAAGTAGTTGGTTTCGTTCTGTGCATCCCCGTTTACCGTTCCCGTCAGTGTGACAGGCTGGGTGAAGGTAAAGCCTGCGGGTAGGTTTTGAGTAAACGCAAACCGAATGCCACGTATACCAGAAAGCCCCGCCGCCGCAAGGTCAATACTCCCGCTCGTACCCGTACTTAATGCGCCGAGCGCAGTATATTCTGTCCAGTCCGTACCATTGGTGGTGAAAAAAAGCTCGTAAGCGATTGAGTGGGAAGTGTTGCGTCCCAGAACAAGTGTGCTGTAATCGGTGATAGACGGCAGATTTTCCACTGTGATAACAGGGGTAATCAGATGCTCCACCCCGGGGTTTGTCACGTTAACCTGATAGGTAAGCGTGTCGCCGACATCATGGTGTTTGTCGGTGAGCAGCTTGGTTGTGGCATTCTTGGGGTAAACCCCGCTCGATTCCCGTCTGACATTAATAGAGGTAGTTGGGTTTGCCACAGCGGCAGGCACAAACTTATAGGAATGGGTGACCTCGCCGCCGCCGCTAAACGCATAAGCACCATCTGCGCTGCCGTCACTGTTAATTTTGTCAGCAGTAACCTTTAAGTGGTTTACCACAGTGTTGCCCGGAATATAGCCCGTACCCTCTGCACGGTCGATGGGGTAGCGCACGGTGACGGTAAAGCTTTTGGATGCGGTAATATCCGCAAAGCTCCACGTAAGCGTTGTTACATCATTTTCGGTGGCTTGTACAGGGGTAATGCCGGACGTATCGCTTTGATACTCCGCATATTGGGGCAATGTGTCTACGATGACGACATTCTTGAGCGGAATGGTATATGCCGTGCCCGTCAGGGAAAGGTTGTAGGAGACCTCTACATAATCGTTACCGTTGCTCTTACCCTCGTCCTCGTCTTCATGTTTGATGGCTACGGGGGTACCCGACACCATCTTGGATACAGTCCACCTGTTTGTGGACAGTACAAACCGCGTAAGCTGGTTGTCGGAGGACGGTACAAACTCAATCGGGACATCCTCATCGTCGGGGTCTGTGGCGGTGGCGCTCACGGTATGGTCACGCTCGCTGCCGTCCCACACGCCGTCCGCGGCCGAGCCGGATACCCCGTATTTGATTGGGTAGCGCAACGAGAGCGTTTTGGAATAGCTCGCTCCGTCGACAAGGGCAATTTCGCTCCAGGTCACGGTACGGTTGGCAGAATTCCACACGCCGCCGTTGTAGTCTCCATCAACCACCTCGGCATCATCCGGCAGGGTTACGACCATCACACCGTTTGCAAGCGGTACGTCGCCGCCCGAGATGGTCGCGGTGTAGTTGCCTGCGATAACCTGCGTAAGGGTAGGGTTCTGCGACAGAGTGACGGTGGTAGGACCTGTGATGTCCACCTTCCATCTGGCGGTGGACTGCACAAACTGCGTGGAGCACTGGGCGGTCTTGTTGATAAACGGATCGCCCTGTGCGTCGGTATATTCGACATATTCCCCGTCTTCCTGCATCAGTACGGGGTTACCCGTTACCGCTATGGCGTTTATGGCGGTGTCCCCCGCCTCTACACCCACAGAACCACTGCGGGATATGGCGTAGCGCAGCCGAACGGTAAACGAAACATTTGTAGTAGGCACATCCTCGAAATTCCATGAAAGCTTGCCCGGAACAGACACATCTGCTGCAACCGATGCGGTAGATGAGACGAATGTCGCATTTGCGGGCAAGGTGTCTTCTATCCTCACGTTTTTAAGCGGGATGTTGCCGCCGTATAACCGAATGGTATAGGTCGCATCTATACTGGTTTGCGCGGAGTTGTTAGAGATAGTGATGCTGGCGGGACCCGTCTTTTCAAGACGCCATGATTTTGCAAGGGCGTACTCGATGACGGGGCGACCGCTTTCTGCCTGCACCGCTTCCCCTCCCGCATCGCCTATATTACCCGACAGCTGCGCGGCATAAAGCGTTACCTGTGTGCCGTTAGGCAGGCGGCTGGGGGTGGGAAAGCGCAGATTGATAGAGATATCCACACTCGAGCCCGCGCTGAACTCGCCATCCGGCCGTGTGGAAGGGTTTTTGCTCTCAAGCGTTAGTACCATCCGCTTGACCGCACTGCTTGGTCCACCCAGCTCTACGTCGGACGCATTATAGTAGGTTATCGTCTTAATACTCGCGGATGAGTCAATGGAGACAAAATCCATGGCGGCGGGTATCTCATATTCAAGTGTTACATTGTAAAAGTGGTTGATTGCGGCAGACACCTGAAGGTTGACATCCACATTGGTGCCGGTGGTGGCAGAAGCCGCCTCTGGGTTAAGGCTGACGTTCTGCTGCACTGCAAGCCCCGAGCCGCTTGCGTCCATCGGCTGGAAGACGGGTTCTTGCAAAAGCAAAGGGGAGTCGAGCTGTTCCTCTTCGCCGCTTTCGCCGGAAGAATCTTTGGGGGCAGACTCACTCGACTTGCCATCCTCGGATGCAGGTTCGCTTGATTGCTCATCCGTAGGTGGCACTGACGATGAGCCGCTATCCTCCGTGACTATATCCGAACTGCCGTCGGGCTCCTGCTGCGTCCAATCCAGAGGCGGCAGTCCGCCCTGCGCATCCTGCGCAAACAACTGATAGGTCACGCCGTAAACACAGCCAATCAGTAGAGATAGCGTAATTATTACTGCGACAAAACGTTTCATGTCAACTTCCTCGACTCTCAAATGTTAGTTAATGCAATGCTTGCAAAAGATAATCAAATACTTATTGTACGACGGTTGCCGAGTAGCAATATAATTAAAACTATTGGTGTAGTAGATTATATTATATTTAGAAAATTAATTCAATAATAATTTTCATTATCAAACATGATTTTTCAAATATCCCATTTTTTGATTGTCTAGGTTCGAAGACGCTGTTTGTCGACTGAGCGGATACTTTCTTGTGAGATCTGTTTGTACGGTTTGGGATGTAATCAACATATAAATAGCCTGCATGAATATAATAAAAGGAATGGTTCCAAGAAAGGGGTATTGGTATGGGGTTTTACGTACAGGTAGAGGCAAATGTCAAGATGTATGTTGAAGATATAAACCCTACGGGCAGTAAAACAATCCTTTTTGTGCATGGTTGGCCGGGCAATCACAACCTGTTTGAATATCAGTACAACGTTCTGCCGCAGATGGGAATTCGATGTGTCGGCATCGATTATCGGGGGTTTGGGCAGTCTGACAGACCTTGGACAGGGTATGACTATAACCGTCTTTCCGACGATTTAAGACGCGTGATAAGCACAATGAATCTACATAACATTACACTTGCGGGGCATTCAACGGGAGGTGCCATCTGTGTTCGTTACATGGCAAGGCACAACGGCTACAGTGTAGCAAAGCTCGCTCTGTGCGCCGCTGCCGCTCCGAGCCTGATTGAGCGCCCATACTTTCCGTACGGGCTAAAAAGGCAGGCCGTGCTGAATATTATCGAAGGCGTTTACAAAGACCGCCCAAAAATGCTAAAAGACTTTGGCAGTATGATCTTTTACAACCCGGTGAGTGAAGGGATATCAAACTGGATTTTTGATCTTGGGCTGCAGGCGGCCAGTTGGGCAACCGCCGCTGTCGCCAACACCTGGCTGGGAGAAGAGGAGCTGTTCTCCGACCTAAAAAAGATTCGCGTTCCCACCCTAATCCTGCATGGTCTTAACGATCAGGTCTGCTTATTTCCTCTGGCGACCGCGCAAAAGGAATCAATCCCCAATGCAAGGCTGGTACCATTTGAATCGTGCGGTCATTTTCTGTTTTACGATCAGCTTGAAAAATTCAATCAGGAGCTCAGCGCGTTTATTCGGTCATAAAAAAATGCCCGCTGTGGCGTTGTTCTGACACTACAGCCGGCAATGAATACAGTTAACACAGCCGAACGCCCCGCTTAAAACAAGCGGAGCGTTCGGTTGTGTGGTTTATAAAGCAAATTACTTTAGCTGTGCGTTGAGCAGCTCTATTTCGTGCTTCATCTTATCGCGCCCAAAGTCTTCGCCGGTCATCATATGAATAGAGCGCAGCGGGAACTGATAGAAGTTTGCCATTGTCATCAGGTCAATCTCAACCCCCTCAAAGGTTTTCATAAACTGATCCTTCAGGCGGTCATACAGGTCTCTTCCCGCGGGGGTATCGGTCAGCTCCTCCACTATGGAGTTCATAGTATACGGCTCTCCCGGCTGCCTTGTGCCCAACGGAACGGGTGCACCATATAGTGTTTCAAACTCGGCATCGCCTGCCAAAAAGCCGCCCTTTGACGGCGCAAAGTAAGAGGGTAACGTTTGATATGCGTCAGCCAAAAGCCCCTCTTTGCCATCGCCTTGTACCTCAAGGTTTGCCGTCAGACGGATATCTCTGCTGGAAGCGCCAATCTGCACGGTATAGGCTCCGCCCTCCATCGCCCAGTCCGCCGCTTTGGTGTTGTAGTACGAGAAGCTGCGGTCACAAAGCGCAAAGCGGACGGTCTTGCTCTGCCCTGACTTTAGAAAAACCTTCTCTACGCCGCGCAGCTCTTTGGGTGCGCGATAGACGGCAGACTGCTCTTTGCCGATATACAGCTGCACAATCTCTGCGCCGTCGCGTGCTCCGGTGTTGGTCACGGTCACCTCCGCGGTCATTGTGTCCCCCTTGGCAAAACGGTCGGCGGACAGCTTTAAATCGCTGTATTCGAACGTGGTGTAGCTGAGCCCATAGCCAAACGGATACGCAACCTCCGCTTCGGCTGCATCGTAATACCGATACCCCACAAAGATGCTCTCCCTGTATTCCACCGTCTTAGCTTGCCCCGGATAATAACGTGCACACGGGGTATCGGAGAGCGATCCTGGCAGTGTCTCCGCAAGCTTTCCGCATGGGTTTGCCTTGCCGCAAAGCAGGTCGGCAATCGCCCCGCCCACCGCCTGACCGCCAAGGTAGGCGAGAAGAATCCCTTTTACCCGCGCAGCCCACGGCATCACAACAGGCGCACCACACATCAGCACAACCACGGTGTTGGGGTTGACCTTTGCTACCTCCTCAATCAGGCGATTGTGCCCCTCGGGCATATCGAGCGTTTCGCGATCAAAGCCCTCGCTTTCGTAGCTGTCGGGTAACCCCGCGTACACAATGGCAACGTCCTTACCCTTTGCCGCCTCGCAGGCAGCGGCAATCAGCTCGTCGCTCGTCTTGCCGCTTGCGTGGTCATACCCCTCGGCATAGGTAACCAAAAGCCCCGCCTTCTCCAGCTCGGCGACCGGGTTATCCATTCGCGTGGGGTTAATTAAGCTAGAGCCCGCGCCCTGATAGCGGGGTGTCTGGGCAAACGCGCCGATGACCGCCGCACCCGCTCCGTTTGTAAGGGGTAAAATATTCCCGTCGTTCTTAAGCAGTACTGCGGACTGTGCCGCCGCCCTGCGCGCCAATGCATGGTGTGCGTCAGCATCATAAGCAAATCCCGCTTTGCGGTTGTTAACGCACTTTTGTATTAGCTGTACGTTACGAATTGCCACGGTATCCAGCTCCGACTCATCCAGTAAGCCGTCCTGCACCGCTTTGACAATTGCGGCGTCGTTAAACTGAGCGGGACCGGGCATCTCTAGGTCAAGACCCGCGCGTACGCCATCCACCCTGTCGTTGCAAGCACCCCAGTCCGAAACTACAAGCCCTTCAAACCCCCACTCATCGCGAAGAACTGTGGTAAGCAAACGCTTGTTTTCGGATGCAAACGATCCGTTTATCTGATTGTACGCGCCCATTATCGTCCACGGCTGTGCGCGCTTGACCACCGTCTCGAACGCCGCAAGGTACAACTCCCGCAGTGCTCTCTCATCCACAACCGCGTTTACGGTTAAGCGGCGGGTCTCCTGACTGTTGACGGCAAAATGCTTTAGCGAAGTACCCACGCCTTTGCTCTGCACACCCGAAACATGGCTTGCCGCCAGCTCGCCCGCGAGGTAAGGGTCTTCACTGAAATACTCAAAATTGCGCCCGCACAGAGGGGAGCGTTTGAGGTTAATGCCGGGTCCCAGCAGAACCGACACCTCCTCCTGCAGGCATTCCTCGCCAAGCGCCTCGCCTATCTCATGCAATAGGGCTCGGTCAAAGCTTGCGCCGGTGGCGCAGGCAGTGGGGAAACAGGTAGCGGGCACACTGCCGCTGAGATCCACCCCTTTGCTGTCCTCCGCCTTCTTTCGCAGTCCGTGAGGACCGTCTGTCATCATAATTCTGGGCAGATTAAGGCTCGCTATGGGTTTCGTTGTCCAAAGGTCATTGCCCGAGCACAAGGATGCTTTCTCCTCCAGTGTCAACTGCGCTACGAGATCCTTTGCTTCTTGTTTTGTCATAATTATGACCCTTCCTTTCCGGCGTATAGTACCACTTAGGCACAAAACGCTATGAATTTATGTAAACGATTACTTTTCTAGTCGAGAACAGTTGCTTTATTGTTTATCATAATAGATTCCAGTCTTTTTGTAAAGCAGTAATCCTCCTAATTCTCTATATTTTATCCTTTTTTGTTTCTGTTTTTATTTCTTAATGCTTTTAGCTTTGTAAGGGTAATTTTCTGTTTTCATTTAATTATATCAATAGTTGTAAACGTTTTCTTGTGTTTGAGTGAAGTTGCGCCATTGCTTCTACTTAATCTCTGTTTTGCCTGCAAAACGCCACGGGAGCCTATCAAACGATAGGCTCCCGTGGCGTTATAAGAAATTAGGAGGAAGAATTAGAAAAAACATTATTTCATTCGTGTTTCATTAACTAGTCCGATCATGTCAATAGCATTCTAGATGAAACACTGGTGGTATCAGATTACAGCTTGCCTACAAGGTCTAGCCCGGGCTTTAGGGTCGCGGCGCCAGGCTTCCAGCGGGCGGGGCAGACCTGATCGCCGTGTTCTGCGACAAACTGCGCCGCCTGCACCTTGCGCAAAAGCTCCTCGGCACTTCTGCCTATGCCCATGTCGTGCACCTCAAACAGCTTGATTTCGCCATCGGGGTTTACGACAAACGAGCCGCGCAGCGCCTGACCGTCCTGCTCCACCATCACATCAAAAAAGCGGGAGAGCACCCCTGCGGGGTCGGCAAGCATGGGGAACTTAATCTTTCTGATTGTTTCGGAGGTATCCGCCCATGCCTTATGCACAAAGTGACTGTCGGTGGAAACTGCGTAAACCTCCGCGCCGATGCTCGTAAATTCATGGTACGTATCGGCAAGGTCTCCAAGCTCGGTAGGGCACACAAAGGTAAAGTCGGCGGGATAGAAGAAGAACACGCTCCACTTTCCGAGCACCGATTCCCTCGTTACCTCTTTAAACTCGCCACCGTGGTATGCGTTTACCTTAAAATCAGGTAGTTTTGTTCCAATCAGGCTCATATCCATTCCATCCTTTCAAAATCAGCTTGTCGGCCGTAATAGTTTTGGGGTGCTGTTAATTCAGATACGCGCGCAGCATCCAGATGGATTTTTCGTAGTTGCGCACATAACCGGTAAATTGGTCTGCCGTGCCGTCGTCGCCCGCGTCGGATGCGAGCGCCACAATCGCCTTTGCGTCACCGCACAACTTTTCAAAGTCGGCAAGCGTGAGCTCTACCGCCTCTTTTGCGTCTACAAGCATCGGGTCGCGTTCGCTCAGGGTCTTTGCGGAAAGTACATCGCTTAGTGTTGCATGAGGCGCAGCCCCAAGCATCAGCAGGCGCTCTGCAACCTCGTCCATTACCTCGGCGGTTGCGTCGTATAGCTTTTCAAACTCGCCGTGCAGCGTAAAAAAGCCGCTGCCTTTGATATACCAATGCAGGTTGTGCAGTTTCATGTACAGGACAGCCTGATCTGCCAAAAAGGTGTTTAAATTATTCAGATAAGTTGACATTTGAAGTCCTCCTTTAAATAATATCGATAACTGTTATCATTATTATATCCCCCGCCTCACTGTTTGTCAACCCTTCTTTTATCAATTTTCAATGCGACTATTTAACGTAACCGCAATCAAACGCATAGAAAAAACATCTTTGTAAAGTCTAACTCGCAGCTGTTTGCCAACGAGGTAGGCTTTATAAAGATGTCCTCTTTTTGCCGATTTATTATTCCACTCGATTAAAAAGTATTGGATGCCTGCATGATGTAGTCCATACAGAGCCAGTTGTTCGCCATCTATCTTCGGTGGGTATAGTCTGGGGTTATCTGTTGCGGGATTCGGTTGGTTTGAACATTTTCACAGTCCTCCACCAGAGCCAATACCTTACGATACGCCTTCTCCGCATCATGGTACCCCTGAAGGTACAGGGTACGCAGGCGTTCTGGGTTGTGCTCAAATTTGTCGATTGCAAGGTAGCTAGGTCTAATGATGACCGCTCTGCCCTGCCGCTCGAGCTGTTCCGAACACACCACACTTTGATTATAATTGATATGGCGGTTGCAAAACGCCTCCACAAACCGCGGGTAATCCCAATATCTGCGCCCGCACAGACGGGTTAGGCTGCTCGCCTTCTTTTGGTACCCTTGTGGTCGGGTGAGCACGATAATATGTAGGTCGTTGCCGCTTTGCATCGAGAACCGAACGGGAATAGAGTCGGCAACACCGCCGTCAAGGTAGTGTTTGCCGCCGTACTCCACCGTTTCGGCAAAAAGCGGCAGCGAGCTAGATGCCCGCACATACACGGAATCGGTGCGCATATCCCGCACAACGGGGTATTCCGCCTGCCCAGATTCAAGGCAGGTCACCACCGCGTGGCTATCGCAGTTCTCCTCCGCATAGGTATCATAATCGAGCGGTAGCAGGGTTTCGGGTATGTCGTGGAACATAAAGTCCATTCCGAACACCCCTTTGCGGCGGAGTACGTTAAAGGGGTTTAGATACCGCTTGTCGCGGCAGAACCGAAAGTTTGTCTCAAAGCTTCTGCCCCGCTGGTGCGAGACATACGATATTGCGTTGCACGCCCCCGCCGAGGTTCCTACGATAAACCGGAAAAACAGACCCTTCTCATCAAAATAATCCAGCACGCCCGCCGTGTACACGCCGCGCATGCCGCCGCCCTCCAAAACAAGACCGGCCTTTGCCATTTCCTCTTCCTCCATGCCGTTGCCTTTAATATCGTAATCGTGTCCGTCAGCTATGCTAATTTGTAGTGCCTTTGCCCGCCACAGCTACCGCCTCGGGCAAAAACTCACCGCACATCTTTTCGGTAACCGCTTTGTTGCGAATGACTGCGGAATAGAATCGCCCGCTCTGGCGGATGGTGCGTTTTTGCGTTTCGTAATCCACCTGTACAAGCCCAAACCGTGCGCTTTCTCCCTCTGCCCATTCAAAGTTATCCATCAGTGTCCAATGATAATACCGTTCTACCGGTGCATTGGTCTCGCTGAGCACCTTTAGGTGGTCGTAGATATAACGGGTGCGAAAGCGATCCTTGCCATCGCAGGTGCCGTTTTCGGTCACCCAAACAGGCAGCGAGTAGCGGGTATAAAAGCGATTGCACAGAATACCCAGCCCTTCGGGGTACAGCTCCCACCCAAGGTCGTTTACCGGAACATCGGCAAGCGTGGTGTCACGAAAGCCGCGCGTCGCACTGCGGGTATAGTAGTTGATGCCGAAATAGTCGCAGTAGATGCCCTTTTTTCGCCCAAACAGTCCAAGCGGAAACGACCATTTTCCCCACACCATCGCGTCGGTAACTGCCGCTTGAAACGCGCGGTCAAACAGCCTTGCAGCAAATCGGTCTATCAGGTTACCGCTTCGCGCCGGTACAAAAACGCGAAAGTTATTCGCAAATCCCACCATGGTTTTTCCCGCAAATCCGGATGCCTTTCGAACCGAGTGGATGACCTCGTATGCCGCGATGTGTGCCCGCGCCATATTTTTCATAATCTTAAGCGTCTTACTCAGGCTTGTTTCGCCCGGGGGCCACTCGCCAAACAGATACCCGTTTACGGCATATACATTCGGCTCGTTGATGGTGACATACTCGCAGCACAGATCGCCGAGCTGCTCTACAACAAACCGCACATACCGTGTAAAGATACCGACACAGTCCTTATGGGCAAACCCGCCCATCTTCTCAAACCACATGGGGTTAGAGAAATGGTGCAGCGTCACCAAAACGCGGATGCCGTTATCACGTAGCAGCCGCAGCTCGTTTTTGTAGTGCTCTATCTCATCCAGATCAAATCGGTTCGGCTCGGGCATAATGCGCGAAAACTCGATGCCCATGCGGTAAACCTCTAGCCCCATCTCCTTCATTAGTGCGATGTCCTCTTGATAAAGACGATAATGGTCATCTGCGCGCAGGCAGCTGGTGCCGTCCTTAATGTGACCCCTTTCACACCAATCATACCAGTTGTGGCTGGTGTCTCCACCCTCAATCTGAGTAGCGGCGGTGGCACAACCAAGCAGAAGGTCTTTTGGAAGCGTAAACGGCTTAGGCATCATGTTTTCTCCCTTCTCTTCTTGTAAACGGTTATCACTTTGGTTTGCAAGTATTTGGAGTTTAGTACAGATAGGGCAAGATTGCCGCGTAGTGCTGTAACAGCGCTTCGTCCGAATAGCGGCGGTTTGCGGGGCTGGTTGATGGCAGGCAGGCAACCGGGATTCCCTTTATTGGCTCACACAAGCGGATATAAAGCTGCTCCGCCTTTTTGCCCGTGAAAAAGACCGCCCGAATCGGCGCGTTGTGAAGTATGCTGCGCAGGTCGTTGGTCTTTGGGTTTTTAATACTAGAGTCGCTTGCTCCTACAATGTCACAGGATGCAAGCACATCCCACAGTGCGATGTGGCGAGAAAGAATCAGGGACTTCTTTTGCTCGGGCGTTTGCGGGGTTTTCTCCCCAAGCAGTGTGGCGATTACCCTCCAAAACCGATTTTGGGGGTGCGAATAATAAAAGCCGTTTTCGCGCGAGAGTGGCGACGGCATAGTGCCGAGCAGCAGCACACGGGAGCTCAGGTCATAGACAGGCTCAAAGACGTGTGTCACCTGAATAGTCTTACTCAAAGGATATGCCCTCCATGAAATAGGCATTCGTAAACAACAACCGCGTCCTTTGCAATCGTTTCTTGGCCGACAAACCAGTCGGTGCTGCCCTGCACTTCACAGCGGTATTCGTAACCGCCGCTGCAGTGAGTGGGCGGACCGCGAAACGGCATATTAGGCGGCACAAGAAGCAGGCATTCCTTTAAAAAATCGCCAGAAAAGCCGTCACCTATTACCCTGCCCGAATAGTTCATAGCCCATATCGGTACACCGTCCCGCCACAACGCCTCTTCCCCCGCAAAGCACCTAGTGCCAATATACGTGTCTATATAGCTCAGATTCCCTTCGCAATACGTAAGGTCGTGTGAAGCGGGACGTGAAGGCGCGGATGGTGCACCCTCTCCCGCATAGGTAGCGCGTTTGGCGCGAATAAGAAATTCAATCAGCGCTTGTTCCATATCTGTAGCACATCCCTTTCCGCTGCGTTTTCATCTACCAGTGACTTAACATGAATTGTTATCATACCAGAATAATTGTTATCGACTGGGCACCACACAGTTTTTCCCCCTGCGCTTACCCGCATACATCAGCATATCTGCCTGTTCAACGAGTTCCGTCACCGTGGCACCCTCCCAGCTTTGGGTAATGCCCATCGTCATGGTGATGGCAAGGATGCGTCCACAGTACACAAACGGCGTGGTTTCCACCGCTCGGCGCAGCCCGTTTACAATCTCTTTTGCATGAGCAAGGCTTGTGTTTTCAAGTAATACCAAAAACTCTTCCCCTCCCCATCGACACACGATATCGTCATCACCGAGGTATTCGGTAATGGTCTCTGCAATCATTTTCAGCGCAAAATCGCCGCTTGCATGCCCATAGGTATCGTTAATATACTTAAAATCGTCGATGTCGCACATAACCACACACAACGGCTCTCCCGTCTGCTGACTCTGCTTCAGCGATGCTTCCAGCAGTTGCAGCATACTGCGGCGATTGGGCAGGTTGGTAAGGGAGTCGGTATCGGCAAGGTGCTGAAGGTAGCTTGCCTTTTCCTGCAAAACCATAACCGCAACATCGCCATTCTCCTCATCAACGACCGCGTTTCCCCGAACGCCCGCAACAAGCACGGCAAGGTTAGTAACAAACAGCAGGTTTCGCTGCCACGCCGCTAAAAGTTCAGAAAACGGCGGCGCATAGTTCATTACAAACAGACCCACGATAAACAGCAAAAAAACCTCTGCCCCTCGCATAATACTCGGGGTGATTTTATTGCGGTACATAAGGTGACGTTCCAGCAGCAGCAGGCACAATAACACAAACTCAAAGCCACTGGTCCAGCCAAAGGCAAGCGTACCAACAGCAAAGGTAAGAAACACCCCAGAATGAAGCACAAAAAGAACGACGGTAAACGCCCTTTTGCGCACCGCAAACAAAAGAAGCAAAAAAGCGGCAATGTTGACGCCCTCAAAAATACACAGTGCATACAGACGGGAATGTATAAAAATAACCAGGTAAATGCCATGAACAATGGCGCACAGCAAAACAATCCGTCCATACAGTCCTTCGATAGACAGCTTGCCAAGATACATTCCTACTGTTTTTTTTACTCCTCGCTCAGCCAAACAGACACACCGCACTTCCCATCCGTTTTATGCAAGCCCGAAAGCCCAAACTATCTCCCACAACAATGTACTAATCGTAACATTATTTGGATTTATTTTCAAGTATTTGCGCGCAATACCTACAACATATTACTTACTAATCATGATTTAACCACTATTAATCGACTTATTGTTCTGCTTATTAAAAGTTACAAAACATTAAAATGTCATTTACAATTAACCGCATTATTCGTTTGACAAAGGTTAGGGGGGATAGTACAATTAACGTTGGTTGACATGTTTTGTATTTCAAAAGGCAATGATGGCCATAGCGGCACTTCCCCTGTTCTAGGGGGAATGCCCCTTATTTTATAAACGCCACTTTTTTATTATCTTGTTGTGTTGCGTACAATTGCCGCATGTAGCGGCGGAACGGAGCTAATCGATATGGGTTTAATTTCTAAGATTTTTGGCAGCTACAGTGCACGTGAGATTAAGCGTGTGGAGCACCAAAAAGAGGCGGTGCTCGCCCTTGAGGAGCACTACCGCGCGATGTCCGATTCTGAATTGAAGGCACAGACCGTGCTTTTGCGCGAGCGTCTTGCGGGCGGCGAGTCGCTTGACGACCTGCTTCCCGATGCGTTTGCCGTCTGCCGCGAGGCGGGTGACCGGGTGCTTGGTCTGCGCGCCTTCCCCGTGCAGGTACTGGGCGGAATCATCCTGCATCAAGGACGCATTGCCGAGATGAAAACCGGTGAAGGCAAAACGCTTGTTGCCTCGCTGCCCGCTTATCTGAATGCACTTGAGGGCAAAGGTGTTCACATCGTAACGGTAAACGACTACCTTGCGCGTTACGCCGCGGAGCTCATTGGCAAGGTGTATCACTTTTTGGGGCTTTCGGTGGGACTTATTGTGCATGGTCTGACCGAGGAGGAACGCCGCACTGCCTATGCCTGCGACATCACATACGGAACCAACAACGAGTTCGGCTTTGACTACCTGCGTGACAACATGGTGATATACAAGGAAAAGCGCG
>JAEZDF010000071.1 GCA_023429685.1 Bacillota bacterium
GCTCCACAAACATCGCCGCTACGCGGTTAAATTCTTCTTCGTCCTCTATATAAGCAAGATACTCCTCACCGTCTTCTTCCTCACTGCGGAGTACGATGAGCTGACCTTCCTCTTCTTCGTCCTCGTCCCCGTTTGAGCCGGCGGGAATCAACGCGACATAGTGTCTGTCGTCAACCTCTAGCTCATCAAGAATCTCAAACTCGTGTTCTAAACCTTCTTCATCGGTTAGGGAAAGTACGTTTGCTCCAAAGTCCATTTCGTCTGCCATGACAACCTCCATTGGCTTTTTTATAAAGCTCAAACTAATATTTGCACTGTACCGAAACGGCACAGCCACGAAGGGTTTTTGTGTCTGTTTAGATTGTATTCGAAATCTGGAGCGATGTCAACAGCAAATATTGCTATTACATTATATCTACATTTTAATTGATTTGTTAATAAAATATATTGACTTTAAACAAATTCCGTGCTATATTATAGATACAGAAAGAAGAGTTTATAAGACAGTTGCCGCAGGTTGCGCGCAAAGGAGCAAAACCTTGGCTTGGCTCTGAACTTATCTTTCTAAATGATTAAAGGGGGCGGTTCCAATGTACAATGAAGACGTCGCACAGATTTCCCTCGCATCGGAACTCGCGCGCTGCAAAATAGGTTAGTTTTTGTTGGCGACCACATCCCCGATTCCCGATCCTCCGCAGTGCGCTTTAGCCCAGCCATACAATTGTGCTGATGCAAGGAACATCCAAACGGTGTTTGCCCGGTTGATACTATGCGAGTAGACTTATTGTTTTCCCTTCATGCCGGCATTGATTTGTGATAGTGTCATTTTTTAATACGACTTAGGCGGCAATCTCCTCGCACTACCAATCTCCTTCCAGTTTGGATTATCGCAGCTGCGTTTAATCCCCTTGCTACGGCTCATGTTAAAATTAGTACAAGGGAATGATACCCATGTGCGTTTATCTTCGCATCGATTAGCGGCAACGTATCACGCAGGCAGTTTGGCGGTTAGCCGCTGACGCCTGAACGGTCAAGGTGCTTTCATCTTAACATGCCGCAAACCGCAAACAAGGCGTTCGAAGAAGAATAATGATACCGCAAGGCTCCGGCAAATGTCGGAGCCTTGTTTTTACATTGTAATATGCCGGAGCCTGATTTGAGCAAATGTCAAAGCCTTGTTTTTTATGTATCCTCCCTTGCCAAAGCCTGCCCTGCCCTCACCCGAATGCTAACATATTAAATATTTGTAAAAAGGGTGCGGATGCGGCGACAATCCGCTTGCCAGCGACGGGAGAATCCGATATAATAATGATTGTGTTTTAAAACGGCACCAACAGTTATGATTCTTCGGCTGCTCTAGTAAGGCTGCCGGAAAGGGGCTAGGACAATGAGAAGCTTTCGTGCTGGCATAGCAAAAACGCTCGTTATCATGGCGGCGTCGGTATTATTATTAGCGGGGTGTGGAGGTAATATGGTATTAAAGCAGTATAAAGAGGTTGCAAACAATGCGCAGACCGCAACCATCAAGACCTCGATGGGCGATATCAAGGTGGTATTGTTCCCAGACGAGGCACCCAAGACGGTAGAGAACTTTATTTCTCTTGCAAAAGCGGGTAAGTATGACGGGGTGCGGTTTCACCGTGTTATCCAGGACTTTATGATTCAAACCGGAGACACCGACTTCATGGACGGCTTCGGTGGTCAGAGCATCTGGGGCACGCCGTTTGCAGATGAGTTTTCGGATAACCTGTGGAACTTCCGCGGTGCGCTTTCAATGGCAAACAGCGGCGCCAACACAAACGGCAGCCAGTTCTTTATCGTGCAGGCTCCGGTTGTTACCGCAGATTTACTTGCACAGATGAAATCGGCCGGCTTCCCTGCTCAGGTAATTGATAAGTACAAAGAGTACGGCGGTACGCCGTGGCTTGACAAGAAACACACCGTGTTCGGTCATGTGATCGAAGGGATGGATGTAGTAGACGCGATTGTGAATGTGAAGGCCGACCAGAACGACAAGCCCCTTGAGGATGTCACCATCGTCTCTATCGAGATCAAAGAGTAAAAACAGTAAAAAGACCGTGGATACCGAGCCGGTGTCCACGGTCTTTTATATTCGCTGATGAAACGTCTTTTGTCATCTCGAGGCATCGTTTCTTTCGTCCTCGACGGGGACAACATCCTTAAACACCGCGCGGTGTGTGCCGCTGAGCTTACGGTCGATATGGTAACAGCCGAAAAACCATTTTTGATATGTACAACGACGCATGACACGGTCGAGAAAGGAGTTAAGCGGGTTGATGGTATGCTGGCGGATGTTCATCGCGTTCTTAATTGTGGTCGCCGCCTCATAGGTAACGACATAATCAACCTGAAAATCCACCTCGGCAAGCCGATCTGCGGCATCTACGATCTCCTTGGAGGTGGGCAGATCCTCTGGCCATGCGGTGTCCAGATTATCCGCCACCACGCTATCGTCACTTTCGCCGCCGCCCATTGCAAAGATTCGTTTGCCGTCTATGGTAAACACCTGCCCGCGTTCAAGCAGAAACAACCGTTGTCCAAGCCTGCGTACCGTTCCGCCGAACAGCTCCTCCCGTGGGAACGACTCGAGCAGCTGGCGGTTTTCGTGAACGCCGTCTAGGAAAAGGGTGGTAAACCGCCGCTTTCCTATCCACGCAAGCTGTTTTTGCTCGGGTTTTGTACC
Organism: Bacillota bacterium; assembly: GCA_023429685.1. Taxonomy (GTDB): domain Bacteria; phylum Bacillota; class Clostridia; order Oscillospirales; family Ruminococcaceae; genus Acetanaerobacterium. Next base: position 2,705 of record JAEZDF010000071.1, read on the forward strand.
GTCCCATACAAAGCCGAAGTCTCCGCAGATTATCAGGTAGTCCTGCCGCTTTAACCTTCGAACCGCCTTGGTTTTAAACCGGCTGATATCGCCGTGCGTATCGCCTGTGATATATATCACTGAAAATCCACCTCACAATACCGTCAAGCATCCGCCGTAGCGGCAATTTCGTCCTATCTAGGCGCAGAACAAACACATGGTATTACTGCGCCGCCCGAATTGCCTGATCAAGATCGGCAATGATGTCGTTTACATCCTCAATACCGATAGACAGCCGAACCGTGTCGGCAGAAATCTCCACCGCACGCAGCTGCTCGTCCGAAAGCTGACTATGCGTAGTGGTTGCGGGATGAATGACCAAAGAGCGGACATCCCCCACGTTTGCCACGTTGCTGATGAGCTTTAAGCTATCGATAAACTTTACTCCCGCTTCCCTGCCGCCTTTGAGCCCGAACGTAAACACCGCGCCGGCGCCCTTTGGCATCTGTTTTTTAACAAGAGCATAGTACTTGCTGCTTGGTAGCCCCGGGTAGTTGATGAACGACACCGCCTCGTGATTCTCTAAAAACTCGGCGACCTTAAGCGCGTTGTCGCAGTGGCGCTGCATACGAAGGGGCAGGGTCTCTATCCCCTGCAGGATCATAAACGCGTTAAACGGCGACAGGCATGCGCCCAAATCGCGCAGCATCAAGACACGCAGGCGGGTAATAAAGCCCGCGTTGCCGCAGTCGCGTGCAAACACCAGACCATGGTAGCTGACGTCCGGCTCGTTGTATTGGGGAAAACGCGGGTTGCCCGCAAAATTAAAGTTGCCGCTGTCCACAACAATGCCCGCCATCGAGGTGCCATGCCCGCCAAGGAACTTTGTGGCGGAGTGGATGACGATATCCGCGCCGAGCTCGATGGGGCGGCACAGGTAAGGCGTGGTGAAGGTTGAGTCGGCAATCAGAGGGATGCCGTGGCGGTGTGCAACATCCGCAATCGCCGCGATATCCGCAACATTTGCGTTGGGGTTACCAACAATCTCCACAAAGAACGCGCGGGTTTTGTCGGTAATGGCGTTCTCCCATTCCTCAATGTTATCGGCGTTAACAAACTTCACGTTGATGCCGATGTTCTTCAGTGTTACGCCAAGCAGATTGATGGCGCCGCCGTAGATGTTCATGGAGGATACAATCTCATCCCCCGCGTTTGCGAGGTTTAACATGGTCGAGTAGATTGCCGCGTGACCCGAAGACATACAAAGTGCCGCGATGCCGCCGTCAAGCGCCGCAACCCGGCGTTCCAGGGTGTCGCAGGTGGGGTTCATGATACGCGAATATATGTTGCCGCTTGCCTTGAGCTCGAACAGCTCGCGCGCGTGCTGCGCGCTCTCGAACTCATACGCGGTTGTTTGATAAATGGGTGCGCACATAGAATGGGTATCACCGTCGGGCTGCTGTCCCGCGTGGATGGTAAGGGTATCAAAGCCTAAGTTTGCAAGCTGTTCCTTCATTGTTTGGTTCATGTCCTTTCTCTTCGGTTCATTCCACCTGTTGAATATGCCACAGGCTGTTTATACAGAACAAACGCCTCGCGGTAAACGAAGCGGCTTCTTGGGGCAAGTTGTCCTTTTTATTTTGCACATTCTCTGTTATAATATAGAGAGCTTGTCAGAATTATTGCCAATACTTATATAATACACACTTACGGAGTGATTGTCTACATGAGAAAACTGAGTACTGCTGTCTTGTTCACGGTGCTGATTACCCTATTTGCACCGTTTTTTACCGTATTTGCGGATTATACCCCACCCTTTGAGCTGTCTGCAGAGGCGGTTTACGTGGTGAACCTGGATACCGATACCGTTGTGTATCAAAAAAACGCCGATAAGAAGATGTATCCCGCTTCGCTTACCAAGCTGATGACAACCATCCTTGCGTTTGAGAACACCACCGACCTTGACAACACGATGGTACGCTGCGGCGCAACCGTTTGGGATGAATTCTTAAATATGGGTCTGAGCAGCTCTGATATCTCAAGCGCCGGGATTATTCCGGGCGAGGACCGATCGATGCGCGACCTGTTGTACTGCATGTTGCTTCCTTCCGCCAACGAGGCGGCGAGCATCGTTGCATCACACATTGGAGGGTCACGCTCTGACTTTGTCGCGATGATGAACGAGAAGGCACAGGAACTGGGCGCTGTTAGCACTCATTATGTAAACCCTCATGGGCTACACGACGAGGACCAGTATACCACAGCGAAGGATATGTACCTGATTGCGAGATACGCGATGCAGATCCCCGGATTTATGGACATTGCATCGACCAATTCCTATGCCCTTGTGGCTTCGAACAAACGCGGGCAGGAGTATATCAACACCACCAACCGCATGCAGGTTCAGGGCTCGGACGTGTACTATCAGTATATCCGCGGCATGAAAACCGGGACCACGAATGAAGCGGGGCGCTGCTTCATCTCGACTGCCACCAAGGACGGCTACACCTACCTGATTGTTTTGCTGGGTGCGCCCATCTACGACGAGACGGGGGCACGCTACCCCGAGAACAAGGCGTTTGCCGATACGAAGAAGTTGTACCAGTGGGCATTTGATTCATTTGAGGTCAAGGAGCTGCTCAACAACGAACAGCCGATTGCCGAGGTGGAGTTAAAGCTGAACTGGGATAAGGATTACCTGCACCTGCGACCCGAAACAAACTTCACAGCGCTCGTACCCAGAGCGGTTGGCGAGGGGGATGTGATACCCCGCTTTAATGTGCCTACCTACGTTAATGCGCCGGTAGAAAAGGGCGATGTGCTGGGTACGGTTGAGCTGATGGTAATGGGGACGCGCGTTGGCAGTGTAAATCTGCTCGCGGAGGAAGGCGCCCAGCGCAGTGAGGTTCTGTACTGGTACGAAATATTAAAGGCCGCTACGAAAACCGTGTGGTTCTACATCGGCATTGCTGTGTTTGTACTGCTACTAGTTATTATGATTGTCGGCTCAATTATTTCAAGTCGCCGCAGCCGCATGAGCCGTATTCGCAGGGGCTACTAAGCTGGCCAAACACGCAGGAGTATTAAAGCAGCAGATGTTAAGCCGCGAACCCGAGGGTTCGCGGCTTTGTTGTGTGTTGATAGGCATCTTTTGGGCGAGGCAGCTATACGAACGAACAGTGTTGCGCACTCCGCTCCGCGCATCGCACCCCGTGGGACATGACGCAGTTTTTACCCGAACTCTTTGCCGCATACAGGTTGTTATCTGCGCGCGCAAGCATGGACTGTATCGTATCTTTGGGCTGATAACAGGCAATACCAAAGCTGCAGGTAACCCGAACCTCGTTTATGATCAGGTTATCTATGCCGCGGCATAGTTTGTCTGAGATATCCACGCAGTTATAATGGGAGCAATCGGGGAATATAATGATAAACTCCTCTCCGCCCCAACGGTACATCGGACAATCATCCGTAAGCTGTTGCTGTACCATGCGCACAATCTCAAGCAGCACCGCATCGCCCATTAGATGACCGTAGGTATCGTTAATTGACTTAAAGTCGTCGATGTCAAACAGTACAATCCCAAAATCATCCCCGCATGAGTCGACCTGCCTAATTCGTTGCGCTAGGTCTGTGCTGAGGGTTTCGCGGTTATAAAGCCCTGTCATCGAATCGGTCTTTGACAATATCTCAAGCTGTCTGCCGTTTAGGTAAAGCAATCGGCGCTGCGCCTCGTTTTTGTAGGTGCTGACTGCCCGCAGAGCCAGTACGAGCAACGCGTAAACAACTCCTGCCAAAAAATCATTGCCATTAATATCCGAACGCGCAACCCCCATTACCACAAAAAATGCAACCGATATCACTGTCGCCACCAATACCTTATTAACCCAGCGATTGGGAATCATAAAAACAACCAGCACAATAGAAAACAGTCCCATCAGCTGTAAAAGAAAGTTGGGTCGCTCGTAGCTGAGACAGATAATATAAAAAGAAACAGCGGAAACCAAAATCGATATATTGTACAGATAGTAAAACTTTTCGTAGTTCTTTGACACGCTCATGGTAAAATACAAACCAAATGCGCATAAACAAATCAGCACGCGGTTTGCCAGAATAAACAACACGGTAGAGGGCGAGCTGTTCGTCATATAATCGGCGATAATAAACAAAAAGAATACGATACCAAGGGCAAACACCAAGGTTCGCATATACTGAAATGATTGTATAATTTGAGCACGAGCGTACTCCTGCTCTAGCTTGCAATCCTCAAACTCATTTAGCATGTTCAGTTTTCCGTTAAGCGGGGCTCTCATTGATGCGCTCCCTCATTCCGATGAAATGTTCGAAGCCAGTTTCCGTCAACCGATAGATAACAAGGTTTGTTGAGTGTAAAAATAAGACTATTTAATATGGTATATTTTAACCATTTTACCACAACCCAATCCGCATTACAAGAAATCATTCGTCAATAACCGAGAATTTTCGTTTGATTATCCAATCAATAATTCGAAACCCGATTTCGCTTCTTTGTACCGATTTTATTCGTTCAGGCTAATACAAAACGCACGGGCGAATCGTTATTCGCCCGTGCGCATTATCATATAGGTTGTTTTGATGAAATAAGGATTTACTCCTTATTCTCCTTCTTTGCGGCAATGTCCATCAATGCATCACGGCGGGAGAGGTTCACGCGTCCCTGTTGGTCAATCTCGGTAACCTTTACCACGACCTCGTCGCCAACCGATACAACGTCTTCTACCTTCTCCACACGCTTGGTATCAAGCTTCGAGATGTGAACAAGACCTTCCTTACCGGGAGCAATCTCAACAAAGGCACCGAAGTTCATCAGGCGGGTTACCCTGCCCTTGTACAACGCACCGACCTCGGGATCCATTACAATGGTCTGGATTACGCGGATTGCACGGCGAGCATTCTCGATGTCGATGGAGGATACATATACGTTTCCGTCCTCTTCCACGTCAATCTTAACATCACACTCGGCGCAGATCTTCTGAATAACCTTACCACCTTGACCGATGACTTCGCGAATCTTATCCACTTCGATCTTGATGTTCAGCATCTTGGGCGCGTACTTGGAGAGCTCCTTACGCGGCTCGGCAATCGCCTTCGCCATGACTTCGTCAAGGATAAACAGGCGCGCCTTGCGGCACTTCTCGAGCGCCTCGGCAATCACCTCGGGGGTGAGACCGTCGTTTTTGATGTCTACCTGAATGGCGGTAATGCCCTTGTGGGTGCCGCCTACCTTAAAGTCCATATCGCCGAAGAAATCCTCAACGCCCTGAATGTCAACCATGGTCATGAAGCGGTCGCCCTCGGTAATCAAACCGCAGGAGATGCCCGCAACCGGCGCCTTAATCGGCACGCCGGCATCCATCAGCGAAAGTGTGGATGCGCAAATCGCGCCCTGCGAGGTGGAGCCGTTGGACGAAAGCACCTCGGATACAATACGGATGGCGTATGGGAACTGATCTACGGGTGGGATAACCGGCTCAAGCGCACGCTCTGCAAGCGCGCCGTGAC
>JAEZDF010000122.1 GCA_023429685.1 Bacillota bacterium
GTATGGCTCAGTTGGTAGAGCAGCGCATTCGTAATGCGCAGGTCGTCGGTTCGAGTCCGACTACTAGCTCCATAGCAAAAAAGAGCGCCCTGCGATTGTTTCGCGGGGCGCTCTTTGTGTATTACACGAACTAAATCAGTCTCAAAAGCGGAACAATTACCCCTGCGTGTATCCTTCGCCAAGCTCGGCGGGGGTGCACAGACCGTTGCGGTACGCCTTATCCTTCAACGCCGCATACAGCTCGGCGTTTGTCGCCTCCACATAGGGGTTAACAAACAGCACACCAATACCGCAGGCCAGTGTACCAAGCAGTATCCAGCCAAGGAACGAAAGGTCAAGCACAAAGATATCAAGCTTTTCGCCCTTGGTCATCTGGTCGCTCAGCTCTATCGCGCGCGCCGCGCCAATGTTGGGGTTGTCGGCTAGGATGTACGGTACCATGCGGTAGGCGTAGCCCTTGATAATGCCCGGAATAATCAGCAGCAGCGTCCACAAGAACAGATACACGTCCCGAAGAAACATGGTCTTTACTGCGCCCAAATATGCGTTGTTCTGAAAGCTTGAAAACAGCAGCGTAAAGCGGGACACCTCGACCCGGCTGCGTACAAAGTACCGTGTTTTACCTACCGAGATTGGGTTAGCCACAAAAACAGAATACGCAATGCCCATAAGAGCAGCAATGGATATAACGGAAATAATTACGCCAAGACCAATTGCGGTGATGACGCTTTCCAGCTGGGATTGCACACCGCTGTAATTGCCGCCGGACAGATTCGACGCAGTGCTGCCGACACCGCCGCCGCTACTGCCCCCGCCACCGCCGACAAGGATGCCCGCCACAAGCGAGACTGCAAACGCCATCCAATAGTTTGTGTTCAAAACCAGTTTCGCGTTTTGTTTTAAAAATGCTCTTTCCCACATAACCTTCACTCCTTAAAATAACGTAAGTAGGGGTCGAATTGCCATCTGCGGACACCATATACCCTGCCTGTTTTAAAGCGGAGTGCGTTAAAAAAGAGCATATGTATTACGAATAGGCGCCCGGCAATCTACCTATTAACGACACAGCAGCCGCTGCGTATTCAAAACTTATGAATAGCCAAGCCCACTTATCACAATATTTAAGTATTTTTTATCGGCAAGTGATATCACCGTGTTGCCGTGCACCAGTCTTACGGTGGGTCTGAGCGGCGCGCTTTCGTCATTTTTGGTTACAACTGCTATTGCGCCGTTGCTAAGGCGCACACAGGTGCCGACAGGGTAGGGGGCGACCTTTTTTACAAACGCGCTTACCACGTTTTCGTCAAAGTAGGTTCCTGCGCCGCCCATGATGTATTCACTCGCCTCCGAGGGAAGCCCCGGCGCGCGGTAGGGGCGGTTGGAGGTCAGCGCGTCATATACATCGGCAACGGCAAGGATGCGTCCCGTCAGCGGAATATGGTCTTCCTTAAGTCCGGCAGGGTAGCCCGAGCCGTCCATTCGTTCGTGATGCGACAAGATCCCGTCAAAGATGGTTTCGGGGATGTCAAAGCGGTGGGGCAGGAGCTTCGCGCCGAATTGCGGATGATTCTTCATCATCGCATACTCCTCCGCCGTAAGGCTGGAGGGCTTTTGAATGATGCTTGCAGGAATCATCAGCTTGCCAATATCGTGCAGCATCGCCCCCAACCCAACCAGACGCAGATACACATCGTCCAGCCCAAGCCCGATGCCGATTGAGATTGACACCACACCAACGCTGAGCGAATGATGGTACGTGTAGTCATCAAACATCTTTAAATCAAGGATATTTACAAGAAACTCTTCGTTGTTCTTTATTTCGTAAATCAGTGAGTCTACCGTAGAGGATAAACGGTCCAGCTGCTCCATTACCTGCTTGTCAAATGTACCGTTAAAGCTTAAAAACAGCGATTTTATCGTGCTGATGCATTCGGTGCGCAGCTCGTCCGGCAATCCATTGTTTTGCACCTCGCTATCCTCAACACCGTCGTCGATATATAACCCGCAAAAGCCAAGGGTTTTTATCCTGTTAAGAGCACCCTCGGTGATCGTTTGTCCGCGGCGTAGCAACACAGAGTGACCGTACGCCGTATCGTACATACGCAGGTCCCTGGCAAGCTTCATGCCGCAGTTCACCTGAGAGGTCGGCAAGAAAATCATGCGTGCCGCTCCTTTCTGCAACAAAGTAGTGTGTAACTGTGCCTTTTACAAGCAATAAAAATTAGTAAAAAGAATGTGCAGAATACATAGGATTGGTTTCATTTTTATATGCTACCAATATTGTTACTCAAACATAATAACATATCTTATACCAAAAAACCACACTGTTTTTGCCTTTTGGCATCTTCATAGGAAACGATGCCAAAATGTTAGATAATATTAACAATTACTGTGTGTTTAATTTAAATATGCTGTCAGTATTACAAGAAGTGTGGAAATTCACCTCGAAATTGCAGTGCGATGGCCGGTAAGGACGCGTACTTTTCTTTTAAATTACTAAAAAGGGGTGCGCGCAAACCGGTTTACATAATATTTGTTGTAGCGGATGAACCCAAAGGCATAATTTTACGATTTGCCATTGCAATACCAAACCGTGCCACCTATAATAAAGGGTAGAAAGCGTCCATATATTTTTGCCAACAAACGAACGCTAATACGATAATGAAACATAGGACATTATTATTGATAGTACGGCTTCTTCTTCGACAAAGTCGTACCATTTATTTATCATGGCGTTTTGTGCCTTTACGGTGCAGGGCGCACGAAAGGCAGGGTTAACAATATGAAGGCATTAATCATCGGCGGAACCGGAACCATCAGCCTATCCATCTCACGGCTTTTAGTTCAGCGCGGTTGCGAACTGTATCTGCTCAACCGCGGTAAGAACAACGCCATCTTCCCCGGCGGAGCGATTCACATGCAGGGAGACATCGGCGACGAGGCTGCAATGGCGAACCTGTTTGCCCAAGAGCAGTTTGATGTGATTGCAGATTTTATTGCGTTTACGCCCGAACAGATTGAGCGTGACTATCGGCTGTTTCGGGACAAAACAAAACAGTTTATGTTTATTAGCTCTGCGTCGGCGTATCAAAAGCCGCCTGCGCATTACAGTATTACCGAAAGCACGCCGCTCGCAAACCCGTACTGGCAGTATTCGCGCGATAAGATTACATGCGAGGAGCTGCTTATGCGCCTTTACCGCGAGAAGGGCTTTCCGGTAACCATCGTGCGGCCAAGCCATACCTACGATGAACGCGCGATTCCCTTAGGTCTGCACGGAAAAAACGGCAGCTGGCCCGTTGCAAAGCGCATGCTGGAGGGCAAGCCCGTCATCATCCACGGTGACGGCACCTCGCTTTGGACGTTGACACACAGCTCCGATTTTGCAAAGGGCTTTGTGGGGTTGATGGGCAACATCCACGCCATCGGCGAGACCGTCCAGATTACCTCGGACGAAACGGTAACATGGAATCAAATCTATTCCGTGATTGCGGCGGCACTAGAGGTACCTTTGCGCGCCGTCCACGTTTCCACCGACTTCCTATGTGCCTGCGCTGGGGAGCAGTACGATCTGACCGGCTCGTTGCTGGGCGACAAATCGAATTCGGTGGTGTTTGATAACACAAAGCTTAAACGCCTGGTACCCGGCTTTACCGCCACCGTTCGGGTGGACGAAGGGCTTACCCACGCGGTGCGTCATATCATCCATTCGCCTGAGCTCCAACAAACCGACGAGGAGTTTGACGGTTGGTGCGACCGTGTTATCGAGGCGCAGCAAACAGCGCTTGAGCGATTTCACGCGAGCCTTTAAGCAAGATAATAATACAAATCAATAGTTGTATTCGGATGCACACAGATACCCCTAGACAGTACATACAAGCGCCTGTATAATGGCAGTAAAGCCGCCGGATAAAGGAGGACACACCATGGATAATCAGGAACTGCTTAGTCAGATAGCCGAAATGTTCGCAGACCAAGCAAAAATCATTGACGGGCAGAACAATTTCACTGTCGACAAACTGAATTCCATTGAAGCCGAAGTAAAGGCAATCAGAATTGATTGGAAAACGACATAACAAAGCGTATCGATGCTCTATTTGACGGTTACAAGCTCACTTATGAAAAACAGTGGGAACTGGAACGGAAGATTGAAGCCCTCGAAAAACGCATAGAACTCTTGGAAATCGCCGGATAAATCATCTCGGCATAAAAATCTTGTCGCACTCGTAATAACATGAACGCCGTAACGATGAACCAGTCACCGTTACGGCGTCGTTTTTTTTACGGTTTTGCCCTGCGGCGAATTACTGTGCCCTTTTTAACAGGGGTAGGGCAGGGCATAGAAAATCGCATCATCGGGTGGGGTGTGCTCTCAATCTCCTCGCCCTCGGCAGAGAGTAGGCGGGTTACGGTCAGGTCAAAGGGTTTTGAGCGGGGTGCAAGCACCTCTACCTCATCCCCCATGTACAGCTTGTTGCGTTGAATGCAAAACGCCGTGCCGTCCTGCCAGTCCTCCACTACGGCAACGACATCATAGTCACGCACGTAGCCGCCCGTTTCGTAGTACTGTCCGTTATCCGGCTGCCCAAAAAAGAAGCCGGTTCCGTACTCACGGTGGCTTACCTTGTGCACCTCGTCGATTAACCACTGTTCGGTTTTGTAGTTTTGCGGGTCGTTGCGGTATCCATCCACTGCCATGTGGTAGGCGCCTGTAATTACTGACACATAGTAATCGCTCTTCGCCCGTCCCTCAATCTTTAGGCTGGATACCCCCGCATCAATCAGTTCGGGAATATGCTCAATCATGCACAGGTCTTTGGCGTTTAAAATGTATGTGCCCCCATCATCCTCAAAGATGGGGTAATGCTCGTTTGGACGCTTTTCTTCCGTCAAAGAATACCGCCAGCGGCAGGGCTGGGCACACTCGCCGCGGTTAGCATCTCGCCCTACAATGTACGAGGATAAAAGACACCGCCCCGAAAACGACACGCACATCGCACCATGCACAAAAACCTCTATAGCAAGGTCGGGCGGGGTGTGGTCGCGGATGTATCGAATCTCCTGTAAGCTTAGCTCGCGCGCAAGCACCACGCGTCTTGCCCCCATGGCGTACAGTTCGTTTGCTGCCAGATGGTTTACCACCCCCGCTTGGGTAGAGATATGCAGCTCCATCTCTGGCATACAACGGCGCGCAAGCCCAAGTACCCCGATGTCACTTGCGATTACGGCGTCCACGCCCGAATCCTTCACAAACGAGAAGTAGCCCTCGAGCTGCTCTGCTTCCTCACAATGGGGCAGGGTATTGCACGCAAGATACACCTTTGCACCGTTTGCGTGTGCATACTGTACCCCACGCAAAAGATCATCTTCATTAAAGTTTGCCGAGGCATTGCGCATGGAAAACGCCTTGCCGCCCACATATACCGCGTCCGCACCGAAGTCCACCGCGGCAATCAGACGCGAAAGGTCTCCGGCAGGAGCTAAAACCTCAGGAAATCGCTGATTAGACATGCCGTAACATCCCTTTCATCATACCAAGCGGGCGGCAAGAAGCCGCCCGCTTGGTCAAGTTTATTTTTGCTTAAAGCGTTCGCATTACTCCTCGGTATGGGTGGTAACGCCGCCTATCTCTTCGCCTACCTGTTTTGCTTTGGCAAGGTTTGCCTCGTGCTTTGCTAGGGTTTCGGCATAGTAATACGCCATCTTCTCGTCGGTAAGGAAGTAATAGAACGGGGTTTCGTCGGGGTAAATCGCCGCTTTTATCGCGTTAATACCGGGGTTGGATACGGGACCGATTGGCAACCCTTCGCATTTGTAGGTGTTATATGCTGACGCATACGCCTGTCGGTCCTCTTCGCTGCTTACAAACGGGAAGATGTTGTCGTTTACATAATTAATGGTAACGTCCGATTGCAGCATGGGGAAGCTTTTTGGCTTGTTTAAGCGGTTGTTGAATACACTCGACACATTGTACATATCGTCAAGTGTGCGACCTTCCTTCTGAATAATGGAGGCAAGAATAATCGCCTGATCCAGCGTCATGTCCATCTTGTTGATGCGGTCAATTAGGTCTGCCGTAATCTTTTTATTAAAGTTTGCAAGGAACTTTTTTGCCACCGAGTTTGGTGCTTCGCCAACGTAAAAGCTGTACGTATCGGGGAACAGATACCCCTCCAGCTTTAGGTAGCGATTGCCGCCTGTGGGGATTAAGTCCTCAAATTCATATCCAAAATCGGTGGTGTTAAGCACATCAATAAATTCCTGTGCGTCACACACATTGTTTTCCTGAAGTTTGTTGGCAATCTCCAGTATGCTCATGCCCTCGATAAATGTGATAGAAACAACCTTGCGTTCGTTGCGGGCAACCTGAATCACTTTGATAATCTCGTCGTAAGACATATTCGAGTTAAGCAAAAAGCTGCCGGTTAAAAACACATCGTCGTGTTCGCGGTACTTGGAGTAAAGTCGAAAGGTCAGCGGCTGCGAGATTACACCGCTTTCTTTTAGTATCGCGGAGACCTGCTGTGTGTCCGCATCTGCGGGGATGGTGACAGAGATCTCTTTCTCGGTTTTAAACAGCCCCAGCACATCGCTCATCGATTGTAGGATGAAGATCGAAAGCAAAATGGACGCAAACAGCACGCCGATGGTATAGATGACGCCGTTGGCAAGCCGTCCCAGGCTGCGCATGGTTTTGTTGCCGCGGGCTGTTCTCGGGTGGTCCTCGGCGGCAATAGGCGGAACGTAATCGAACTCCTTGCCGGAAGGGGCTGATGCGGGTGGGCGAGTGCGCTTGCCGTCTGCCGGTGGCATAACACTGCGAGCAGCGGGCTGTGCCGGACGGTTGCGGTTGTCAAAATCGGGTATTGCATTGTAATCTTCATCCGCAATGTTTAGTTTAAACGGCTTAGCTGGTTTTGCGGGGACTTTGGGTATGTTTGAATAATAGGATGACTGCGGTTGAGACTTGTCACCGTAAATCTTTACGCCATCTTCCTTTTGTGAAGCGCTCATCTGCCGCTCAATCGCCTGACGTGGAATGACGCGGGTCGGTTCGCCCACCTGCGCACCGGCTTTACCGGGCATTTCCTTTACATCAGGGGGAAGCTCGGCAAAGGAGTTGGGCTGATACACGGGTCTTCTGGGTACAGCCGACGGCTCAGAAGGAACCTGTGGACGGGCGGTCTCCTGCGGCTTCGGATTGCTCGAAACGCCCTTGCTGCCTGCGCCAAAGAATTCCTCGTCTGATTTTTCTATGTCAAATATAGCCGGCTTGGGTCGTGCATTCTCTGCCGCGCGTTTTGCAAGCTCCTCGGAGAGCTTTTTCTCCTCATAGCCTTCGTTTTTGGGGTCATATGGAGTCATTGCTGTTTCCTCCCTGCTCTATGGTTATTACCGCATCAGCCTTTTTGCATGCGGCAGTTTATCGTTTCTTGTTCTGTAACAAGCATGTGGCAGGCGACGTCAAAGCGCCCTCTGTGCAATCGGTGTAAGATGCAGCTGCGATAGCACACGCCAATCATCACGCCCGAATATCGAGAAAGAAATCTATCGTAATAGCCCTTGCCGTAGCCAAGGCGAAAGCCCTGTTTGTCAAACGCAAGACCAGGCACAATGCATACGCTGTTTTTTGCGCTGGTCAGTTTCTCGCACCGTTCGGGGATGGGCTCAAGCACACCAAAGGTGCGCCGGCTCAGGTCATCCAAAGAGCGGATTAGGTAAAAACACATATCGCGCGTGTTGTCTATGCAGTAGGGCACCGCAACGCGCTTGCCCGCGGCTAACGCCCACTCAATTAACGCAAGCGTATCAACCTCAATGGCGGTGGAAACATAGGTAAGCAAAAGGTCGGCATTTTTCACCTGCCAAAGCCCTTTTAGGCGCATAAAAATCTCAGCATCGCACTGCGCCTTGTGTTCGGTAGTCATAGAAAGACGAATCCCTTTATATCGGCTTCGAAGGGTCTGTTTGTAGGCCCTTATGTCAAATCTTTGCATTGCATTGAGGCTCCCAGCAGGTCGGAGCGTTCCTTTCCAAGCAATGCCTTCACCAGAGCAAGCCCGAAATCGACTGAAAGTCCGGCACCTGCAGCGGTAATAACCCTGTCGTCCCGTACAACGCCGCCCGCACGGTATAATCCGTCGTTCACCTGGGTTTCAAACCCGGGCGAACAGGTGAACTGCCTGCCGCTAAGTAGACCCTTGTGCCCCAAAATCGAGGGCGCAGCACAGATAGCGCCTATCCATCTATTATTTTGTGCGCAGAAATCAATAAAACACTGCACAATCTCGTTCTTTTCTAGGTTCAGCGTGCCAGGCAAACCACCCGGCAGTACAATCATCTCGGCATCTGCCAAAGAGGCATCGGTCGCCTCGATATCACAAACCACAGTAATGCCGTGAGAGCCGCGTATTACCTTGCCGCCAACGCCCACCGCGGTTACTTCCAGTTCCGCGCGGCGCAGAATGTCAAGGGGAGCTATCGCCTCCATCTCTTCAAATCCGTCCGCAAAAAAAACATAAATCATAAAGCACCTCTTTGTTTTATAAGAGAGAAATCATCTTAATATTACCGCATTTTTACCGTGTAATACGACTTACACTAGTCGCCCTGCTTTAGCTGCGCATACTTTGCCCGAACCTCGGTGATTTTCCCGCAGGTCATCTTACCCTCGGGGCAGGGACCGTTTGCGCAGGAGGGTCCCGCAGACGCAAACAGGTTGGGTGCAACCGCAGTCACGAGACGCAGCATTTCATCCGCGACAGCCTGGATCTCCCACTGCGCGCGGTTGCAGCAGCGGTGGGCGAAAAAGTTGTGTAGGCTTCGCGCGTTCATCGTTACAATCATGCGGGTATCGCAGGCGTTGGGTAGTACAAAGCGCGCATCTTCAATGGCGAGCTTTTCCGCCTTCTTTTGCGCCGCCTCCGCAGTAAGTCCCTGTTCCACAAGCCGTTTTGTGTGGTCTGCAAGCAGAATCTCGCTTAGCTTGTCGTAGTGGTTCGACGCCGCTTCCATCGCACGCAGGTACTCTTCCTTAGCCTCGGGGATGGCAGCAATCTCGGGCGGAACGATGTATTCAAAGCCGCTCTTGCGCACATAGCGCTGGCTCTGCACCGAAAAGGACGCGATGCGGTGCCGGGTAATCTGCGCAAGCAGCGCGCGAGAGACCCCCTCGATGCCAAACGTAAAGCTTGCGTGCTCGATGGGGCTTTCGTGCCCGATCTCCGCAAGCATGGCGACAAACTTCGCGGCGCTTTCGGGGGTCAGACCATCGGTCAGCGTACCGATGCTGTCCGCGTTGCTATAACACAGCTTTGCGGCAGCCGCAACAGTTTTTTCCGGCTCGGGCGTGTAGGATATTAGGGTAACCTTTGGCATACGGACCTCCATTCTGCCGCACATCCGCTTATGCACGAGAATGCGGTGCGGCGGCTGCCGAATTTCGGCAGGCAAGATAAAAGCAAATTACTTTATGCGGTCAATCGTCATATTAACACGATAGTTTGCATACTGCAATATCTCATCGAGTAACGCGGTAAGCTCCCGCTGGTCTGCGGCAAGCACCTTTACAAGGTAACAGCCCTCTCCACCGATGCGATAAACCTCCGATACCGAGGTACACTGCGCAAGGTGGTGCAAAAAGGCTTGGTGCTCGGTGGTTTTCATAAATACCGTGACGAACGCTTCACAAAACAGCCCCATCTTATATGGGTTGGTGGTTATGGTGTAGCTTTGTATCACGCCGTCCTTTTCCAGACGAACAACCCGATTCTTCACGCCCTGCCCGGTCAGATGAACCACGTCTCCGATCTCCCGCCACTGGCTTCTTGAATTTTTCGATAACAGGGTAATGATATCGCGATCGGTTTGGTCAAGCATCGCTATCCGTATCCTTTCATCACTCAAGTCGGTACGCGGCAATTGTTTAGCGGGTCAAGCAAAACGTGAAGTATAATATGGATGAAGTACGGATGATTAGAAAGGTGTGGTTATACTATGCGGCTTCAACACATTCGACACGCAACGTGTGTGCTCACAATTCAAAACAATCGGCTGTTAATTGACCCCGTGTTATCCCCAAAGGGGGCACTGCCCGCGATTGAGGGGGTACCTGATACCCGCAACAATCCGCTCGTTGACCTGCCGGTACCCATCGAGACATTATTAAACTGTGACGCGGTTCTTGTTACCCACACCCACAGCGACCATTTTGACGAAGCGGCGGCAAACCTGCTTCCAAAGCAGCTGCCGGTATTCTGTCAGCCCGAAGATGAGAATAAACTCACCGAGCTTGGGTTTTTGCGGGTGATACCGGTCAAAACGCAGGTAGCGTGGCAGGGGGTAAGTATCTGCAGAACAAAGGCGCGACATGGTCACGGCGTGTTAGCAAAAAGCATGGCACCCTCATCGGGATACATTCTTTCCGCCGAGGGTCAGCCAACAGTCTACCTGATGGGTGATACGGTTTGGTGTTCTTATACCAAGGCGGCGATTCACCAGTACCACCCAGATATCATCGTTTGTTATTGCGGGGAAGCACGGTTTGAAACCGGCAGACCCATTACCATGGATAAGGCAGATATTTTATCGGTTTGCGCCTGTGCTCCCAACGCAAAGACAATAGCCATTCACATGGAAGCGTGGAACCACTGTCGCCTGACAAGAGAGAAGCTTTACGAGGCGATAATCGCAAACAGACTGCAAAAACAGATTTGGATACCCCAAAACGGGGAGGAAATCAAACTATAGCCTACAGCTTCTCAAGGCTTGTGAAGTTAGACATAATTTTCTTTGTACCGCGTGTGTCAAACGCAATCTCAAGCAAGGTGTCGTTGCCCATCGGCGTAGTCGAGAGAATCATGCCGTCGCCAAAAATCTTGTGGCGCACTCGCTCCCCCGAAGTAAAGCTCTGCTTTGCACCAAAACCCTGCGGCTTGCCCGAAACATGTACGGGGTCAGAGAGCCCGCCCGAGCGGGTGTGCGGCGGGGTATAGGCAGGCGTTTGCGGCTTGCTTGTCCAGGAGGAAAGCCCCGTTTCGTTTTTAAACTCGGTGGGGATTTCACTCAAAAAGCGGGAGGGGCGGTTACGGGAGGTCTGACCAAACAACATGCGGGAGGCTGCGTTTGTTATGGTCAGTTTTTCCTTTGCTCGTGTCATCGCAACATAAGCAAGGCGGCGTTCCTCCTCCACCTCCGTGGGGTCGTACATCACGCGGATGCCGGGGAAGATGCCTTCCTCCATACCCACAATAAATACAAACGGAAACTCAAGCCCCTTGGCGGAGTGCATGGTCATCATTACCGCCGCGTCGGCGTCTCCGTCGTAGTTGTCAATATCGGTCAGCAGCGAGACCTCCTCCAAAAAGCCGGAAAGCCCCGCGTCCTCGTTGTTTAGGGTATACTTCTTCACGTTGGTTAACAGTTCGCTTAGGTTTTCTATGCGTGTTAGGCCCTCTTCTCCCTGCGCGTGCAGCATCTCCATGTAGCCCGTATCTTCCATCACGCTCTCGAGCAAAACATCAAGCTGCGTGTCCTGCGCGGTGTCAATAAAGCCCTGCATCATGTCGGCAAACGCCCGTAGAGAAGCGGCTTTTCGGGCAAGCCCTGCGTAGTTTTCCGCCTCGCGGATGACCTCAAACAGCGAAACGCCAAGGTTGTCCGCAATCTCGCGGGCGACGGCTACGGTCGCGTCGCCAATGCCGCGTTTGGGCTCGTTGATAATGCGCGAAAGGCGTACCGCGTCGGCGGGGTTGTTGATAACGGCTAGATAAGCGAGGATATCCTTAATCTCCTTGCGTTCATAGAAGCGCAGCCCGCCAATGATGCGGTAGGGGATGGCGGCCTTGATGAAGTGCTGCTCCAGCTGCGCGGATTGCGCGTTCATACGGTACAAAATCGCGTGATCCGCGTATTTGCGCCCGGTGCGTACGTTCTCTTCAATGGTGGCAGCGACAAACGCGCTCTCATCCTCCGCGCTCGAAGCACGGTATACGAGTACCTGTTCGCCCTTGTCGTTGTTTGTCCACAGCTCCTTGCCCTTGCGCAGGGTGTTGTGTGATATCACGCGGTTGGCGGCGTCTAAGATGGTCTGGGTGCTGCGGTAGTTCTGCTCTAAGCGCACCACCACGGCATTGGCAAACTGCTTTTCAAAAGAGAGGATGTTTTCTATTGTAGCACCGCGAAAGCGGTAGATGCTCTGGTCGTCGTCGCCCACCACGCAGATGCGCTGATGCGAAGAGGAAAGTAGCCCCACCAGCCGATACTGGGCGTGGTTTGTGTCCTGATACTCGTCCACCATCACATAAGCAAACCGACGCTGCCACGCAGTCAGAATATCGGGGAACTGTTCAAACAGACGCACGGTGCACACAATTAAATCGTCAAAATCAAGCGCATTGGCGGACTTTAACCGTTTTGCATACAGAGCGTAAAGCTCGGCTATCTTTGTCTCGCGAAACTCTCCGTTTGCCTCTGCCTTTGCCTGTTCAGGCGTTAACAGGCGGTCCTTTAACCGGCTAATAGAGCCCAGAACCTGCTTTGGCGGGAACTGCTTGTCGCTGATATTTAGCTCCTTTAAGCAGTCCTTTAGCACGCGCACCGAATCGTCGGTGTCGTAGATGGTAAAGCTTTTATCGTACCCAAGCGCCTCGATCTCGCGGCGCAGAATCCTTGCACACACCGAGTGAAAGGTGCCCGCCCAGATGTCTCTGGCGCTTTCGCCCAGCATGCGCTCCAGACGGTCTTTTAGCTCACCGGCCGCCTTATTGGTAAAGGTGATGGCAAGCACGTTCCACGCCTTGGGCGGGTTGTCCGCAAGCAGCCACCGAACGCGGTCGGGGTCGGAAATTCCATTGGCTAAGCAGTCGGACAGAAAATTGATGTCGTCTGTGGTCAAATCATGTGGGGCGTTGTCGCTGTGGTAGGCGTTGCCGTATCCAATTAGATACGCAATGCGGTTGACGATTACGGTGGTCTTGCCACTTCCCGCGCCCGCGAGAATCAGCAGGGGGCTTTGTGTGTTAAACACCGCCGCACGCTGGGTTTCGTTTAGCCTTGCGTACTCCTTTTCCAGCAGCCTTCTTTTTAGCTCTATGTAAGTGGAGCGTAAGTCCATTGTCAGTACCGTGCTTTCCCGAAATTATGCCGTATAGAACACAATCGCGAATAATGTTGTTGCAGTCTTCTGCCATTAGGCAGTCATCAATATATTATAACAAAACGCCTATTCAAAATCAAATAAATGCCGCATTATTTACATCTTCTGTTTAAAATAAAAAGAGACGGTGCAATCGAATGCACCGTCTCTTTAGCGGAATCGGAACAGAAGTACACAGGAAAGCCTATGTCCTATGTAAGCTCTCCTTGCGCGCTCTCCTCCGCCGCTAAGCCGAAGCTGATGGTTAGCGCCTTGTCGACCTGCATCATAGAGCCGTCGTCCAGCTGCCCCATACGCTCTTTGAGCCTTCGTTTGTCAATGGTTCGTATCTGCTCAAGCAGTACGACCGACTCCTTCGATAGTCCACAGCCCTCTGCGTCAAGGGTAATATGTGTCGGCAGCTTGGCTTTTTCCTTTTGACTGGTTATTGCCGCCGCAATTACGGTAGGGCTGTACTTGTTGCCAACGTCGTTTTGCACAATTAGCACAGGGCGTATTCCGCCCTGCTCTGAGCCTACAACGGGGCTCAGGTCGGCGTAATAGATGTCTCCCCGTTTTACCGCCATGCTAACACACTCCATTTTTTATTTCTTTTGCCAAGGCAAGTAAAACAATGCACTTGACACCGTTAGTTTAGCCAGTTATCATCATGGTTAATCATCCGCTCCACTTTAGGGGAGAAAAAGTGGAGTGGGTTTTTATCATGTGCCTAGTACAGTATATTCGCCGTTTTACGGGTTTGACAGCTTTGTGTTTACGCGGTTCGTATTAGGCAAGCCCCAAAACGCAATGCGCACCGCCGAAGCGTTCGCTTCGGCGGTGCGCGGTTTGTATCGATGCCAGTTACTCCACGGTTACCGATTTTGCAAGGTTGCGGGGCTTGTCGATGTCAAAGCCCTTTTCGTCGGCGGTGTAAAAAGCGAGCAGCTGTAAAACAACAGCTGTCACAAACGGGTAAAGAAACTCGTCACAGGCAGGAAGGTTTATCATGCGGTCGGCGGTCTGGTCGTCCAGTGTAACGCCGTCAGGCAGAATAGCCACCACATAAGCGCCGCGCGCCTTAACCTCCTTGATGTTGCTTACCGTCTTTTCAAACAGCGCAGGCTCCAGCGCGATGGCTATTACCGGCACGCCGCCAGTAATTAGCGACAGGGTTCCGTGCTTGAGTTCCCCTGCCGCGTACGCCTCGCAGTGGATGTACGAAATCTCTTTGAGCTTTAACGAGCCTTCCATCGAAAGGCAGTAGTCGCGACCGCGTCCGATAAAGAAGATGTCGGGTGCCTGCATAATGCGCTCCGCCGCGGCCTTAATCTCGCCCGGGTCTTTTAGCATCCCCTCTATGATGCGGGGAAGGTCGGTCAACAAAGCCGTCAGCATGCGCGCCTCGTCGTCGGTTATTCTGCCCGACAGCAACGCCATACGAATACCCAGCAGATGCAGCACTGCAAGCTGAACCATATACGCCTTGGTGCTCGCCACCGCAATCTCCACACCCGCGTAGGTGTAAATCACGCTATCCGCCTCGCGTGCAATGGAAGAGCCGACTACGTTCACAATGGCAAGGGTCTTAGCGCCCTTTGCCTTGGCAAGGCGCAGTGCGGCAAGGGTATCCGCCGTTTCGCCCGACTGCGAGATGATAACGACCAGATCTCCTTCGCCCACCAGCGGGTCGCAATAGCGGAATTCAGAGGCAATATCCACGTGTACAGGGATGCGGGCAAACCGCTCAATGATACTCTTGCCCACCAGTCCCGCGTGCATCGCGGTGCCGCAGGCGGTTATGTGCACCGATTTTGCATTTTTTAGCAGCTCGTCGGGCACTGCATCCTGCGTAAAGTCCGGCACGCCGTTTTTAATGCGAGGGGATATGGTGTTGCGAATGGCGCGCGGCTGTTCAAAGATCTCTTTGAGCATAAAGTGCGAGTAGCCGCCCTTTTGCGCCTGCTCCGCCGAGAATGCCGCGGTGAGTTGCTCTTTTTCTATTATGCTGTCGTCGGGCGCCAAAAAGGTAATGCAGTCGCTCTTCAGCACCGCAATCTCGCCCTCGTCAAGGATGTAATACTGCTTGGTGTATGCAAGAATGGCGGGGATATCGGACGCAATGAAGTTTTCACCCTCACTCGTCGCTACGATAAGCGGACTATCCTTGCGCACGGCAAAGATGGTACCCGGTAGGTCGGAGAACAGGATGCCCAGCGCATATGCCCCACGTACCAGTGCAAGGGTTTTGCGTATGGCGGCGATCGGGTCGCCGTCGTACAGACTGTCAAGCAGCCTAACCACCGATTCGGTATCGGTTTGGGTAACAAATGTAGTACCCGCCTTTTGTAGCTCGCTACGAATTTCGAGATAGTTTTCAATAATGCCGTTGTGTACGATCGAAACCCTGCCCGCCGTATGGGGGTGGGAGTTTACATCGGACGGTGCGCCGTGGGTTGCCCAGCGGGTATGCCCGATGCCGCAGCCGGACGACAGGTCGCCCTCGGTAGAGAGCTTTTGCTCGAGACTGACAATCTTGCCCACAGATTTGACTGTTTTAAGCGTATTATGACAAAACACAGTAATACCGGCGGAGTCATACCCGCGGTATTCCAGTAGCTTTAAGCCGTCGATTAACACTTCTGTGGCATTTCGGGCGCCAACATAGCCGACTATTCCACACATAGAAGATAATCTCCTTATTCAGTTAATGATGTTCTCATGGCGCGTCTGCGTCCTATGAGAATGTGCCATGCCCGCACCTTTGTTTTTCGGTTGCCCGACAGTTTGTGTGCAGACTTCGCTTTAGGCACAAAGCGGAGAGGCATCCGCCGAAAGATTCGATACTCCTCTCACCTCGTTAACCCCGCATCAGATACGGGGTGCTTGGCGCTTTGTTGTGTTAAAATGTGTGTACCTATCATCTCCTTTGCGCGTTTTTTGTTTGCGGTACGTTGGCGTTGTTTGTCCCCCTTTCGTAAAAGATGTATGCAGCAAGGCGGCATTTCATGCGGGGCGATATCTAAAAAAAGTAAAATGCGCCTTGCTCACATTACATTATAGCGAGCTGCATGTATAAAGTAAACAGCTTTATATGAACGACAATACATTGCAGCAGACCAACAATTCCTATTTTAACTTGTTGATATCATCCTTTGCCTATGCTATAATTTTTAAAGGTAAAAAAATGTCGAACGCACAGTAATACTTATTTTTCGGTATTAGGGTAATTTTTTCTACGCACTTGGTGCGACAACACAATGATATTTACAAGTGAAGTAAAGCACATACCAGCCAATATTGCGCCCCGCTGCGTCTGCGTGATGGGAGTGCCGTGGCACGAAATAGAATAGAGAGTAAAACAAGGGGGATACCGCTTTGGATAATAACCAGTTTCGCGGCTTTGAGATAATTGAAGAGCTAGGCAGCGGCGCCTTTTCCAAAACCGTGCTTGCCGAGCAAAACGGCAAACGCGCTGTGATAAAAACCATAGAGATGCCCAACGACGCAACCCTGCAGGAGCGTGCGTCCGATTATGTAAAAAGCGAGGAGTTTGCCGAAGCAATGCGTACGGCGGGCACCCAGCTTAACCGTCTTCTCAAAACACTGGTTGGGATGCCCGATACCACGGGACTGATGCGGTATTACGACTACACCCTTAGTCTGGACAGCGACAAGGGTATTTACACCCTTGCTATATTAATGGAGCATGATACCCCCCTGAACGTTTTGCTTGATTCGGGTGAGGTGCCGGTGGGTGCTGTGCTTCGCATGGCAAGCCAGCTGTGCGATGGCCTTGACGCGATGCACAGAAAGTATGTCGTGCATGGCAATATTAAAGAATCTAACATCTTTTACAACCCCAGAACGGGCTTTATGCTCGGCGACTTCTACATAAACGATATTCTAAGCACCTCTCTTGTGCCCGACCGCAGTTTTAAGAGCTACGGGTACCGTTTCCTTGCGCCCGAGGCGTATGAGGACGGCGAATACTCCTTCCGCACCGACATCTTCAGCCTTGGTATGATGCTGTACAAGATATTTAATAACAACCGTCTGCCCTTTGCGGATGCTCCCAATACGTCGCTGCGCAAGGTGAAAAGCGGATGGGACGAGGCAAAGGTCTTGCCTGCGCCAGCTTTTGACGTGCCCGAAATAACCAAAATGCTTGCCAAAGCGACGGCATATAACGCCGATGAGCGCTATTCCACCTACCTGCAGTTTAAGGCGGTTATCGACCGCCTGCTGACCTCGCTGCCCAAAGAGGTTTTGTATACCAAGCTGTCCGCTTCCGTGCAGGAGCCACTGCCCGAACCGAAGCGACAGGATGCCGAGCAACCAGATGCGGTGAAGGAGAATACACAGCCGCAGCAGGAGAGCGCAGCGGCAGGGGATAGCGCAGAAAAAGAACAAACCCCGCCCATAGTCAGAAAACTCAAGCGCGTTCCCGCGCAGATCGTCGCGCCGTTGGATGGAGCGTCCGATGTGCGCCCTGCCGACTATGAGGCGCGCGCATTGGAAGAAAATAAGATACCAGAAGACGAAAATCCGCTAATCTCACCCTCTATTCGGGAGGATGCCGAAGCGGAACCAGTGCGCGATCGTCCCGTTCGCCCGCTGGTGCGCCACTACGAGCCGTCCGCTGGTGCGACTGTCTATGAGTCGCCCTCCGCAACGGATCTTGATATCATCGAAAAAAGAAAACGTCGCGCGAAGCTTCCCAACGACAACTTCAACTATTTCGATTACAACAGTGAGGAATATACAGACCCTGCCCCCGGCAAGGCACGCCGCCGCGTATTTTTTATTGCGCTGGTCGCTATCATATTGGCAGGCTTAGCCGTTGGAGCAGGATTCCTTGTAAAATATCTCGCGGGTTAAGTAGTTTTAATTACGATAAAGACCGATGCCTAGCAAAGCGTCGGTCTTTTTGGTATTTTGCAGGGCGATTATCACAAGCGTTTTTTACTTTGTGGTTTCCATGTCCCGCGCTCTTGTAATTCGCGAACAAATGTATTATAATAATTCATGCCACAATCGACGACGATTCGTTTGTTTCGGTTGTAAAAGGTTAAGAATATCAAAAGCATATAAAGCGAGTTGTACTATCAGCATCAGGCAGGCAGGGCGTGCGCCCTGACATGCGGGTATGCGGGTCCTGTGCGACAAAGCGCCGTGAACCATGTCAGGCGGGGAACCGAGCAGCATTAAGCGGATGTCTTTGTGTGCCGCAGATCAACCTGTATATCCGCTTGTGAGGGCGCAGGCGAATCCGTAAAGGAACTGCCCGCCTTTTTTCATATTGTAAAGCAATCTGCGCCGCGTGCGGGTTGAGGGGGGTGTGAATGCGATGTATAAGGCGTTGTACAGAACTTGGCGTCCGGCAACCTTCGACGATGTCGTTGGGCAGCAGCATATCACCGTTACGCTTAAAACCGAGGTGCGGCTTTCGCGCGTTGCGCATTCGTACCTGTTTACCGGCTCGCGCGGCACGGGCAAAACCAGTTGTGCCAAGATCCTTGCCAAAGCGGTTAACTGCCTGTCGCCCGTAGAGGGTGACCCGTGCGGAAAATGCGCGATGTGCGTGGGCGTAGAGGAGGGCACAGTCACCGATGTGGTGGAGATTGATGCCGCCAGCAACAACGGCGTGGACGATGTCCGTTCACTGCGCGAGGAAGCGGTGTTTACGCCCGTAAGCGCAAAATACCGTGTGTATATCATCGACGAGGCGCACATGCTCTCTACAGCGGCGTTTAACGCCCTGCTTAAGATTATGGAGGAGCCGCCCGAACACGTTCTGTTTATCCTTGCCACCACCGAGGTGCACAAGGTGCCCGCCACCATCATCTCTCGCTGTCAGCGGTTTGACTTCGGGCGCATTGACAGTGTCGCCATCAAAGACCGTTTGTTGCATATTGCAGCGCAGGAGAATATCGCCATCGATGAGGATGCCGCGCAGCTGATTGCGCGTATCTCCGAAGGCGGCATGCGCGACGCAATCTCGCTGCTTGACCAGTGCGCCACACTCGGACAGGCGATCGATATCCCCGCGGTTTCCCGCATCGCAGGGCTTGCCGACAACGCACGCCTGTACGAGCTGTGCGACGCGATTGCAGAAAAAAACAGCGCACGTGCGCTTGAGATTATTGACCACTTGAGCGCGGAGTCGGTGGATTACGCCCGCTTGATGCACGAGCTGACGGGATTGTTTCGCAACATCATGGTTGCGAAGGTGACAAAAACGCCGGAGGAACTAATCGTCTGTACCCCCGAGGATATGCAGCGCATCCGTGACGCGGCAAAACGGTACCCGATGGAGCTTATCCTGCACGCGATGTCCGCGCTTAGCGAGACACTTGACACAATCGGCAGAACACAGTCTAAACGCCTTGCCGCCGAGATGTGTATGGTAAAACTGACGTCTCCTGTGCTTGATAGCTCGACCGACGCGCTACTGCGCAGAATCTCAGAGCTTGAAAACCGGGCACCGTCGGCGGTCGCTGCGCCTGCCGCGCCGGGTAAGCCCGTACAGCAGAACTCGCAGCCGCCCGAGCAGGACGAGCCGCTGCCTCCGATCCCCGAGGTGCTGGAGGTGGAGGAACGCTTTGCGGCATGGGACAACGTGCTGGAGCGCCTCTCCAAAACAAACCCCGCACTGCACGGTACGCTGGTTGGTTCAATCGCATATGTCGTCGGAGATCTCGTACTTATAGACGCACGGGACACCATGTTCACAGAGATGATGCGAAAGAACGAGTACACCAAAAAAAGCCTGCGAGAGGCGATACGCTTAGAGACGGGCAGGATATGCCGACTGGGTCCCGTTAAAAAGAACGTGGAAATCAAGGAAACGGGCGGTCTGCTCGCAGAGCTTGAGCAAAAGGCAAAGGAAGCCGGCATAGACATCAATTAAAGCGCATTATTTTGCTGCAAAAGCGGCAGATTATTATAACGACGACCCTGTGCCGTGCGGCATAGGGAAGAGAAGGTGTGGTTAAGGCTATGAAATCAAGATTACCCGCAGGATACGGCGGCGGTGGCGCACAGAACATGCAGGGCATGATGAAACAGGCGCAGAAGATGCAAGACGAGATGGCAAAGGTGACCGAGCAGGTTGAGGCAATGGAGTTTACCGCAACCGTCGGCGGCGGCGCAGTTCAGATTACGATGACCGGCAAGAAGGAAGTCAAGGCGCTTAACATCAAGCCGGAGGTTGTAGACCCCGAGGATGTCGAGATGCTACAGGACCTTTTGATTGCCGCATACAACGAGGTCATGGCTCAGGTGGAAGCAACCAGCAGCGAGCTGATGAGCAAAGTAACGGGAGGGTTTAACGTGCCCGGCATGCCCGGCATGTTTTAAGTGACGACATGGCAAAAAGCATACTTCCGCTGCCGCTCATAAAGCTCATCGAGCAGTTTGAACGGCTCCCGGGCATTGGTCGCAAATCGGCGCAAAAGCTTGCGTTTTATGTCCTGAATTCAACAGGCGAGCAGGCGCAGGCGTTTGCCGATGCCATACTGGATGCGCAAAAAAACATACACAACTGCAAGGTGTGCCAAAACCTGACCGACGGCGAGCTCTGCGCGGTGTGCGATGACGGCGGGCGCGATAAATCGACCATATGCGTGGTGGAGGACACCCGCTATGTGGTTGCAATCGAGCGCACAAAAGAGTATAATGGCATGTACCATGTGCTGCATGGATTGATTTCACCGATGGACGGCATCGGTCCCGATGACATCAGCATCAAGGAGCTGCTTGTCCGTGTCAACGAGGGCGGTGTGGCAGAGATTATTGTCGCAACCAACGCAAACGTGGAAGGCGAGGCGACCGCGATGTATCTTGCGCGTCTGCTCAAGCCACTAGGTGTTAAGGTGACGCGTCTGGCTTACGGTATCCCCGTGGGTGGGGATCTCGAGTATGCTGACGAGGTCACGCTATATCGAGCCATCGAGGGTAGAAGCGAGCTGTAACGAGTTAACGATTCAAATTCCCGTGGAAGGAGGGGCGAAGCGTTGCCAAAAGATAACACTAAGACCATCGCACACAACAAAAAGGCGTTTCATGACTACTTTGTGGATGAATCGTTTGAAACGGGCATCGAGCTGTGTGGTACCGAGGTCAAATCCATCCGCGGGGGCAATGTAAACCTAAAGGACAGCTGGTGCGAGATTAAGGACGGCGAAATCTTTGTGCGCGGCATGCACGTCAGCCCTTATGAGCACGGCAACATCTTTAACCGGGACCCCATACGCGTGCGCAAGCTGCTGATGCATAAACGCGAGATATTGAGGCTGTTCGGGCTGATAAAGCAGCAAAGCTACACGCTGGTACCGTTGTCGCTCTACTTTAAGGGTTCGCGCGTCAAGGTGCAGCTGGGACTATGCCGAGGCAAAAAGCTATACGACAAGCGGGAGGACATGGCAAACCGCGCCGCAAAGCGCGACATCGACCGCGCAATGAAGGACAACGCTCGGTCGTCATAGCAATTTGGCAATGTAACGCGCAGTATGTATGCAAATTCTATTTAGTGAGCAAACTAAAAGGGGAACACAACCCCATATACATGGGGGCGTAAAGGTTTCGACGGGGATCTTGAACCACGATAAGCGGGCAGAGTTTGCTGGACACTCTTTAAACGCCGGCACCTATAAATTAAACGCTAACAATAATAAATTAGCTTTAGCTGCTTAATGCAGCTCGTCTGGCCAGTCAGTACCACGGGTCTGGTTTAGGCGTCATTTAGTGGTGAACGTCTT
>JAEZDF010000024.1 GCA_023429685.1 Bacillota bacterium
ATTAGCAACATTTTAGCATTTCGGCAAATTCAGCGCAAGAACGACGATGCCAAAAATTTGCGTGATATTGCATGTTTTTCATGCAGATGATAGAAACAACCCGCTCAATTTTCCCCTTTTGCGTATGCACAAAGAACTTTGCGCATATTTATTGTAACGGAAGTGTTCGCGAGCTGACCTGCCAAACACAGGTCGCATTTTAAACCCAATTCACGGGGGCAATACGAATTGTTGTTAGAAACGTAGATAAAAAATCTTCGCAAACCACATAAATCAACACGTTTGCTCGATTTTGTATCCATTTCTTAAATAAAGCTACGTATAAATCCCCATTTATTTACGCCGTTAAACGGTGAGACGGAGGTTGTTATGGCAAACTGTGCTGCGTGGGTGGATACCGTTACAATGGAAAGCGAATTAAGTCATCAGCAAAATGCGGTGCTGCACTATAAGATTACATATCCTCAGTTTTCGGGAACCTACTTTCAGCGGATGCTGTGTGAGTTGAACTGCCTGTACAAGGCAAAGGCACAGGCCTTGCAGCAGGGGCGGGTTCGCGAGTTGTTTTGTCAGGCAACAAGCGAGGTGGCGGGCGCTCAAACGCAGGAGACTGAAAACAACGCACGTATGCCCCGCTATGACCTTGCGGTAACGTTTCAAACGCCGTTTAACCAAAACGGTGTACTGAGTCTGTATTTTGATCAGTACGAGTTTACGGGCGGTGCCCACGGCAACACGGTACGCTGCTCTGAAAGCTGGAATCTACAGCGCGGCAGCTGCCTGCTGATGCGCGACCTGTTCGCAAGACAGGTAAACTACAAAGCATACCTGATTGAGCACATCAACAAACAGATTGCCACACAGATGGAAACCGATGATTCCATCTATTTTGACGATTACGCTTGCCTAACCGTTCGCTACTTTAACGAACGTCAGTTCTATCTTTCGCCCGAAGGGATTGTTGTGTACTATCAGCAATACGAAATCGCCCCTTATGCCACCGGTATTCCCACCTTTGTCATCCCCTACTCTCAAGGCTGTATCTCTATGCCGGGAAGCGGCTGCCGCTAAACGGCTTGCAACACCATTGTTTGTGTACCACGAGCACCTGTGTCGTGGCGTGAGATGAAGCTTCATCCACTCCATCACACAGGTGCTTTTTTACGATTTTTTTGCATTTATCTGCTGTGGCACGCAAATACTAATGCTGTTTGATACACCACAATGCTTTTACAATATACTGTATGGGCATGGGAAGGGCAAGGAAGTATGAATGAGCGCTAAAGCAACAAGAGCAAGATATATTCTGCTTCTCGGCTTTTTGGACCTTTTGTGCTCGGCGGGCTCTGTCATTATCGGGTTTCGGCTTAAATTCGGCTTTGTAGGTAGGATTCCCACGCACTATACCGAAAACACCAACTTTTACATCCTTGCGGTATTTGTGTTTACGGTATTGTTTAATGCGTTGTTCCGGGTATATTCCCCCATGAGACGAAGCATTGATGTTGCCCACATCTCGCTGCTGCTTCCGTCCACCGCCATGGTGTTTGCCTCACTGGTGCTTGCCGACCGCTCGCTTAGGCTGGGAATGCCGGTGGAGGTAATGGGGATTATCTGCGCGTTTTTATTGTGCCTTATGCTGATGGCTCGCATGGTTGTAAAGGGGCTGCGCATTGCAAACATTTGGTACGAGAGCACGTGGAGCAGCAAGGGTGCAAAGCGAATTATCATCTACGCCGCAGGAGAGATGGGCAAATATCTTTATACCAAGCTGTCCGTCAACCCCCATTCGGGGCGAAAGGTCGTGGCGTTTATTGATGACGACCACGCCCTGCACGGCAAGCGCATTGGTTCAGCAAGGGTCTTGGGTGGCTTTCGCAGCCTTGTTTACGCTATTCGCACCTATGCCGCAGACGAGGTCATTATCGCGCTGCCAAGTGCCGATACCGAGCTTGTGAAGCGCATTGTAACGGTATGCCGACAATGCAAGGTGGAGGTCTCGCGTTTTGGCAGTATTGAGAACATCGACAGTCCCGAAAAGGCAAACATCAGCGGCATTCGGCTGGAAGACCTGCTACGCCGCGATAAGATTAACCTGAACATGAAGGTGGTACGCGCCTTTTTGCAGGGACGCACCGTTTTGGTAACGGGTGGCGCGGGGTCTATCGGCTCGGAGATCTGCCGCCAAGTTTTGCAGTTTGGTGCTGCAAGGGTCGTGGTGTTTGACATCGATGAAAACGGGCTGTTTGACCTGGGCAATGAGCTACGCGATGCCTTTGCGGAGGATCGTTTTTTTCTTCGCATCGGCTCGATTCGCGATACTGCTCGGCTTGCCCAGCTGTTTAACGAGTTTTCCCCCGACGTGGTGTTTCATGCGGCAGCGCACAAGCATGTGCCGATGATGGAGGACAACCCGTTTGAGGCGATTAAAAACAACGTATTCGGAACCCTTACCGTCGCACGCGCCGCTTCCCGCCATCACTGCGGGCAGTTTGTGTTAATCTCTACCGACAAGGCGGTGAACCCCGCCAACATCATGGGGGCGTCCAAGCGCATTGCCGAGCGGTGCATTCAGATGCTGGGTGCAAGCGGCAAAACGGTGTTTGCCGCCGTGCGTTTTGGCAATGTTTTGGGCAGCAGTGGCAGTGTTGTGCCGTTTTTTATGAAACAGATTGAAAACGGCGGGCCGATAACGGTAACGCATCCCGATATGCGGCGGTATTTTATGACCATCCCCGAGGCGGTGCAGCTGGTTTTAGAGGCGGGCGGCATTGCGTCGGGCGGCGAAATCTTTGTGCTGGATATGGGACAGCCGGTTCGCATCTATGACCTCGCGTGCGACCTGATTATGCTGCACGGGTTAAAACCGGGTGTCGACATCAAGATAGAGTTCTGCGGATTGCGCCCGGGTGAAAAGCTGTTTGAGGAGATTCGGCTCGCCGAGGAGGACGTATCAAAAACCGACAACAACAAGATCTACGTGCTCAAGCAAATAGACAGTGACTTTACCGAGCTTACCCGTCGGCTCGATGAGCTGGAGCATGCGTGCCTGAGGGGGAGTGCCGCCGATCTATTTGAATCGGTACGCGGGCTGGTGCCCAGTTTTATTCACGGGCGTGGCACGTATGAGGAGGAAGAATCATCATCCGACGAGATATTATAGGGCGAATAACGGGCAACCCGTTTTTACAAAATGTCATTATCCTGATGAGCGGCTCTGTGGTATCGCAGATCATTCCGTTTGTCACCTCCCCCCTACTCGGTCGAATCTATTCCCCCGAGTTGTTTAGCGTGCTTGCTTTGTTTTTGTCTACCGTCAACATCCTTGACGTGTTTGCGACACTCAAATACGACCTTGCAATCGTAGTCGCCGATAACGAGAAAGACGCTGCGGCGACCTTATGGCTATGCATTATTATAAACTGTTTGCTGAGCCTGCTTGTTCTTGCGGCAACGCCGTTTGTCATCCTGCTTTTTCCCCGTTTTGTGGGTGCGCAGAGTGCATGGGTGTATCTGGTGCCGCTTTCGGTGTTGTTTACCTCTTTGTTTACAGCCTTAAGCTACTATAACCTGCGTCTTGACCGCTACAAGCGCATCACACAGGCGAACATCGTGCGCTCGGTCACCGCGGCGGCACTGCAGGTGGGGCTTGGGCTGCTGGGGTTTGGCGCATACGGGCTGATGCTTGGTCAGGTCACCGCGTATCTTGTCGCATGCATCCTACTGCTGTACGACGTGCGTAGTTATCTTCCCCGCCCGAACCTTTCGCTAATTAAGGCGGCGGCAAAACGCCACCGCAAGTTTCCGCTCTTTACCCTGCCGGGAACCCTTGCCAACACACTGAGCTATAATCTTGTATCGTATTTTCTCAACGGTTTTTTTGTTCCCGCACAGCTTGGGTATTACACACTGGTCAACCAGGTGCTCAGCACACCCTTGACGGTTATCTCCGGCGCGGTGGGCAATGTGTTTTTAAAGAAGAGCGCAGACGACGCAACCGCAAAGTCACTAAGCGTTAAAACCTTTGACGCAATCACCCGTGCATTGTTTTGCCTGTCGGTGCCCATCTTTGCCGTGCTATTTATATTTGCCACCCCCATCCTGCGCATCTTCTTGGGGGAGCAGTGGGCGGCGGCGGGTGATATGGTTCGCGCGCTGATACCGATGTTCTTTGTGCGGTTTGTGGTAATGCCCGTAACCACCAGCGCAATTGTGGCGGGGAGACAGGGGGCGTCGATGGTGTGGCAGTTCTCGCTCCTTGCCGCGTCGGTGCTGCCCGCCTTGATTCAGATAGTTTACCCGCTTGCCATCAATCGGTATTTAACGCTGTTATCCCTGTTGTTTGCCATAAGCTACGCGGCGTTTTATTTGTATTGCCGAAGGCTGTTAACAAAGAGCGGACAAACGCGCAGTCCATAACCCCGGCGCATCATACCGCTTGCGCTGTAAACAGGAGAGAAACGCCATTGAACGATGCAACGAAACGGATAAAAAACGCCGCCCCGCAGACATTTGAGGTTTTGTACCTTGGTTGCCTGTTCTTTATGACCTTTGAAATTGCTGTTCCTTTACCCATAAGCCCTTTCAAGGGGATATATATTGCCGCCTTTGTCGTGCTCGCGTTGCGCGCTACCCTGCTGCGGGAGGGGTTGTCGCTGCTGCTGCCGACCACTCTGCGCAAGGGGCATATCCTTCTGCCGTTGTTTTTGCTTTTGGGGTATCTCATCTGGGACGCTGTGGGTCTGTTGTACTCGCCGGATGTGGAGTATGCCGCACGCAAATACTATGTAGTGCTGCCGATGCTGTTGTTTATCATCCCAACGCTGTGTTATGCAAAAGACGAAACGCATTTGAACAGGCTATACCTCACCCTAGGGTGGTCGGGTGCCGCCGTGCTGCTGTTTTCGCTTTCGAACTACTTTGTGTTTGAGTTTATTCCGCTGTCGTATATCCGCCGCCTTTCTACAATTGCCGATTACAACCGTTATGCCGAAAACCTTTTTATTGCCCTCGTGCTGATGGGTTACAGCATTATCGGCACAAACCGCCGTAGCCACCGCCGCTCGCTGATGCTGTTTGCCGGTTTGGTGCTGTTTGCCGCTGCCATTACAGTAAGCGGCTCGCGGCGAACCTACCTGCTTATGTTCCCTGCCGTCGTCCTACTACTACTGTATCGCGCGTTTTACATCGTGCGGTACAGCGACTCGGAGCGCAAGGCGTTTGCTCGGCTGTGCTCGGGTTGTGCCCTGTGCGTCTTGGGTGCAATAACAGTGTTTGCGCTGCAGGCGGGTTTTGAGCGGTACTCCGACATCAAATACGAGCAGCTGGTAGAAGGCGGCGGCGTGGTAAGCGAAGAAAACAGCGTCGATGCCGTGATCGACTCCATCTCCGGCGGCGGGATGTTTGAAAAGCGCGCCGTAATATGGCGTGTGGCGGCAGACACGGCGCTAGATTACGATTTTCAGGACATACTAGTAGGGCGTGGCAGCGGCTACGACTCCTACCTTTACGACCACACCTCAGATGAAGCCCTAGCGACGCTTTATAAAAGCGTTGAGCCAAAACCAAAGAACTGGATGAACCCACACAACTTTGTGATTGCTGATTTTTTAAACGGCGGGCTGATTGGCATCCTTCTTTCTCTTGGGCTTGCTGCCTCCCTCTTTGCCAGCCTTTGGGCGGTTTTTGTTCGTCGCCCGGGTCGTGCGCTCGGGCCGTTAACCGTGGCGGCGTTTGTGTATTTCGGGGCGTTTATCTCAGGGCGCTACGGATTTGTGAACGACAAGTTTTTTTATATTGTGCTTGCATCTATTGTTGCGGAGCATGCCCTTGCAATGCGTGCCCGCCCTGCAACGGGAAGGTGATGGACAGTTGATTTTGTTTGTGTGCTATACCGATATTGGCAACACCACCTCCGGCTCGACCATGCGCCCGAAAATGATGTATGAGGCGTTTTGTCAGCTGGGTGATGAGGTGCTGCTTCTGAGCGGCGCGCAGCAAGACCGTGACCGCCGCCACCGCGCGGTGCGCGGAATCTATGCGCAGCTACAGACAAAAACGCCCCAATTCTGCTACATTGAGCTGCCCAGCGGTCCGATTTTCGGCTCGGAGGATCGGCGTCTTTTGCTGTATTTAAAGCGTCTAGGGGTTCCGTGCGCCGCCTTTTACCGGGACGCCTACTACCGCTTTGCCTCGTGGTGGGATGTGCCTGCGTATAAGAAGGCGGTAATTCGGCTGCTACACACGGTGGATAATCTGCTTTTGCGCCGTTGTTGTGACATTGTGTACTTTCCGTCTAAAAGCATGGCAAAGCTGTTTTCATTTCCTCGCACCGGGGTTCTGCCGCCCGCATGCGAGGCACGCTTTTTAAAGCCGCGGGAACAACCACGCAACTGCATCTACGTCGGGGGACTATCCCACCGGTACGGTACCGACCTGCTGCTACTCGCGTTTGACCAGCTAAACCGAAACGACAACTACCCGCTTACCATCGTTTGCCGCGAGGCTGAAGTAAATGAAATCCCCCCCGCTTACCGCGGCAAGCCGTGGCTTACGATTGCCCATGCCTCCGGCGAGAAGTTAACCGAACACTACGCTGGCGCAGACATCGGTCTGTACTGTGGCAGGCGGGACCTCTACATGGATTTTGCGATGCCCGTCAAGGTGTTTGAATACCTTTCTCACGGGCTTGCGGTGGTGACGACAAACTGCATTGAGATTGCCGCCTTTGTACGTAAAAACGGGGTGGGTACGGTTGTAAACGACGACGCGCGCTCGATAGCGGCAGGCGTGCGCGAGATGATGTCGCGCCCAAAGGCGTACCGCACCTGTTACGAGAACATTGTGCGCACGGTAAAAGAGGGCAACCTGTGGACCCACCGTGCACAGCAGGTAACCGATGACCTCATGCAAAAAACGGATGATTAGCGGGTAAGGAGGCGGATGCGGTGAGGATTCTGTTTGTATCTGCTGCAAACTCTTCGCACACCGTCAAGTGGGTGAATATCCTTGCACAGCGCGGTCATCAGGTGGTGCTTGCGTCGCAGATAGACCACCGCGCCGAGAAGGATGCGCTTAACCCGCTGGTTCGCGTTGAGTACCTTCAATATCCCGGCGCGTTGGGCTACTACCGCAACGCGGCACAGCTGCGCGAGCTTGCGGCGGTAACGCTTCCCGATGTGGTAAACGCCCACTATGCAACAGGCTACGGCACCTTGGCGCGCAGGGCACAGGTGAAACCGCTTTTGCTGTCTATCTGGGGTAGCGATGTGTACGACTTCCCGCAAAAAAGCAGGTTTCACCGGGGGCTGCTCGAAGCAAACCTTTCAAACGCACAGGCGATTGCATCCACAAGCCTAATCATGGCAAAAGAGGCAGAGCAGTACATGAAGAACGGCACGCCGGTTTTCATCACCCCGTTCGGCGTGGACACAGGGCTGTTCTGCCCCGTTCCCCGCACGGGACAGGAGGAATTTGTGGTGGGCACCGCAAAGCGTCTCGAGCCGGAAAGCGGGGTGGATATCCTGCTCAAGGCGTTTCGCCTGTTTCGCACGCAGGTACGCATAAAAAACCCCGCGGGCAGAACGAAGCTGCGCATCTACGGAAACGGCAGTGAATACGCACCGCTAATGGGGCTTGCACGGGATATTTTGATTAGCGACGACACCGAGTTTTACGGGCAGATTGCCAATAACGATGTGGCAAAGGCGTTTGCCGGCATGGATGTGGTATGCCTGCCGAGTGTGCGCGAAAGCTTTGGCGTTGCCGCGGTGGAGGCAATGGCGTGCGCACGTCCAGTTATCACCAGCGGGGCGGATGGTTTTTTAGAGACGGTGGAAAACGACGTAACGGGCATCATCCTTCCAAACCTAACCGAAGCCCTGCTTGCCGATGCCATGCTAAAGCTGTACAGCGACCCCCTGCTGCGCCGCGCGATGGGAGAATCGGGTCGCCGCCGCGCCGTGGTGCTGTACTCATTGGAGGAGTGCGCGCGGGGGATGGAGGACGCGCTTGCGTACACGGCAAGGCTTGCGGATTAGCTATAGCGAATTCACTGAAATAATGTCCAAAAAAATCGAGTAAAGGCTTTTACGAAGATTTTTTTGCGGACACGAAAAGTTGATTTGGTATTACGCATCGTTGTGCAGGAAGGGGCGGGGAGCATTAACATTCTAATCATCAACCATTACGCGGGCAGCAATGCAATGGGGATGGAGTACCGCCATTTTTACCTTGCGAGAGAGCTTGTGCGCATGGGGCACAGCGTGACCATTACAGCGGCAAGCTTTTCTCACCTGCGCGGGCAAAACCCGCTGCCGGAGCATACGATGCAGGAGACCATTGAAGACGACGTGCCGTTTGTGTGGATTAAAACGCCCCCTTACTACCGCAACAATGCCTACCGCGCGCGCAACATCGCGGTGTTTTTGTCCGCCATTTGGCTGCATGCAAAGGAGCTTGCCACGCGTTTTCGTCCCGATGTGGTGGTGGCATCCTCCACCTACCTGCTTGACATCTACCCCGCTGCGCGTATTGCGCGTTACACGGGGGCAAGGCTTGTGTTTGAGCTGCACGACGTATGGCCGCTTAGCCTGATGGAGCTGCACGGTTTTACTGAGCAAAACCCTTTTATGCGTCTGCTTTCAAAAGCAGAGCGTGCAAGCTACCGCATGGCGGATGCGATTGTAAGCATCCTGCCTGGGGCGGCGCTTCGCGCACAGGAGCTTGGAATAAGCGCAAAGAAGATTACCCATGTGCCCAACGGGATATCGGACGATGCCGGTAACCCGGGCGCAGACAACCGTGCGCGGCAGCGCATCCAGTTATTAAAGCAACAGGGTGTATTCACTGTCGTCTATGTAGGTGGCTTTGCGCAGGCAAACGCGCTGCAAACACTGGTACAAGCCTGTTCTATGCTGCCTGACGGCATAGCCGTAGTGTTGGTGGGCAAGGGCGAGTGCAAGGATGAGCTTGCCGCATACGCTGCACAAAACAACCTGCGCAACCTGTATTTTGAGGACTATGTGCCCAAAGGGCAGGTACAGGGCGTGCTGGAGCTTGCCGACTGCCTGTACATCGGGGCAAGGGCAAGCGCGCTGTACCGCTACGGGATCGGGATGAACAAGCTGTATGACTATATGCTGGCGGCACGACCAATTCTGTTTGCCATTGACGCGCCGGATAACGAGGTTCAGCAAAGCGGCTGCGGCATCTGCATAGAGCCCGCGAACGCACACGCTTTGGCGGGGGGTATTGTGCGGATGCAACAGATGCGCACTGCCCAGCGCGACGGCATGGGGCTGCGCGGCAGAGAGTTTGTGCTCGCGTACCGAAACTACCACCATCTCGCGCAGCGTTTTCTTGATGCCGTCGAGTAACGCCTACTAAAAACAGGGATGTTAAAACGATGCTTGCAAAAGATATCAACCAACTGCCCGTGCGTATGCAGGGGGAGCAGTGCCGGTACTATCTTGCACTCTTGCAGCAAAAAAGAGCCACTTTCGCCTGTAAGCGACTGCTTGATATTGTGGCATCGGCGGTGGGGCTGCTCGCGCTTATGCCGCTGTTTGTTGTTGTCTGTCTTGCGGTGGGGCTTTCTTCCCGCGGGGGGGTGTTTTTTTTGCAGGAGCGCGTGGGGCAAAACCTACGCCCGTTTTTTATTATCAAGTTCCGCACGATGACATCCTCAAATAAAGATGGAGATCTGCCGCTTACAACCAAAAATGACCACCGCGTCACGGCGGTGGGGCGCGTACTACGCAGGCTGCATCTGGATGAGCTGCCCCAGCTCGTTAATGTGCTCAAGGGCGACATGTCCCTTGTGGGTCCGCGCCCCGAGGTTTGGTGTTATGTTAACCATTACACCGATGCGTTTTATGCAACGCTGCTGATAAAGCCGGGGATAACCTGTACGTCCAGCATCCATTTTCGCAACGAAAACGAGCTATTAGAGCAAAGCGGCGACACGGAACGCGAGTACCTGACGCACATCCTGCCGATAAAGATGGTGCATAACCTCGATTACCTAAAACAGGTGGGCGTTTGGTCGGATGTCCGCATAATCGTTGCCACTTTCCGAACGGTTTTTCACGGTTAGATAGTTATATTTATAAATATCTATGTTGCATGATTCGTGGTGGAGCTTGTTTTGATTTGTACTGATGGGATACTGTACGGTTAATGGGACAGTAAAAGTGCACACCGTTCTTTCATTTTGCCTCATAATATGGTAGATTAGATGTAGTGGCTATTTTATTACCGTAATAAACTGTTTAAAATAAAACCGTTAGAAGAAAGGCGGGTTCGGTATGGAATATGAGGCGTTTTCGGGCGGCGTAGAGCCGGGAGGGCTGCGTACAACCTATGAGATTAACATTCTGGTCTGCTATCTGCTAAAAACGGTGGACGCGCAGTTTTCGAAGGCACAGCTGTCCGAGGTTTTGCAGCGCGACGGGCTGGTGAACTACTTTGAGCTTGCAAACTCCTTAAACGAGCTGGTACGGCTTGGGCAGGTGACGGTAAGCAAAAATGAAGTGGGCGAGGACTGTTACGGCGTAACCGAGCTAGGCGCTCAGGCGTGTGCTGCCATTGAACGCACCGTATCGGTCTCGGTGCGCGACAAGGCGGTTAAGGCCGCGCTGCGTCTGATGAAAAAAACGGAGCGTGAGCGCAAAAACAAGGCGGAGATTAGTAAGGTAGACGACGGCTACATCGTGTCCATGCGCATCCTTGACTACGGCTCCGACCTAATGGAGCTTAAGCTGTTTTTGCCCGACGCAAATCAAGCATCGCTTGTCAAACGGCAGTTTTTAAACGACCCCCAGCTTTTATACAAGGGAGTTCTTTCGCTGTTGGTGCGTGACCTTGAGGAGTTTGGCGACATGACCCCCAGCCAGGACGACGGGCTGTTTGACGAGTAAAGGGGGCTGCGATTTTGAGGATTGTACATATTGCCGACCTACACCTTGGCAAAACCCTGTTCGACTATTCCTTGCTTGGCGACCAGCGCGCATGGCTTGCGTCGCTTGTCGCCTTTTTGCGTGAGCAAGAAGCGGACGCACTGGTAATTGCGGGGGATGTTTACCACCGCTCGGTACCGCCTACCGAGGCAGTGAAACTTTTGGACGACTTTTTAAGCGAGGTGGCGCACGGTCTGCACATCCCCGTTTTGATGATAGCGGGCAACCACGACAGCGGGCAGCGGCTTGGTTTTGCGTCCCGTTTCATCGAGCTGGGTGGACTGTATGTGGCGGGCACCCCCGAACAAACGCTAAAAACCGTCACCCTGCACGACGGGCATGGCGAGGTAACCTTTGTGCTACTCCCCTACTTTGAGCCGTACCAGATGCGAAAGCTGTTTGCGGACGGCGAGATAAAAACCTGTAACGACGCGCTAAAGGCGGTTGCGAAAAACGGGTTTGATGAACTGGACTACACAAAACGCAACGTACTGGTTGCCCACGGCTTCTTTGGTCGGGACAGTGCACTTGCGCGGTTCTCCGACTCGGAGCGCGGCGTGGGCGGCACCGACCTGATGGACAGCACGCTGGTGGAGCGATTTGACTATGTGGCACTTGGGCACCTGCACGCGCCGCAGACTGCGGGTGCACCCCATATCCGCTACGCGGGCTCGCCGCTAAAATACTCCCTTTCGGAGGTCACGCAGAACAAGTCGGTGACCATCGTTGACCTCGGTGAGAAGGGGGAGGTATCCATCCGCCTTGAGCAGATTGCCCCCCAACGTGACCTGCGCATCGTTACCGGCACCATCAACAAGCTGACCGACAAGGCAGTGCAAGAACAGTACAGTCTTGACGACTATGTCTATGCCGTGATTACGGATAAGCACGAGGTGTACAACGCGATAGAAAAGCTGCGCGCCGTGTTCCCGAACGTTGTAGGGCTTAAGCGCGAGATTGACGATGCGGGTGCTAGCTGTTCCTTTGCCGCCGGTGAGCAGCTTGCCCGCAAAACGCCGGACGAGCTGTTTGGGTCGTTTTACCTCGAGATGCTGGGCGAAGAAATCTCGCCTGTGCGCGCAAAGGTTGTACACGACACGCTCATGCAGGCGCAAAGAGAGGAGCGGGACGAATGAGGCCGCTGGTTTTGGAGATGAGTGCCTTCGGACCATACGCGGGCAGGCAGGTAATCGATTTTTCCTCCCTTTCGGGAAGCAGCCTGTTTTTGATTACGGGTCCCACGGGCGCCGGAAAGACCACCATATTCGACGCGATCACCTTTGCACTGTATGGTAGGGCAAGCGGCGATAGCCGCAAGGACGTAGAGGAACTAAAAAGCCACTTTGCCACCGCAGCCGAACCCTGCTACGTTAAGCTGACGTTTTTGTTGCATGGCGAGCAATACACGATAGAGCGCAAGCCAAAGCAGCAGCGCGTGGTACGAGGCGGCGGGCTTTCTACCGCAAACGGGGACGCGCAGCTGACACTTCCCGACGGAACAACCGTAAGTGGCGTCAGTGAGGTTTCGGCGCGCATTGAGACGCTACTGGGACTGGATTACAACCAGTTTCGGCAGATCGTAATGCTGCCCCAGGGCGAGTTTAAACGGCTGCTAGAGGCCGAAAGCAAGCAAAAGCAGATTATCTTCCGCAAAATATTTTCCACTGAGCTATACAATATTGCCGAGGCAAAGCTCAAAGAGCGGCGGGATGCCCTAAAGCAGAAGCTCGACCGCGTAACCGACGCGCTCGAGACCCACGCCGCCATGATTCAAAGCGGAGACTGCCCGCAGCTTGTACAGGCGTTATCGTGCAGTAGCCTGCACTACCCTACCGTTATTGACGAAGTAGAAAAGCTGATAAAACAAGATGAGGCTTCTTTGGAAGAAATAAAGAAGGGGCTTGACGCCCTACTTGCAGAGCGTTCAAAACAAAACCCCGCTGCAGCAAGACAGAGCAACGCAAAGCTTGACCGCTTGGCTTTTTTGACCCTGCAAAAAACTGGTCTTACCGCACAGGCGGACGAGCAAAAGACCCGCTCGGGCAGGCTTGTGCTTGCGCGCCGCGCAAAAGAGCTGTGGTTTATTGAGCGGGAGGTTCAAACTGCCGCACAGCGCGCCACGATGACCGAAGCATCCCTGCGTGCCCTTGCCGCAAGCCTTGAGACGAGCGCAAAGCGGCAAAGTGCGGCAAAGGACGCCCTTGCAAATGCGCAGCTAGAACAAAAGCGGCAAGCAGGTTTAATAGAACAGCGCACCGCTCTTGAGCAGATGCGTCAGTCGTTTGAACGCATCCTGCGCCTTGAGAAGGAGCATGCCCTACTGCTGCAAAAGCAGCAGGCGCAGACGGGGCATGTGAAAACCATCGACCTATTGATTGAACGCGCCCAGGCAAAGGCGCGGCTTGACCGTGCCGCCGCGCGCGCAACAGGTCTTGAAAATCTATGCGCGACGATTAAGGATTATCTACGCGCGGCGGGCGAGTATCAAACCCACAACGCGGCGTACAGCGGGGAATTTGCGCGTTTTCTCGCGGGACAGGCGGGCATTTTAGCCGCTAGGCTTTCGGACGGGTTGCCCTGCCCGGTGTGCGGTTCTGACCACCACCCCGCCCCTGCGCCAAACGCGACGGACATCCCAACTGAGGCCACGCTGCAAACACTCAAGACCCAAACCGACGCGCTGTATACGGCGCAGATGTCGCTGCACGGTGATATCAAGGCGTATGCGGCGTCACTACGCACGATGGAAAACCCCGAGCCGATGCCAACCGACGATGCGCTCGTGTCCTCTAGCAAGGAGCTTACCGAGCTGTGCGACAAGGCAAGGCATGCCCGCGATGAGTTAAAGAAGGCCTACGACGAAATTTGCGCTGCGGCGGCAAGACAGCTTGCACTACTTGGCATGCCCGACGACGCACGCCTATGCGACCCCGACTACCTCGCCGGACGCAGGACGCTGATTGAACGCGAAAGCGCGTCTATCTCGCAGACGCTCGAGCAACTGTCGCTGCAGATACAGGAGGTACGCGGCACCATACCGAGCGACATGAAAACGCCCGACGAACTGCTTGCGCGAACAAAGCAAAACGAACGGGAGATTGAGCGCATAGAACAGATCGCGAAGCTTGCACAAGGGGAGTTTGTGGCGGCATCGGGTGAGTTGGAGCGGTTAAGTGAAGCCGAGCGCGGCACAAAGCAGCAGCTTGCCGAGGCAAAACAACAGCAGAGCGACAAGGAGCAGGAGCTGCTGCAGCGCCTTGCGCAGTACGGCTTTGCGAAGTGGGCGGATGCGCAAAGCCACCTTCTAACCGATGAACAGTATTCGGAACTGGAAGCGGAGATTGCCGCCTATGCCGACACCCTTGCAAAAACCGACGCGGAGCTTGCGGTGCTAAAAAAGGAGTGTGAGGGCGTACAGCGCATTGATGTGGAGGCGTTGGAGAAGCGACTGGAAACGCTAAATCGGCACATCGGGGAGCTGGACGCACAAAAGACGGCGCTTTCGTCGCGCGTGGACGCAAACGCCCGCGCGGTTACGCGCCTTCGCGCCCTTCTGGCAGAGGCGCAGACCGACGAGCAGGCTTACGGCGACGTCGCCGCGCTGTATGCGCTTACTAAGGGCGACAACGCGGCGAAGATCTCGTTTGAGCGGTATGTGCTGGGCGCGTATTTTTCCGACGTCATCCGCGCCGCCAACCACTGGCTACACGACATGACGGGCGGCAAGTACATCCTGCGGCACAAGCAGGATCGCCTGAAGGGCGGAGCCGCTGCGGGGCTTGACCTTGCAGTCCTCGACGCAAACACTGGTCAGGAGCGCACGGTGGGCACCCTTTCGGGCGGCGAAAGCTTTAAGGCATCGCTTGCGCTTGCCCTGGGGCTTGCGGATGTGATACAAAGCTACTCCGGCGGGGTGAGCATCGAGACGATGTTTATCGACGAGGGCTTTGGCTCGCTGGACGACCTTTCGCGCGAGCGGGCGGTGGACACGCTGTTTGAGCTGGAGAAGACCGGTCGGCTCATCGGCATTATCTCGCATGTCGCCGAGCTTAAGGAACGGATTCCTGCGCGGCTGGAGGTGCACCCCACCTCGAAGGGGAGCTATGCTCTGTTTGTGTGATACAAAGTTGAATGACAGGAGTCTGCCTTTACTGTAATCTATTAAATATGTGGAATCAGGGCTAGGAGGGAGCAAGGAATTGAGTAACCAAAACATTTACGACAATCAGATATTTTTTGATGGGTATCGAAAATTAAGAGGGAATCCTTCGTCAGCAAATGACGTTGTGGAAAAACCCGCATTGTTTAGCCTTGCTCCCCATTTGAATAACAAATCTGTGCTTGATATCGGTTGCGGGTACGGTGAAAACTGTGCCGAGTTTCTTAAAATGGGTGCGGAAAAGGTTACGGGGATTGATATCTCTGCAAAGATGCTTGAGGTTGCACAGAATGAAAACACATCGCCAAATATTCAATACCTTAATATGAACATGACTAATTTGGATAAACTCACAGACAAGTTTGATGTAGTATTCAGCTCACTTGCTGTTCATTACATTGAAGATTTTGATAAGCTCGCTATTGATATTTACAACCGTTTAAATCAAGGCGGATATTTTGTGTTTTCACAGGAGCATCCGTTAACAACTGCATTGCTGACACAGGATTACTGGACTCAGAACGCCGAGAATGAATATGTTCATTATAATCTAGCCACCTATTCACTCGAAGGGGAACGAAAAGTGACGTGGTTTGTTGATGGAGTAGTTAAATACCACCGCACAATATCGAGTATTGTTAACTCGCTTTCGACAACAGGTTTTAATATTGAGCAGATGCTTGAGCCTATCCCAAGTAAGGATATTATGAAGCAATATCCTGCATATCAGAGAACCATTCACAAACCTGATTTTTTGCTTATCAAAGTGAGAAAAGGCAGTTGAGCAAAACCCGAACTTGATTTTGCACTCCCGCCAGACCTTTCTAGCTAGAATTCGGCTCTATCAAAAAATCGATTTCTTTTTCGTTCTGTGTTAAAATGGAAATGGATTGCTTATATACCATATGCTAAATACTGATAGGAATGAGGATGAGAGCTTGAGTAAAGATAGAAACTGGACGGTTTTGTTTATTGGCGGTGCTTCTGGTACCGGTAAATCGAAAGTTGCCTATGAACTGGCTCGTTTTTATAGTGTGAATGTGATAGAAGCGGATGATATATGCCAAGCGATAGAGGCAATGACAACCAGAGAGCTTCTTCCGGCAATTCATTATTGGAGTTCTGGTGTAGACTGGATGGATATTGGTGTAAGCGGCAATGTAAACTGGCTTATTGACGTAAGCAAAGAAATGATTGCCGGACTACGTGCCATTGTGCAAAATCACCTTGAAGCTGACGTACCAATCATTATCGAAGGCGATTTTATACACCCTGAGTTCGCAGCATCCTTTGATAACGAAAAGGTAAAATCCCTCTATCTATATGAGCCGGATAAAGAGCAGATTTTGCAAAACTATTTAGCTAGAGAGGGCGGCGAGTTGCAGCATTTCAGAGCGGATATCAGCAGTAAGTATGGAGAATGGTTAGTGGATACCTGCGATAAATTAGGGATTAAAGTGATAGAATCAAGACCATGGGATACTGTTGTGGATAGAATGATAGAAAGCATGCTTTAGCGTGTAGTTTTACACTTTATTATCAAACTTCTATTCATATTGATTATATTATGTCAACCAAATAATCTACACCAATTAGGAGAACAACATGAACATTCAAACGATTGCACTCATCGGGGCCGGCGCCATCGGGGCGGTTTACGCTCGTCACCTGCACCATGCCTTGGGCGATTCGTTTGCGGTCGTCGCAACCGAGCAACGGGCCGAGCGCATGAGGCAAGATGGCATAACCCTAAACGGCGAGACCTTCTTCCCCCGTGTTGTATCAACGCGGCAGGACGGATTTTGCGCCGACCTTGTGCTTGTGTGCGTAAAGAATTAT
This sequence comes from Bacillota bacterium, assembly GCA_023429685.1. Classification (GTDB taxonomy): domain Bacteria; phylum Bacillota; class Clostridia; order Oscillospirales; family Ruminococcaceae; genus Acetanaerobacterium. The sequence continues at coordinate 16,957 of JAEZDF010000024.1, forward strand.
CACCTAGACGACGCGGCACGGGATATGCGCGCTGTTGTGGGGAAAGACACCGTAATCCTCCCCGTGCTCAACGGCATCACAGCGCGTGACCGTATCTTGGAGCACTACCCGGACAACCATGTGCTGTACGGGCTTGCCATCTACATCGACGCGGTGCGCACCGCCGAGGGCGTAATAACCACCAAGGATGGCATCATCCAGCTTGGAGATGCGCAAAACGACCCCGTCTCCCCGCTTGTTGCGGCGGTAAGCGACGCGCTTGTACGCTCGGGCATCGGCACCGAGGTGTGCCCTGATATGATTCGCATCATTTGGCGAAAGTGGATGCTGAATGTGGGGTGTAACCAGGTAAGCGCGTTGACCCGGGCAACCTACAGCGGGTTTCGCACGCCCGAAACCCGAAGCCTGTTCTTTGACGCGATGATGGAGGTCGTAGCGCTCGCAAAGGCCGCGAACGTGAACCTGACCGAGGCGGATGCGCGCGAGTTTGTGACGCTGATGCAGACCTTCTCGCCCATGAGCAAGACCTCGATGCTGCAGGATGTGGAGGCTTCTCGCAAAACCGAGGTGGCATCGTTCGGGGGCACGGTATGCGAGATGGGCAGACGATACGGTGTCGCAACACCCGTAAACGATATAATCACCCGCCTAATTATAGCCACCGAGCAGGTATATGGTGTTTAAAACGTCGCGCCTCGTACTCTTATAACAAACAGGGTTGACAATACTATACCTTTGTGGTATAGTATAAGAAATCAAACCCATCTATATTACAGGAGGTGCACCATATGTTGAACTATAAAAACCGTACTGAAGAAGAAAGACTGTTTCAACCTTTTGCCGAGCAGGAGGGCTGGTGCTCGCCTGAATTCTCATCCGGCTGCATGACGGAAGAGGATGACGACTAGCATTCATACAAACCAAAACAGACCGCTGATTGGCGGTCTGTTTTTTTGTGTGGTATTCTGTTTTCGTGTATCATGTGTAGATTCTGGGGCCAAAAAGGGCGGTGCCTACCCGCACCAGCGTAGCGCCCTCGCTTACCGCCTGCTCGTAGTCGTCCGACATGCCCATGGAAAGGATGGGTACACCCGACGCATCCAGCAACCCAACGTTACGGTCAAACAGGTCCTTCATCGCCGCAAAATAGCGACGCGCTTCGTCGGGCGTTTGGGCGGGCGGCGGGATGCACATCAAACCCCGCACCTGCAGGTGAGCAAACCCCGCAAGCTGTTCTAAAAACGCGGTCAGCTCTAGCGGCTCTATGCCGCCCTTGGAGTGCTCCCCACCGATGTTGACCTCTACAAGCACGTCCTGCGCCGCTATGGTCTTTTGCTGATCGCAAAGCCGCCCGACGACCTTATCAATCTCGGTGGCAAGCCGAAGGCTATCTACCGAATGAATCAGCTCCACCCTGCCCGCCACCTGCTTGACCTTGTTGGTTTGCAGCTGCCCGATAAAATGCAGCGACGCGCTGAGATACGCGTTTTGCGCGAGCTTTTCGGTCATCTCCTGCACACGGTTCTCGCCCACAGTCGTAACGCCCGCGGCAATGATCTCTCGAACCGTTTGGGCATCGCGAGTTTTGGTTGCGGCAAGCAGGGTGATCTCTTGTACGCTTCTGCCCGCCGCTCTGGCGGCGTTAGCGATGTTTTGCCGTATCACTTCTACATTGTGCGCAAGGTGCGACATAGCTAGACCTCCGTATCGTTCATTGAAAACCGAGTGGGTGATTACAGCGCAAGGGTTTGGTTATACTGTCTGATTACCTCCACCGAGCGTTTAAACAGGCGCATCTCGTCTTCAGTCAGGCGCGCGCGGACAATCTCCTTGACGCCCTGATGCCCCAGCACCGCGGGAACCCCTGCGAACACATCGCTTTCGCCGTACTCGCCGCTTAATAAGGTGGATACCGGGATTACGCGGTTTTCATCGTTTAAAATAACCTTGATAATCTCCACCACCGTTGCGGCAATTGCGAAGTTTGTCGTACCCTTTACCGTGCCGATCTGAAAGCCAAGGTCGATGACCTCGTGCACAAAATGATCAAGGTCAAGGCTGCCAAAGCGCTCGGGGTTGTCGGCAATGATGTCGTAAAACTGCTTTCCGCCCACCGAAACGTTGCTCCACGGCACAAACTGCGAGTCACCGTGCTCGCCGAGTGTGTATGCCTGCACACTTTTGGCATCTACGCTCATGGCAGATGCAATCAGCCCGCGCAGCCTTGCGGAATCAAGCGCCGTGCCGGTGCCGATAATCTGGTTTGCGGGAAGCCCCGACAGGCGGTAGACATAGTAGGAAATGATGTCAACCGGATTGGTGACAATGACAAACAGCCCGCGAAACCCGCTCTCCATAATGGGTGGGATGATTGACTCGATAATCTGCCTTGAGCCTTCGAGCATATCCAGCCGGCGCTGTCCGGGCTTGTAGGGCACTGCCGCCGTGACTACGATGATATCCGCGTCTCCGCAGTCCTGATACTCTCCCGCGCGGATGGCAACCGTTCTGGTTTGGTACGCAACGCTGTGCTGCATATCCAGCGCTTCGGCAACCGCCTTTTTGTGATTCACGTCGACGAGTACAATCTCGTCGCACAGTCCCTGTATGCTCAGGTCAAATGCGGTAGAGGTTCCCACCGCGCCTGCGCCAACGATTGCGATCTTTACCTTTTTTCTTATCATAGTGCATCCCCCAATTTAAAAGCGGTGTGGTCGATTACCGGCTGACGCCGACAGCGAAAATCTGGTGTAACCATCAAAAACGCGGCTGCCCGTATAGTCTACTTTTAGTGTATGGTTTTTGCCGGTGACTGTCAAGCAAGAAACAGCCGCCGCCTTAAAAAAAGACGGCGGCTGACAGCGGTATTACGGATGCTGCAACCCGTTGTTTACCTCGTTTTTTACCTTTGGCACGCTGTAAAGGTTTGCATACGAATCCATCTCATCCTCGTTAAGCGGCGCGGATG
>JAEZDF010000069.1 GCA_023429685.1 Bacillota bacterium
TCATTGCGAAGTTATAGGTCTCGGCAAACGGAATAATCTTGTTGATGTCCGTCCCCTTAAAGGTAAGCGAATAGTCGGTGCCTTGGAAGATGATTGTTGTATCGGGGTACTTTTCAAGCTCCTTGAACAACGCAGACGAGATCACGGTGTATTTGGTGATATCGATATAGATGGTTTTGGACTTTTTAAAATCCACCTGATCGGTGCTTATGGGGCTCATACCACTGCCCTGCCCGCTGGCAGACCGGTTTATGGTCAGGGTGTAGGTTTTTTTGGTCTTGCCGTCATCCGCTGTAACCTCGATGGAGAACTTGTTGTTGCCGTTTTTAAGCGCCTCGGAGTAGTTGCCCGCATAATCTCCGATGTATTTGGAGCCAAGCTTTACGGCAACCTTCGCACGTGAATCGGCGGGGACAGGGATGATGTCGATGTAGTCCACCGTCGAGTCCACCGGCACGTTATAGGTGGATATCGAACTCTTGAAGGCGGGCGACATGTCCCCCTCGTTAACAGTAAGACTCTTTAGATCCGCATTGGTGCTGCGAATACGCAGTGAGTCGTTCGTGACGGTCACGGTATAGGTTTTTCTGGTCACCTTGTCCTCTGCGGTTACGACGACCGTAATCACCGTCACCTCAGATAGCTGAATGGATTTGCTTGCCGTACCGCTGCGAACCGTTACCCCATCTACGGCGATTGTGGCGTTCTTGTGGGTCGCGGTGGGCGTGACGGAAAGCGCGGTTGTAGTTTCGTTTGCGGTTGCGGTATAGTTTATCTGCGTCGATGAGAATAACGGCGTTAAGGCAAGCGTGCCGACCTTAAGCCCCATCAGCGTTGCATCGGTGCTTGGCGCAAGGCGTTTGACCGACAGCGAATAGGTTGTTGTCGTTTTGCCGTCCTCCGCGGTGACCCGAATCGAGATTGGTGCTGCTATCTCAACATCCAAGTCAATTCGATAGCCGCTTTGCGGGGTTACGTTTTCGTTGTTCACCAATATGGTGGCGTAGGCACTACGCGCGGTGGGGTACACCGTGACAAATCGCACCGAGTTATCTACCAGCACGGTTTCGTAGCTTTCCACATAGGTATCGAATGCAAAATCGACTGTTTTTGTGGTGTGGTCTTTTATGACGATGGATTGCAGCATAGAATCGCTTGCCGGCGCCTGCCGTGCAATCATCAGCCGATAATCATTTGTACTGCCGTCTTCCGCCGTCACCGTGATGGTGACAAGCTGTGACGCCACATCGTCCGCAAACGTGATGTATTTGTTGCGGTCAAACCAGTTGCCCGTCTCCTGCGGTTCTGGGTTAATCGTAACCACCGATTTTAGATGAGAGGTGGTGGTTTCAAACGTAATCTCCTTGATGTTATACGCAAGCTCCATGCCATAGTCCCGCACGTTCGGGTCAAACGTCTTATTCTGCGTGTTCCCTATTCTAAAGTATGGCAGTGTGTTGCCCTTTTTGTCACGCACCGTAAAGTTCTTAAGCGCCGTATCGTTGCTTTGAGGCAGACGCTCAATGTAAATCTGGTAGGTGGTTTGGGTCAGATTTTCGGCTGTGACAATCAGTTCAAAGGTAAACGTGGTTTTATTGGGGTTGTCTGGCACCGAAATCGCATAAACAGGGCTGGTTACGCCCGAGCGAATTGTGTCTATCACCACACCGTCGCACTTGACGATGATATCCGAGCTTGCCCTGGTATCGTTCTTGGTTGCGCGAAAACGAACCGACTCCACCCAGTTGCCCACCGAGAGGGCATAGCTTTTGGTGTTTGGACTAAAAATTAGGCCGGTGCCCGGGGTGCTGTTGCCCTGTGTGTCTATCTCAAAAAGCTCAAGGCTCTTGAGCGAGGAATCCTTGTTGGGCGAAGAATCTACTACCTGTGCATTAAATTTCACTTCGCTAATTAGCAGCTCTGATGTGGGGGTTGATGCGTAATAACGAACGGTGACGACCGTCGTACCCACCTGTTTGGGGTATAGCTTTAACCCAACAATCCCCTCGTATGCCTCATTGGAGCTTGGGTTAATCAAGCGAGAGTTCCACGCGTACAAATCCTGATAGCTACCTGCAGTGGTTCCTGTATAGTTTGCAGATAGCACATTGTTATTCGATGAGGTGATGGTGGCGTAATCCGCTCTACCACCGCGCGCGCCGTACTTTAAGTGCAAAAACAAGGGGTGATACGCGCCCGTTTGCATGCTGTGCCCCGGCACCGAGCCGTCATATAGATCAAGCCACACCGGCGTAGTCGAAATAGGAACGGTGGTAACTGGGTTTCCGCTTTCATCAATTTGGGTAACGATATTTACCCCCGGTGGCGTTCCCTTGCCCTTGACCACAACGCGCAGCGGGTGCGCCTCTTGGTGCGCCGTGGGGTCTCCCTCCACGGTTCCTGCCGGCAGGTAAACGATGTTTGCGGTTAGCGTGCCGACAACATCCTCCTCCCGCCGCGTCACCTTGGCGGTGTAGTGGGTGGAGATGAGCGGATTTGAAATGGATATGACCGGATTGTCGGTGGAGGATACCGGGTCGTCCCACTCCCATGTAAAGTTGACCTCGACGCCGTAGACCATTGCCTTTTTAATCAGTGAGAAGTTTTCGGTTATGTAGTCAAGGTCGTTGTAGGAGGCAAATGTCATGTACGGGTCGCGCTGGTCAGGGTTGCTGAGTGCCCGTTTGATGTCGCCGACCATGTCTTCTTTGCTTTTAATCGAAACCACCAGCGTATCGGACTTCTCTGTAGTAAAGCTGATGTCAAACTCACTGTTCTGGGTAATCTCGTAGGGGGTCATTAGCTGGATGGTCAGCGAGCTGGTTCCCTTTCGGAATGTAAGGTTGTACACCCATTCATTATTAACCAGGTTTCCTCTGGAGGAGGTGACGGAATCAAACTCCGCAAATGCACCGGTCGGGGTGCGCCCACCGGTGTTAATGATTGAGAATGCGGGAATTCCTGACGGCACAGCGTCCGCCTTTATGGCGATGGTACTGTCCTGCTTAATCAGGTTGTTTTGGTCGCTCGATACACGCGCCTCGGTTTTAACCGCTTCTGTCGGCTCGTAATAGTAATAAAAAACAGCATCGCCTGTGGCGTTTAAGGTATAGTAATCGCCCACAATCGTATACACGCCGCTAACACCAAGAGCTGCGTTGAGCGTGTCGTTGGTTTCGTTGATCCACACTGTGTTTGACGGAACCTCGTTGTTGCTGCTGTCGCGGATTATTAGGCGGCTTAGGTACAGGTTTGCCGGCTTGCTGTGCACCAGGTCTACGCCGCGCCCTTCAACGATGGTAATCTGGGTCGATGTTTTGCCATCGCGCTTAAAATGCAGCCAATTGTTTGTGGCATCGGCTGAATAAACCGTAAACAGCGGCGCAACTGTGGTCAATAGTACCGCAAAAGCTATAACAATTATCCCTATCCGCGTGTATTTCTTCATGCCCGCTCACCTCCGTGTCGGCGATACCGCTGACTTTATCAAAACCTGTTTTTCTACATGGTTATACTCTGTTATACATATCGGCAAAAACGCCCATAACTTAACCTGTTTTACGACTTACTATCATAACAATACAACCCATTTGCGAAACACATTGATGGTTTTTATGTATTATTTAGTTCTTCTTTTGCGGATATTATACCATATCTGCTAGAATAATTCACCTTTAATTCCCCCTTTGGCTCATGCGTAATTATTATTGTGCTTTTTTACACCATAACTCGCTGTGTTTATATAAAAATGCAGGGAATTCGCCGACCTGTGACACTATATTAATCAGCTAACATCTGCTATAATGGTTTTAATTGGGCAATTCACTTATTTGCGCAAAACACAGTGATTTATTACATATGTTACGGCTGTTCTGCCGATTACTGCATGGAGGGATTATAATGTTGTTTAGACGAACGATCAGTTTGTTTTTTGCTAGTGTGTTTCTGTTTACAGCCTGTGCAAAACAAAGCAAGCCCGTTGAACATAAACCTGCGTTTGACGCAGCGAGCACCAATGTGTTTATGATAGAGCTCGGTTGTGGCGATATCATTTACGAGAAAGCGCCGGATGACCGCGCCACCCCCCATTCGTTAACACAGATGCTAACGGCGCTGCTTGCCATAGAAGAAACCGAGGACCTTGCCGCAGATGTGCCCTCCCCCGTTACGCTCGACAACGGCGAAGAGGGCGAAACAAGTTATACGATGGAACAGCTGCTGCGATATATTATTTTAGACTCTAACACATCGGCAGCGCAGCTGATTGCCTTTGCGGTGGGCGGCGGTGACCAGAACAAGTTTATCTCGCGCTTAAACGAACGTGCGCGCGGCTTGGGTACCAATTCCACCAACTTCTCTGATGCAAGCGGCGAGGGCGGCTCCAACAACTACACCACCGCGCGAGATATTGCGATGATTGCAAGCAAGGTTTATCAAAATGAACTCTACATGTCGATTGCGGGTGAGGCTACATATAACCTGCCCTCTTCGGACACGCATGAGGAAGATACGATAGAAAACGAAAACGGGGTAGAGAACACCGCGGACGAACTGACCTACTTAGAAGGGGCACGCGGCATCAAATACAGCGTCGGCTCGGACGGGACGACGAACCTGGTTTGTGTAATGGAACAAAACGGCATGAAGCTGCTGTTGGTACTTCTGGGGGCACCAGGCGATGGCTCTGTATATACCGACGCAAAAGGTCTGTTTGAATGGGCACTATCTACCTGCAAGCTGGTGCAATCGCCAAAAGCGGGCGAGCCTGTGACGAAGGTTGCTGTCGGGGAAGGCTTTATGCAGGATTCCCTGCCCCTATCCCTTTCTAAAAAGCTTGATTCGATTATTCCCAAAACTGCAATTATCGATGATGTTTATGTTCTATGCCGTGTTCCCGCGACAATAACCACCACCGTTCGCAAGGGCGATGTGGTGGGCGTTGCCGACATCCTGTATGAAAACGAGCTGCTGCTCTCGGTGAATCTGGTGGCGGATAAGGCGGTAACCGAAAAAGGCGCGGCTCCCCCGTGGGTTACCGTGCTGCTGACTATACTCGGCGTCATTGTCGGGCTATTTGCACTGCTTGTAATTATTCGGCAGATAAACATGATGCGATACCGTAAAAAGAAGCTGCGTATGTTGGACGAAAAACGTCGGCGCATGCGCGGGGATATGGAAAAGGCGCAAGGCACCCCACGCCCACCGATGAGACGATAGCAGCCGGAGGCAGTTCCTATGCCCAAACAACCATTTTTATTTTCTTTGGATACGCAAAATAACGGCATTCCACGCCGTTATCTGCCCCCGCATGCCCTATTGCGCCCCTATATCTCCCACTATACCATTATGCTACCATACTACACGTCTGCCCCTTCGCCCCTTACCCTAATTCCGGATGTAAGCGGCTGCATTGTTTGCCGCATTGAGGAGCACGGCCTCGTCACCTCGCTGTGGGGACCGACGACCAAGACCACGGTTGTAGGCACGCAGGAATATGCTTCGCCATGTCACCTGTTTGTGGAGTTCTTACCGGGCGGAGCGCATCGGTTAACGGGTTATCCGCAACAGGATTTTGTCGACTGCATCATCCCCCTACACGACTGCCTGCCTTCGCTGGATGTTGCATTACGCGAGGTTGTAAGCCGCGCGCGGGATGAAGATGAACTAACGAGGCTGCTCGATGCGCTGTTTCTTTCGATTTTATACCAAACGGCGTCGGCAAGCCCGAGTGCGGTCATTGCACTGATAAAAAACACCGTCCCTTCCGCTACGGTGAAACAGCTAGCGGATGCAATGTGTTACAGCGAGCGGCACCTTAACCGTCTATTTTACAGCGAGATCGGCATTAGTGCCAAAAACTGCTTGCAGCTTTTTCGTGTAAACAAGGCCCTGCTGCTGATGCAGCGCCATGATTTGACGCTGACCGAATGCGCACAACATGCGGGGTATTATGACCAGTCGCATTTTAACCGCGAATTCCGCGAGGTGTGTGGCATAGCCCCCGGTGCGTTTATAAAAAGCATGTCCGATTTTTACAATGAAAAAAACAAGTTCTGATGTATCATATGTTAAAACACTACTAAGCGTCGGAAAGGAAGGGGTAGCTCAATGATTGAATCACGATGTGGAATCCTTTGCAGCGAATGTACATACAAGGAGCCGATGGGGTGTAAGGGTTGTACCCTCATCGACAAGCCGTTTTGGGGTGAAAGCTGCCCCGTCAAACACTGCTGCGAGCAAAAGGGACATGAGCACTGTGGGCAGTGCGATTCGTTTGCGTGTGCCTTGTTAAATCAGTTCGCGTATGACAAGGAGCAGGGAGACGACGGCAAACGCATTGCCCAGTGCAAGGCCTGGCTCAAGGAGGCGACAACGTGCTGATAGCGCCATACGAATGGATTGACGGCTACTGCCTTGCAAAGGCAGGTGCGGAAAAAGACTTCAAGACCGAATGGAACGCCGTGCGTTATCTGCTGCGCGGCAAGATGTTTGCGATGCTTGGTGGTGACAAAACGGGCAGACCCATCTTCAGCCTAAAGCTGGAGCCAGAGTTCGGCGAGTTTGTGCGTTCAACGAATAACGGCGACATCATCCCCGGGTATTACTTAAACAAGGTTCACTGGAACTCGGTTTACCTTGAGGGAAAGGTAACTGACGAGCTGATGCGGGAGATGATCGACCGTTCCTACCGCCTGTTGCTTACATCCCTGAGCAAAAAGGTTCAAGCCGAAATTATAGGCACTGGTGAATGAGCTTGTACAAGAGAAGAGGGATTTACCATACAGTGGATGCCTGTGCCGTTTGTAATATAGCGACTTCCAGAAGATTTTACGAGGATTTATTAGCGGCTTAGTTCTATAAAACAAGGATAAACGAACCCCCGAACGGTCAGCCGTTCGGGGGTTCGTTTATCGTATCATTAAGCTATTTAACGTTCCAAAGTTCTTTTTAAGAATTCCTTGGTGCGGTCGTTTTTGGGGTTTGTGAAGATCTCCTCGGGGGGAGCATCCTCCACGATAACACCCTTATCCATAAACAGCACGCGGTTTGCGACCTCTCTTGCAAAGTCCATCTCGTGGGTCACCACCATCATGGTTAGCCCGCTGCCTGCAAGGGTCTTCATGACCTTAAGCACCTCGCCCACCATCTCGGGGTCGAGCGCACTGGTTGGCTCGTCAAAAAGAAGCGCGTCCGGCTCCATGGAAAGGGCGCGCGCTATCGCGACACGCTGCTTCTGCCCACCCGAAAGCTGGGCGGGGCGTGCGTTGATGTACTGCGACATCCCTACCAACTCTAGGTACTTCATCGCGGTCTGTTCCGCTTCCTTCTTGTCGCGCTTTAACACCTTAATCTGCCCTACAGTGCAGTTATCCAGCGCTGTGAGGTTGTTAAACAGGTTAAACTGCTGAAACACCATACCAAGCTTGGTGCGGTACTCGGTGCGCGAAAGTCGGCTGGATAGCACGTTTTCGCCGTGGTAGGTAATCTCGCCGCCTGTGGGTTCCTCGAGCAGGTTGATGCAGCGCAACAGCGTGCTCTTGCCCGAGCCGCTCGAGCCGATGACACAGACAACCTCTCCCTTATGTACATCCAGGTTAATATCCTTGAGAACCACGTTCTCCCCAAACTTCTTTTCTAGGTGTTTTACCTCAATAACCTTCATCACAACGTCCCCCTTACCTTAATCTCCTGCTCCGGCGTGGTTTGGGAGCCATGGATGGTATAGCTGTCTGCGCCGTCCATTTTGCGCTCCACAAAACGAAGGATGCGGGTAACCGTAAAGGTCATTATGAAATAGATGATGCAGGTGATAAAGAATGTGGGAAAATACTGATACGTTGTGGTAGACACGGTCTTAGAGGCAAAGAACAGCTCGCTGACCGAGATAACGTTAAGCACCGAGGTGTCCTTAATATTGATAACAAACTCGTTCCCCGTGGCGGGCAGAATGTTGCGGATAACCTGCGGCATGACAATGCTGATCATGGTTTGAAAATGGTTCATACCGATGGAGTGGGCAGCCTCAAACTGCCCCTTATCCACCGACAGAATGCCACCGCGCACAATCTCTGCCATATACGCGCCGGTATTGATGGAGACAATAATAATACCTGCTACAGTCGTATCTAGACGCACACCCGCAAAGGCCGCGCCGTAATAGATGACCATCGCCTGTACAATCATAGGTGTGCCGCGAAAAACCTCTATGTATACCGAAAGCAGCGCATTCACCACACGCAGCAGTCCTCGTTTGAAGGAGGGGTCCCTTGGGCCAATCGGAATGGTGCGAATAACCCCGACGATAAGCCCGAGAACCGAGCCGATGATGGTGCCGGTTATGGCGATAAGCAGGGTAATGCCCATGCCCCTGAGAAACAGCGGCCAGTACGTGGTCCAGATTTGAGCGACCCAATCCCAGAACCCTTTTTCGACAACTGCAGTGGCTGCTGATAGTAGCATGATGAATGGCTCCTTTCCGTATTAAAAACGCGTATTATGTAATGATTACTGCTCGCTGGGCTGGTTGATAATTGCCTTATCCATAATATCCTTGCGCTGTTCTTCTGTAATTCCTGCAAGAATTTTGTTGATCTGCGCGGTCAGGGGGCTGCCCTTTTTCAGACCTACCGCAATTGCAACATCGTCATCCGAAGCGACAAAACCGTCCTCAAACTCTACCATCGCAAAGTTTGCGTTGGCAGAAATTGCGGATACACCTTCGGGACGCTCGGATACATAGCCGTCGATGATGCCGGACTCGAGCGCAACACGCATCGCACCAAAATCGTCCATTGCTTCTAGCAGGTTTACGCCGTTAATCTGCTCGATAACGGTATAGTGGAAGGTGCCGAGCTGTGCTGTAATTTTTGCACCTGCAAAGTCCTGGATGCTCTTTGCGCCTTCAAACGCGCCGCCCTTTTTCACAACCATAACAAGGTCGGATTTATAGTAATTCTCGGAGAAATCGATGCTTTCCTTGCGCTCTGCGGTTGGGCTCATGCCAGCGATAATCGCGTCGATGGTGCCGGACTGTACCGCTGTGGGCAGTCCGCCCCATTCGGTCTTTACAATAACCAGCTTCTTGCCGAGCTTTTCGGCGAGGATCTTTGCAATCTCTACATCGTAGCCGCCGGCATACCCGCCGCCTTCGATGGCAACCGCACCGTTGGAGTCGTCTACCTGTGTCCAGTTAAAGGGCG
>JAEZDF010000075.1 GCA_023429685.1 Bacillota bacterium
TACTGCCGGATTTCGTCCAGCAGCTCTTTTGGCAGGACGCAGTCCGCCTTGACATAGCTCATATTGCTCTCCCCAATCAATAAAATGACCTTGGAACAGCAACGGCTATTAAAACCACTGTGAGACATTTGGTAAAGTACAATAGTTGCAATAGCCCCTGCTATGCAACGCGCGAGATGGGATTAAGCATAAAACGTTCCTCCTTATAGGCATTGGTCTACAGGCTATCATAACGGTTATTCCCTTGACTGTCAATACAAGGCGATACAAACCGAATACTTGAAACATTTACAAAATTATGGTATCGTTAGAACAAATCAGCTTACAGGAGGTTATTGAAGTGGTTAAGACCTATAAACTGCTAAGCGCGTTTGTGCTGTATGTGATAGTGGGGAACCTGGTTGCAGCGGGTTTGCTGATGCTGGTCAATGATTCGTCCCTGTTTTTTAGCGTGAACCTGAACGTGCTGACCGTTTACCTCATCCCATTATGGGTGGTGCTAAAGCTGTTGCAGGCGCATTACCCCGACAAAACATTGCGGGTGGAGCTGACAAGCGCGGTTAGGCGCAAGCTAAGGCTCGGGCTGATTGCGTCGCTTGTTGTGTGTGCAGTCATGCTTGCGGTGGATATTCCCGGGTTTTTCAATGGGGCATACAACGTGGGTGCCACCTTTGAGACACGAATTTTGTGGCTGTATGAGGTGCGGCTGCCGAATGTATTATCCCCGTTGCAGTCGTTGCCCATGGTAATTGTGATACTGCTTGTAAGCGGCTATGTTCGCCTGTTCTATTGGCTTGCAGGGCGGATGGCGAAAGAGAAAGAGAATGAAACGGTAAGTAATATTTCAGAGGAAATAAAAGGCTGACGCAAAGGGGGAAACAGCGCTTGAAACGGGATATGTTGCGACTGGGTACGGTGTGCCTTGTAACGATGCTGATCGTACTGGCAGGGTGTGCGGTGCAAACGCCGCCGCAGGCGCCCGTACCCCCAGAGGGTAATAGTCATGGAAGCCTACCTGAGCAAGCCCCGCCGCAGAGCAGTTCGGAGCCGGAACCGACCTTTGAGCCTGTACCGGGGAGCGAAGCCCTGCGCCTTGACGGAAGCAAGCGGTACATCGGCGAGACAGACTCGGGCGCGGTGGATGCGGGCGACCTTGAGACGGTGACGAGCGTATTCATTGAGCCGCTGCTTCGCGGCGACATTGCGGTGCTTGGTACGTGGCAAAGCCCGGCAGAGCTTGAGGCGGACTATTTTGTGCGGTTTTGCGGGCGCAACAACCTGCTGAAACGGCCGCTTATCCAGACGGGGGACGGCTACGAGTATGCAGACGCAGTCTGTACCGCCGCGGAGCTGGAACAGGCGGTACAACGGTACTTTGATGTGACTGCTGAGTACCTGCGCACCTCCCCGAGCTATGACGCGGCGGCGGGCACCTACACATTGCCCGGCTACGGAGGCGGGGGTCGCGAGGTGTATGCCATGGACGCAAAAGCCGACGGAAACCGCTTGTCACTTTCCGTTGGGGTATCGATGCCCGGGCAGACCGATAGCCCGTTTTTGGAGGGCACGCTTTTAGTCAGGCTCACCGACGACGGGGGCTTTCGTTACCTTTCGTATACGGTGACCCGTGACGATAGCTAGCGCGAATTGAATCTCGGCGCGTCAAAGAAGGAGCGGGCGGTCAGAACCCAGAGGGTTGCGACTGCCCGCCTATATAGGAGTGAGAGTATAGTAAGGGAATGGGGTTAAAACGCCAGATGTTCGCGGAAGAACGGAACCAACAGGGTGCGCATTCCAGAAGGGGGGATCGTGTGTCCGCCGTCAAACGAGTATACCGTAGGTGTTATGCCGCGTTCGGTCATTAAATCGATGAGATACTCGCAGCCCTCGGGAATCCATTTATAAGAATCGCGTGTGCCGTAGCAGATGCCGATGCCGCTTAGCGGGGTGTCCAGTGCCTGATAGGCGTCGAGCTTTTTATCCCAGTTTGCGTAGCCGTCAAGCCATTGCTCCATAATGGGTTTATCCGCCGCGCTCCCGTCGCGGGCGGGGGTAAAGCAGTAGGGGTCTTCCCCGTCGGGGTTTGGAGCAAACGCCTGTCCGTATGCCCTCATAACCCAGCTGTCGCCCTTCCACGAATCGAGCACGGTGTCAAAGCGGTCGGTGGAAGATACGCCGGGACCAATGGCGTAGATTGCGCCGTAGATATCGGGATGGCGTAGACCAAGATACAATGTACCGAAGCCGCCCATGGAAAAGCCGCACAGCCCGCGGGACTCGGCTGCCGCTATGGTGCGGTAGGTGCTGTCGATGAGTGCGACTACTTCCTGCGTGACGTAGTCCTCAAAATAGCCGGTTACGGGGGAGTTTGCGTAGAATGAGCCGCCCGACTTGTTGCTTGCGCTGACGCCGACTAGAATAAACTGGTTCTCGTTTTCAGAAAATTCGGAGTTCAGCGCGTGGTTGTTAGCACGAATAAAATTGCCGGGTGTTTCGCCAAAGCCGTGGAGATAGTACACCACGGGGTAGGATTTTTCGCTTTCCTCGTAGCCCGCGGGGAGGTAAACAGTCAGCGTCCGTTCGGGATTTTCGTCCAGTATATTATTCTCATCCACCGCCTTGGAATAGATGGGGAGATTGACAATCTGTGAGGGGGACGGTTCGACAGAGGACTCGGTATCATGGGCGCTCACTACCTGAGCGCTTTGCGGCGGCTCGGAGATATTGGAGGATGAGAGGGCGTCTGACGCACAGCCAAACAGTATGAGACACGCAACCGCCACGGCAGTCGGGAGAAGGGGCTTACGGATGTACTCAACCATATTGATGTTGTCCTTTCAGGTTAATTGACTTTGAGTTATTCCCTATTATATAATGCTGGCAAAGATGCAACGAACAAATCTTGCTTTATGGGAATGAAAAATGATATGAACACAGCCAACCGCGTATTGATTGAACAGGCGGTAAGCGACATCGAGCGGCATTTAAAGCAACCTGTTACGCTGGATGAGATGTCACACCGGCTTGCGCTTTCTAAGTTTCATCTGCACCGTCTGTTTTCCGGCATTACTGGTATGCCGCTGATGCAGTACGTCCGCGCGCGAAAGCTAACGGCAAGCCTTGACGATCTGCTGGGCAGCGAAATGAAGATCATCGATATCGCGCTGGAGTACGGGTTTGAGTATGAGCAGACATACGAGCGTGCGTTTAAGAGACAGTTTGGCGTCAGTCCGGCTACGTTTCGCAAACAGCGCGGTGAGCTTGCGGTGGTAAAGCCCGTCGATACCAGCCTGATGCAGGATGTGGCGCAGGGGCTGCTGATAGAGCCGCGATTTGTGTTAAAGCCGTCGTTTACCGTTGCGGGCGTTCCCACCTTTGTGGTGCATGAGCAAAACAAAAAGACCCTGTGCGCGAACACACAGGGCAAACACTTTTTTGATGGGGACCGCAGTGGGATTGTAGGGGAGGTAAACCCACAGGTATACTACGGACTGTGCCTGCACGGCGAAAACCCGGATTACGGCAACGACTATATGCCATCGGTGGAGGTGAAACAGGCGTTTGACGCTGTGCCGCCCCTGTGCTGCAAGACCTTACCCACCACGCATTATGCGGTGTTTCGGTATATAGGGCTGCATGCGCCGGAGGAGTTGACCATACGGTGTTTAAACGAGATATATGATTTCATCTATCATGTATGGCAGCAGAAAAGCATGTATAACCAGTCGCTGCGCTACCACTTTGAGCGGATGGATCTCGCCCGGTGTGCCAAAACCTACTGTGAGGCGGATATCTATGTTCCGCTGGACGGGTATGGAGAGACCCGCCCAGTCGGCGCGGTGTAAAACGCATACATACTAAGCCGTAAGGGATAAGAAATAGAGGGGCGGCATAGCTCCCAATAAACTGATTTGTCGACGAAAAAATCTTCGTAAAAGCTGTGAGTTCAAGCTTTTACGAAGATTTTGTTTTGACGTAATTCCGTTAATTTAATGGAATGTGCCGCTCGCCTCGAATGGGTTGACGGGTTATTCTGTTTTGTACCGATAGTCAAGCTCGCTTGCCTGCTCACCGTAACAGCCCCAGTTATCGAGCGGGGGCTCGTGCATGATGATAAAGACGTCGGTGGGTGCGATGCCGAGCCGCTCGCCCAAAAGACGGGTAATCTCTTTGATAAGGCTGCGTTTGAGTACCTTGCTGCGACCCGGGAACAGGGTTAATTCGATTAGGGTAAAGCGGTCGGTTTTTGCCTTTCTTCGTTCAAAGCAGTCTTCGTCCAGCTCATACAGCCGCTGATAGCGGTCGTCCTCCTCGATGTCGAAGGTGGCGACAAAGGCATCGTGAACCGCTTGCAGCAGTGTCTTTTTGTATTCCGGCGTCTTGCCGGAAAGGATCTCGATTCGGACAAACGGCAATGTAGACCCTCCCTACCCCTATAATTTAAACCTAATGGGGAACCTATTTATCGTCCGTTTTCTCCGGGGTGGGTCTTGGCGGATGGGGAAAGTTCATGTTTGCCGCGGGAGGATAGTAAGCGGGCTGCGCCGCTCTTTTTGCCTTTTGCTTTTTCACAAGACGGCGGATGGCAAACACAATGCCTGCGATAATAACCGCCCAGATGAGCAGGTAGGGCAGGTTTACGACAAACCATACCGCAAAATCGCCCGCGTCGTCGCGGATGTCGAGCAGGGTCTCTTTAAAGCCGGTGGAGATGCGCTCGCCGATGGTCTTGGGTACAACCTGCTTCGGGGACAGGCGGCGAACCTCCTGCACACTGATGTGCAGAGTGCTGTAGTCTACTAGACTGTCGTAGCGGCGCAGTGCGCTGCCAAGGTTGTCAAGCTCGTAGCGAACCTCCGAAAGCCGTGCCTCCAGCGCGACGACCGCCTCTAAGCTTTCCGCCTTTTCGAGCAGTGCCATCAGGCGCTCGTACTCTACGGTCAATGCAGCTTTGCGCGCCTCGGTGTCGGCGTATGTAAGGGTGATGTCCTCGCTGTTTTCGTCCTTTTGGGTGACGTTGCCCAGTGTGCCGATTAGGGTGGTAAACTCGTCAAGCTTCGCGGTGGGCACGCGTACCGTCACAAATGCGCTGCGGGTGGGGGCATATTCGTCGCCGAGCTTTTGGTTTACGCCAAACCCGCTGACCGACGAGTTTTCAACATAGCCGCCGAATTCGTTTGTTTTGGCGGTCAGGCTTGCAATTAGGGTGTCAAATTCCAGCGTCTCCATATACATGTTGACGGTTTTGATGATCTTGCGGTTCAGCGAGCTTCCGGGGGTATTGCTTTGCGACTGCTCGGCTGCCGGGAGGGTGCTACCAGAAAAGCCGTCGCCTTTTTCCTCCTGTGCGGCGGGTGCTTCTTGGGGCATTGCGCTGTCGTTCATGAAGTCGCCCGTGTAACCGCCCATAGAGGTGCTGGCGGCGGAAGTGGAGGGGGACGATGCATTGGCAGAGCAGCCCGCTACCATAACGGTTAGGGCGAGGGCGAGCGCGACACAGAGTGTGCGGGTGATAGTGGTTGTGCGTCTCATATTCATTTCAATCCTTTCTGTGCTCTGAGTGTTAAAGGGAGCGCATGTCGTACGGGCAAAAGAGAGCGGGTGCGGCGTTTAATTGATGTTGCTGCCGCAGAGCCGATAAACGGGGGAATGCGGCTATATTAATAGTGGCGGGCTGCAGTGGGTTTACTGCATATAAAATAATGTTTACCATAAATGGGCGTCGGTTTACCGGGTATTGAAATCGCGTATTAAATTAGGTATAGTATAACATAGCCAAATACAAAATAAAAACAAAATAATTGTACAAGTAATACAAAACAAGCGATGAAACTGTGGGGATGATTATAAAAATAGTAGAAATTGAAAAAAACACCCAACAGGGGCTTGTTTTGCATAAAAAAAGCTTGCAATCCCTAAAGGCGTGTAGTATTATGATTAAGCGTGACTGCACAGATATGCGATGAAGCG
>JAEZDF010000137.1 GCA_023429685.1 Bacillota bacterium
CGTTCCACTCGTCGAAGTTGCCACCTGCTGCGAGGTTAACGGTTACAGGCTCGTCTGTGAACTCAAGCTTCTCGGGGAATGTGGAGCTGCCGGGTACTGTACCAATTACGTCTCCGCTGATGTCGGCTGCAGACAATACTGCGCCCAGACTCAGCATCATTACTGCTGTCAGAACTAATGCGATTAGTCTTTTCATGCTTTATCCTCCTTGAAATGTTGTGAGCGTTGTGCTCTGGACCTATTATAGCCCACATTCCAAGCAGATTGCAATACCCAAAACGACATTATTGTGTAACTAATTTGTAATCTATTTATGTGTATTATGCACAATTATACTGGAAATTTTGGCGGATTATACAGTATATTTTACCATGTTAAGAGTTGTGGTGTTGAATTGTTACATTTTAGTATCACGCTATCTATCTATTCCCATCTGTAGCTTACATCTATCGCTATCGGTTCCTGTTACTTCTTGCATAAACAAAATAAGCCAACATTTTTACTTGTGTTATGTAAACTCCATCAAGCAGCTCTACACACCCTGGTCGCAAACTGCACATATGCAAAAGGCTTCGAGCGGTCCATAAAACCCCTCAAAGCCCATGTTACGGAATTGCGCTTACTCCGAAAGCACCTTTTTTGTTATTGATTGTAAGATTTCATCCGAGTCTTTACACATTACCAGTACCAACGTACCGTCCTTAAGCTCGGATACCTTCGCGTTCTTTGCGTTTTCGTATTGGTCCGGCAGGTAGAACTCAAACGCCCTTTGCTGGTTTTGCACAAACGTATTTAACCCCGCAAGCACCTTGTCCTTCTTCCCCTCAGCGGGCTTAATCACCGCTATACCGTATGCGCTGATGTTCCACGGCGAGATGCTGATGGCGTATGCCTCGGCGTCCTCATGGACAAAATCGATGAGTGGGAATACCATCTCTGCCTGCTCGTCGTCGGCAGTGGTGGCAATGGGGGTGCTGTCGTTCTCTTCCTTGCTGCGCGCCTCGGTGATGGCGGCGGTGTAGAGTGCTGTCAGCTCCTCGGGGGTCTTTTGCTTGCCGGACGATTGGGGCGTACAGCCTGCCAGCAGCAGAACGGCACACGCAACGGCGATTAGTGTTTTCTTCATATGTTGCTCCTTTTATTGTGATAGTATGTCTTATCTTTTACCGTCATTCATACAGTGCCCTTGCGGGAGTGTTTTGTTGCACCGATTATACGGAATGTTATGGATATGAAAGATAAAAATACAGCCCATTGCAAGGCTGTAAGCATCAGTGAAACAAAACGGCTGGCATCGGTTTACCCTATACCAGCCGTTATTAACCTTATATGGTGTGCTGATGTGATGGTCTGCATTGAGGTTACCAGTTCCACCACTCGTCGCTGTTGTCGTCATCGTACCCATCGTCATGCTCGTCAGACGCGCTGTACCCGGTCAAGTGCTTGACGCAGGTGTTGGGGAGATTATTGGGCGAATAGTACCCAATCGCCGTGCTTGGGCACAGCGTGGTCGCCAGCTCTCCCGTTTCGGTGCAGTAGCTGCGCTGAACGACGTTGCTAGCTACGGGGAAGCTGCCCGGATTTTCATCCAGCTTCACAACCTCCTGCATCACGCGCTTCCACACATTGGGCGGCGGATAGCTGGAGTAGGTAACCCGCTTATTGCGGTCGTAGCCGATCCAAACCCCCGCCACATAGTTGGGGGTCGCGCCGATAAACCACTGGTTGTAGTCCTTATCCGACGTACCCGTCTTACCCACGACCTCGGCGCCCTGTAGGCGGGCGCCCATGCCGGTTCCCGGCGAGGCGTTGACCACCTGATGCATAAGCCGGTTCATGATGTACGCGGTGTCTTCATTAATAACGCGGTTACTCACCTGCTTGTTTTCCAGTACGACCTCACCGGTTGCGGCGTCCAGTACGCTGGTGTAGGAGTACGGCTCGGTAAAGGTTCCGCCGTTTGCAAAGATCTGATACGCACCGGTCATCTCCAGTACCGTAACGCCCTCGGTTAAGCTCCCCAGCGCAAGCTGTGCAAGCCCGACGTCGGTTTTAATCTGACCGTTTACCTCTTTTGCTTCTATCAGCGTCGTGATCCCCAGCTTACTCTTCATAAAGTCAAAGCAGCGGCGGGGGGATAGCAACTCGCAAACCTTTGCCGCCACTGTGTTGGTGGAGCGCTGGATTGCGGTAACTATCGTAATATCGCCCATGTAAGGGGGATTATTATAGTGGTTGGACGGCCACTGGCTAATCACCTCGTCGCCGTTCTTGACCTCCGTCAGCGGCGAGTCTTCGAATACCGACGAGTACGTAATCAGCCCATACTCGATTGCCTGCGCGTACACCGATATCGGCTTGATAGACGAACCGGGCTGCCGCTTTGCCATTGTGGCGTAGTTGAACACGCGGTCGCTCACCTTCTGCCCTCTGCCTCCGGCAATGCCCAACACACGTCCGTGCGTATCCATAATAACCATCGCGGACTGCGGCGGCTCCTTGTTGGTGACGTAGGAGAACGTCTCGTCGTCCGCATACTTTTCATCAAGAATCGCCTGAATGCGCGGGTTAATGGTGGAGTAGATGCGGTAGCCGCCGCTGTATATCTTGGCGGTTGCCTGAGCACGGGACATGCCTTTTTGTGCCACCAGGTCGGCGATAACCTCTTCGATAACATGGTCGACAAAGTAGCTCTGCGTCGAGTCAAACTGCTGCATCGCCTCTTCCTTTTTAAAGGTAAGGTTTGCCGACTCCTTTAACGCCTGCTCGTACTGAGCGTCGGTAATGCGCCCTTGATCGTGCATCTCGAACAAGACATATTCGCGGCGTTCCTTGTTGTTTACGCTGCCCTTTGCGGTAAAGGGGTTAAACGCGGTAGGGTTCTTGGTAATAGAGGCGATACACGCACTTTCGGCAATGGTCAGGTCACCGGCATCCTTACCAAAGTACAGGTTTGCCGCGGCTTGTATGCCATTGGTGTTGTTTGCAAGGCTGATGGTGTTCAGGTACGCCTCCAGAATGTCGTCCTTGGAGTACACCTTCTCCATGTTAATGGCGCGAAAGATCTCCTGCACCTTTCGGGTGACAGTCACATCTGCCTCGCCGGTAATATTTTTTATCAGCTGCTGCGTAATTGTCGAGCCGCCCTGCTGGCTCTGCCCGGTCAAATAGCGCATCGTAACGCCTGCGGTACGGTACCAGTCCACACCAGAATGGGCTGCGTCGACCTTATCGTCAAACCGTTTGTCCTCAATGGCGATAAACGCCTGTCGGGTATGTTCTGGTATCTTTTCTATGCCCACCCAGATGCGGTTTTCGCCGCCGATTAGGCGTTGAAGCTCGTAGGTCTCACCCGTTTCGGGGTCCTCGGCATAGATGATGCTGGTATAGTTCTGTTTAAAGTTTCTAAGGTCAATTACATCCTCGGTGTTGACAAGACGCAGAACATAAACCGAAAGCACGGTAGCCACAATGCAACCTGTGATGACACCAACCAGCAAAACGGTGGATAATATCCTGCCGATTACCGCAAAAATGCCCTTGGTCACACGCCACGCATGGGATCCGCCGCTCTTTTTTATTGTGCTGCCTGTCGTCTTTGTGCCCTTAGGCAAACCATTTTTATCTGAAAGCTGTGCCATAGCCGCAGTCAGCCTCCCTTTTCGTAGTTTCGTATTATAGTAAAAGCAAAAAAATCAGCCACAAACCAAATCATCGGTTATTGTAGCACATCCCAGTCTACAATTATATCATATTATAGGGCTGTTTGTGCAACAATAATTCGAAAATACTTAGTAATATTTGAGATTTTGCGCATACTTTTTTATAATATTGCCAACAATACATCGAACAAATGTCTCTTTTTATCGCTTCATCATCAGGCTCTGGCATGTAAAACCCTGAGCCAGAAAGGCAGGAGCAACACCATGAAAGCTGTGCTACGATGGCTGTTATGCACGGCGGCAACCGCGTCGCTCGTCACCCTGTTTGCCCAGTACCCCGCAGTGAACAATCAGGCACCAACCGACATAAACGCCGTGGACATTGCGCAAACGGCACCGCTTACGGCGGACGATGCAGCCGTGATTGAACCCGCCCTGCCTGCCCCACTGGAGGGCTATTATCTGCGGGAGTATGACGGACGGCTTGCGGTGTTCCAGTCAGGCAACGAGGAGCCCCTGCACGTCTTTAACGTGAGCATCGCTACGATGAGCGAATACGACCAAACCGAGCTGCGTGAAGGCATCTTTGCCGAAAGCCTAAACGACCTGCGCAGCTTAGTAGAGGATTACACCAGCTGATACTAACACCTGAGGTTTCTTCCTTCGATAACGATAGAGCACCAACCTACCATATAAACCAATATGGTACGAATTAAACACGGCAAGGGGCGGTTTTTTCCGCCCCTTGTTGTTTTGTTATGGTCTGCCCGGGCGGTCGCATCTTAACGGTTGCCCCATGCAAGTGTATCGATAACCGAAAGGGTTTTCGCGTCGGCGCTGATTACGTTGTTATCCGATACGGCATAGAGTACACCATCCACCAACGCCCCACGCAGCAAGGCGTCCTGCGGGTCTGTGGATTCACCCTTTATGCTGCCCACCAGCGTCAGCTTGCCGTTTTCAATGCGGTAGAGGAGGTAGCCGGAATACTCTTGCTTGAGCTGTTTATTCTCCGCGCCGCTCGTAACCGCTACAGGGATGCCCACAAGTGCGTTTGCCTTGTCGTATAAAACGGCATCCAAGCTGCGCAGTGCCTCTGTAAAGCTGCCACTCGCGCCAATGGTTTGGGTAGACGTTACAGTGAACTGATTGTTTTGGATATCAAACAGCGCAAGTTGTACCCCCTGCCCTGCTCCGGTCACGTCCGCCGAATAAAGCCCCAGTGCTAGGGTGTCGGACAAAAAGACCAGGTTGTCGGGCAGTGCCGCCTTCGGCAGGTCTACAAGCGCCTGCGGAACAGCTTGTTGTGCAAAGTTAAACGCGGCGATAATCGCGCGGTCCTCTTTTGCCCCCACATATGCCGTCTCTCCAACAAAGGAGACGTCGCCGCCGCGAAGGGCAACCGATTCCGTCGTGCTGCCCAGTACGGCAAGCGATTGGTCAAGGGCAAACGCATTAAGCAGGGTCTCGGTCTGGGTGCCGCTGTGTTGGGTTATGACGTTTACGCTGCCATTCGCCGCGTCATCTAGCCCAAGCAGCCGCCCTGACAACTGGGTGCGCGCTACGTCGACTGCACCCGAGGACGCAAACGACAGCTTGAGCAGCTCAGACCCGTCTCCCCCGTCGGACTGGACGGGATTGACCAAAACCACACCGTCGCCCGAGCAATAAACCTGTGCCGCTCCGCCAAGCACCGTTCGGGTAACCACCTCGGTGCCCGAATCGTACAGGTCGAGCGCGCTTACCGTCACATAGCTTGCATCGGAGGTAATCTCGGGCACAATGATTGCGCCCGCCCCGATCGGTGTAGTTTCTCCGCCCTTAGCGGTGTCGTACACACTCGGTACCATTTTCGCAATGGGTAGGGCGTCGCTGTACTCGAACGTTTGACGCTCGGACACCAGATACAGCGTATTTTCTGTAACAAGGGAGCTGTGGTACGCGCCCTCCTGCGTAAACTGACGCAATAAAACAGGTTGGGAACGGTCAGTGATGTCAAACATCAGCACCGTGGTGCCCACGCTTTGAATCGGCTCCAGGGCGTCGGTGCCCCGCTCGGGTTGGGTTATCGTAAAACTGTAGTCGTTGCACAAAAGGGTCAGCGAGTTCTCCTGCTGATACACCGAGATTACATATCGGTCGTCGGCTAGGGTATCGAGTTGCGAAACAAACGAAAGCGTGCCGTCTGCCGCGGTTTGTGCAATCATCACCGCATCGCCTGCCGCATAGTACAGATAACTTCCATCGGTCTGTACAATATCGGTTTGTTCGCTTTGAACGGTTGCGGGCGCGGAAGGGGTCTCTGCGCGTTCTGTGCCCCCGTCTCCACCAGTTTCGGCTCCCCCGCCGCCTTTTGCGTCATCCTGTTTGGGCGTCTCCCCACCCGCGTATTGGGCGGTTTTAGATAACGCCTTGCGCACGGCGGTATAATCATCGGTCAGCAAGGAAGGTGCTTCCTCCTGCGACGCATTTTCTGCTTGCTCCATCATGCCAAAGCCGACCAAATCTCCCGAGTCGGCAGCGGATGCCGTGGCAAGGTTGCTTGGTAGATTATTTACATAAAACAGTGCTATGCACAAAACAAGACCGGCACACAATACGGCGGCAATGTTTTTTGGTACAAACCACACCCGCTTTGCGGTGACCGCAGATTGCTTATCGTCCAGCTTTTGCAGCATAATCTCGGGCGAGATACGGTGCGAGGGAACGATTTCTTGATTCAGTTGTTCCAATTTCTTACGCAAAAATTCTATGTCCTGTTCTGGCTCATAGTTTGCCATTCCCCCGTCACCTCCTTTCAAGTTCGGTGCGCAGTTTCTTAAGGGTACGGTACAGCTTGGATGATACCGTGCCCTGAGGACAGCTTAAAATGTCGGCAATCTCACGTGTCTTGTAGCCTTCTACCACCGCTAAGAAAAGTATCGTGCGCTCGGAAGGGTCGATGGTGGAAAGCGCCGACAGCAGCGCCAAGCGTTCGTCGTTGTCCGTATTAAGGTCAAAAGAGATTACATGCTCAGAGATATCCTCAGGATCGATGTTCTGGCGGCTAGAGACATACTGCTTGATCCTGCGCTTGCAGCGTATGCTGATAATGCGCATCATCCACGCCTTGAACAGCTTGTCATCCCGCAGGTTCTTCAGACCGCGAAAGCCCTCCAAAAACGCCTCAGACACCGCATCCTCGGCATCCTCCCGATTGCCTAGCGTGTAGTAGGCAAAGCGGTACAGATCCTTGTATATCTCGGAATAAAGCGCGCCATACGCCTCTTTATCACCCTGTTTTGCTTTGTTGACCAGTGATAAGGTTATGTCCATTGCAGCACCACCTGTTCTGTACTGCTGCATCTATATAGTGCGCAGTACATATAGTTTTGTTGCCGACGGTTTCTACAATTTTTTAAGTGCAACCGTCTCCCCCGTAAAAACAGCGGTTTTTGACCAAATTGCACCTATTTACGCAAACCATTGTACTATAAACCGTCTTGCAACCTGTTAACAAAATAAGAACGTTATC
>JAEZDF010000058.1 GCA_023429685.1 Bacillota bacterium
GAATGCCGTGTTTTCTTTTTGACGATTGTTTGGTCGGTTATATTTGGTCTTAAGAATGCATCGCAGCAACATAGACGACAGAAACAAAAAACGAAGGAGCCGTGAACAAATTGGGAATCTTGCAGGATTTCAGCTTTTTAACGGAGGGCGTTGCCTATTTCTTTACACAGCCCGACGGCTGGAAGATGATTTTAATGTGGATTATCGGCGGGACGCTGATCTTTCTCGCTGTAAAAAAGGACTACGAGCCCGCGCTTCTATTGCCCATGGGCTTTGGCGCTATCTTAATGAACATCCCGTTTACGGGGCTTGCCAACCAGAATATGCCCGGCATTGGTCCGGTACATGGCATTCTCGACTGGTTGTTTGAAATCGGCATCGAGGCAAGCGAGGCCATGCCGCTGCTTTTGTTTGTGGGCATCGGCGCGATGATTGACTTTGGTCCGCTGCTATCTAACCCGAAGATGTTCTTGTTCGGCGCGGCGGCGCAGTTTGGCATCTTTGCCACCATCGTGCTTGCGGTGCTGTTTGGGTTTGACCTAAAGGACGCAGCCGCCATCGGCATCATCGGTGCGGCGGATGGTCCGACCTCTATTCTGGTTTCTCAGGTGTTAAAGAGCGCATACGTCGGACCCATTGCGGTGGCGGCTTACTCGTATATGGCGTTGGTGCCGATTATTCAGCCCATTGCCATCAAGGCGGTTACCACCAAAAAAGAGCGGCAGATTCGTATGCCGTATAACCCAAAGAGCGTGTCGAAGCTCACCCGCATCCTGTTCCCCATTCTGGTTTCGATTGTGGCGGGTCTTGTTGCCCCCGCTTCGCTGTCGCTGGTTGGTATGCTGATGTTCGGCAACCTAATTCGCGAGTGCGGCGTGCTGGAGCGTCTTTCGGAGACCGCGCAGAAGGAGCTTGCAAACCTTGTTACGCTGTTTTTGGGTATTACCATCGCCTCCACAATGAAGGCGGATACCTTTGTTTCGTGGCAGACCCTGTTGATTATGGCGCTGGGTCTTGCGGCGTTTGTGTTTGACACCGTTGGCGGCGTGCTGTTTGCGAAGTTCTTAAACCTGTTCTTAAAGGAAAAAGTTAACCCCATGATCGGCGGCGCGGGCATCTCGGCGTTCCCGATGTCGGCGCGTGTGGTGCAGAAGCTTGCACTTCGAGAGGATAACCAGAATCACCTGCTGATGCATGCAGTGGGCGCAAACGTTTCGGGACAGATCGCCTCGGTTGTGGCGGGCGGCATTATCCTAAACATCCTGCCGGCGATGATTGAAAAGATCGGCTAAAAACACACAACGACGCTTCGCCCCTTATCTGGGGCGGAAAGGATGGGATATAAAATGGGATTATTCTCAATGTTTGGCGCGGCAGCGCTTGCGTTTAAACCCGAGGCGCTTGCCGCCTCCGGCAAGATTATGCTGCTTGGTATGGTGGGTATTTTTGTAGTTATTTTGTTAATTTATCTGATTGTAGTTGCCCTTACACGCCTCTTCCCCGAAAAGAAGGGCTAAGTGCGAGGGTAAGGTATTAAGGTCAGTTTGGTTTGTCGGCGCGTATGTCGCGGGCAGAATTAACCGCAGGAGAAGGAGTGGTGCAGGGTGGACGCACAGAAGAAGATGGTAGAGGCCATCACCCCGATGGATGAGGATTTTGCGAAATGGTACACCGACATTGTCAAAAAGGCGGATTTGATTGACTACTCGAGTGTGCGCGGCTGCATGGTCATTCGCCCGTACGGCTACGCAATCTGGGAGAACATCCAGCGCATCTTTGACGCGCGTTTTAAAGAGACGGGGCACGAGAATGTGTATATGCCCATGTTTATCCCCGAAAGCCTGCTGCAAAAAGAGAAGGACCATGTAGAGGGCTTTGCGCCTGAGGTTGCGTGGATTACCCACGGCGGCGGCGAGAAATTAAACGAACGCCTTTGTGTTCGCCCCACCTCTGAGGTTTTGTTCTGTGAGCACTACGCGCACATTATAAACTCCTACCGTGACCTGCCTAAGCTTTACAATCAATGGTGCTCGGTCGTTCGTTGGGAGAAGACCACGCGCCCCTTTCTGCGCTCATTAGAGTTTTTGTGGCAGGAGGGTCACACCATGCACGAGACCGCCGATGAGGCGTGGGCAGAGACCGAGCAGATGCTGGGTGTGTATGCCGATGTGTGTGAGACATCGCTTGCCATCCCCGTAATTAAGGGGCGCAAGACCGACAAAGAGAAGTTTGCAGGTGCTGTAGCCACCTATACCATCGAGGCAATGATGCATGACGGTAAGGCACTGCAGAGCGGCACGTCCCACTACTTTGGCGACGGCTTTGCGCGTGCATTTGATATTAAGTTTACCGGAAGAGACAACACCCTGCAGTATCCGCACCAAACCTCATGGGGCGTTTCTACCCGTCTAATCGGTGCGCTGATTATGGCGCACGGCGACGACAACGGGCTGGTTTTGCCCCCCGCCATCGCGCCGGTGCAGGTCGTTATCATCCCCGTTGCCCAGCACAAGGAGGGCGTGCTCGACAAGGCGCGCGAGCTGCTTGCGCAGCTTAAGCCGTTGTGTCGCGTAAAGCTCGACGACAGCGACAACTCCCCCGGCTGGAAGTACGCGGAATACGAGATGAAGGGCGTGCCCCTGCGTCTGGAGATTGGTCCGAAGGACATTGAAAAGGGGCAGTGCGTACTGGTGCGCCGCGACACGCGCGAGAAGTACTTTGTACCCCTTGACGAGCTGGATACCAAGATTCCCGAGCTGCTGCAGGCACTGCACGAAGGCATCTACGACAAGGCGCTGAAAAACCGCGAGAAACGCACCTTTGCGGCAGAAAACATGGAGCAGTTAAAGCAGCTTGCCGATACCGAGAGCGGCTTTTACAAGAGCATGTGGTGCGGCGAGCGCGCGTGCGAAGAGCAGATTAAGGCCGAGGCGGGGCTTTCGAGCCGCTGCATGCCGTTTGAGCAGGAAGACTTAGGCAAGACCTGCGTGTGCTGTGGTAAGCCCGCGGATAAGATGATCTACTGGGGCAGGGCGTACTGAGTTATATCTAAAAAATAGAACCGGCACGGTGTGAAAACCGTGCCGGTTTTTGCGCGCTATAGCTAATTAGCTTTAATAATGTCCGAACAAAATCGAGCAAAAGCTTGCATTTATGGCTTTTGCGAAGATTCTTTCGTAGACATTATAAGTTTATTAGCTTTAGCAGGCAGTGTTTTGCAGGCTGACGCAGTCGCCGAGGGTGACGCAAAGCAGGATGTCGCGATTTAGGCGTACCTTTTTCAGGTCGCACCCGTCGTCGGCGCGAAGCTGCCCGCTTTGTATCATTTGATCGTACTGCCGGTGGGAAAGACCCAGACGGTCGCGCAGCAGGGCGGACACCCGAACCGCGCAGGGGTGGCTGCTTGTGATGTGCAACTGTACGGGGGTTTGGGGGAGCGCCTCGCCGATGACGCGGTAGTGTGGCTGACCGAACGCCACACCGTTTTTGCGCAGCAAACCGGCGTCGCACGCGCATTGCAGGGCGAGTGCCGCGTCGTTATTGCAAAACCGCTTCAGTGTACGGGCATCCAGGGTTTGGGGGGAGATGCGGGAATGGACGGTCATGTTCCAGGTGCTTTGGCAATGCGCGCACTTGTAGATGAGCCAGATATCAAGGGACTTTTTCTGCGCGTTGACGCGAAACAGCCCCGAGCTGTGATAGTCTACTGTTTTACCGCACTGTTTGCAGTGCCGCAGAACAGAGG
This sequence comes from Bacillota bacterium, assembly GCA_023429685.1. Classification (GTDB taxonomy): domain Bacteria; phylum Bacillota; class Clostridia; order Oscillospirales; family Ruminococcaceae; genus Acetanaerobacterium. The sequence goes on from JAEZDF010000058.1 coordinate 3,746, forward strand.
GAGGCGAAACAAGACGTACCTCCCACTGGATTGTTTGCATGTTGATTGTTCCTTCCTGTCGTTATGGGGACGCAGGAAGGCGGTAAATGGGGGACTGAACTCAAAACGTAGTGTCATAAGGGGATTCCTCCTGTTGTACTTTAGTGGTTTGCCGCAGTTGTAGTTTTACTATCGCTATTATGCATAACAACAGTATACCGCAAAGCGTGGGCAGGGGCATACCGCAACCATGCTTCATAAAAGAGAATGAGGCGGTACGGAACGGGCCGTATCGCCTCATCATTATTGTTTTTCGTTTTTTAGCCTTAGCACGATGCGCTGTACGCTTTTGACCGACAAATAATACTTAGCGGAAAGTGCCGCGTAGCAAAGCCCGTTTTGATAGTCGGTGTAGATGGCGTTGTTGCGCGTCGCCATTTCGGCGCGGGATGTGGTGCCCTCGCCCCACGCGTGTTTGCTTTGAGGACCCCGCGGGATATAGAGGTACGCACCGTCCACATACTGCCGGATTTCGTCCAGCAGCTCTTTTGGCAGGACGCAGTCCGCCTTGACATAGCTCATATTGCTCTCCCCAATCAATAAAATGACCTTGGAACAGCAACGGCTATTAAAACCACTGTGAGACA
>JAEZDF010000066.1 GCA_023429685.1 Bacillota bacterium
TCCTGCAAGATTCCCAATTTGTTCACGGCTCCTTCGTTTTTTGTTTCTGTCGTCTATGTTGCTGCGATGCATTCTTAAGACCAAATATAACCGACCAAACAATCGTCAAAAAGAAAACACGGCATTCGGACATATCGAATCTAATTATAGAGAACTCGGTCTGCTTTTTCAACCTCTTTTGGGGCGGGTGGCAGAACTTTTTTTTGCTGTTTCGCTGCAATCGGGGCTATTCATACAGCGCAACAACGCTCTGAACCTGAGTTTTGAGCAGTTGTATCACGCTGTCGGGGCTAAGTACCTGCATATCACCGCCAAACGAGAACAGCCAGCCCAAAAACATCGGGCTTATCGCCACGTCCACAGACGCAATAAACCAGTCTCCGTCCGGCATCATCGGCACATCCAGACCAAAGCGGTCGAGCACCACGTTCACCAGCTGGTTCTTGCACCGCAGGCGCACCTTGATAATCTCACCGCCGTACATCGAGAACATGCGGTTGCCGTAGCGCGCCACATCAAGCTCCGCGCCCGTCACCTGTGCAGCGGGAACCCGCTTTTCGCTAAGGGCGCGCACCCCTTCCATGCGGTCGACGCGAAAGTGGGTAAAATCCCCTTCCCGCTTTTCATAGTATGCCACAAGGTAGTAAAAATCGTTCGCCCACATCAGCGCGTAGGGGCTTACGGTGTACTCCCCGCCGTCGTTGCGGTAGCGCTTGCTCTTATCGGGCGCGTACTCAAAGTAGCGAAACGCCACCTGCACCCCGTCCGCAATCGCCGTCTGCAGGATGTCGACATTGTAGTAAATCTTTTCGTTGGGCGCCTTTACCCGATCAAGCACAAACACCTCACGGTGCAGGGTACGTGCCTGCCCGTGGCTTGCAAGCCCTTCGAGTTTTTTAATCAGCTGTTCGCTCTTTTTGCGGGTGATAAACCGCGCCGACTGCACCGCGTCCACCAAAAGCCGCAGCTCCGCAAGCTCAAACCGCCGCGAACCGATGTAGTACCCAAACTGATTGGTCTTTGTCGTCAGCACATCCAGCCCGTACTCGCGCAACAGCTCGATGTCCGCATAGATCGATTTGCGCTCCGCCGTGACCCCCCTGCCTTCGAGCAGCTCGGTGATGCGCGCAAGGCTTATGGGGTTTTCCTCGTCGGTGTACTCCAGCAAAATGTCCATTAGGTACAAAAGCTTTATCTTGCTGTTTGCCGCTTTTGCCACGGGTAACACGCCCCTTCCTGTGTCAGTCTGCCGTCCTCTGCCCGTCGTCCAGCAGCCGGGCAAACGCCTGCCGAAACGCCTCGTCCTGCTCGGATGTGCGCTTTGCAGGTCCCTTTACCCGCCCGCCCGCGCGCAGCAGCTTTTTCACCATATGCCTGCTTTCTAAAAGTGACGACATATTCTCGCCCGTATACTCCATGCCCGACGGTGCCATAACAAACGCGCCCCGCGCAAGCGCCATCGCCGCAAGCCCGTAGTCCTGCGTGACCACCGCGTCACCCTTTTGCAGCTCGCCAATCAGCTTAAAGTCGGCGGCGTCCGCGCCCTTTGCCACCATCACGGTGCGCGCTCCCTCGCGCTGCATAAAATGCGAGGTGTCGCAGAATAGAATAACCTCAAGTCCCCGTGCTTTGGCTAGGGCTATTGCAATGTCGGTCACAGGGCAAGCGTCCGCGTCTATCAGTACCCTCATCACGAAAGTTCCTCCGTATTACGCAGGGTAAGCCTTGCGTTTAAAGCCACCATCGGCTCTTTGTCTACCTTGAGTACCCTGCGGTCATAGGTCAACAGACCGTTTATCTCGTCCTCTACATCACTAACCTGTGTGTACACCGTAGCACTCAGCCCGTCCGCGATGCAGGGAATTACCTCTTTCTCATAGAGTTCCCTGTAAGCACGGTAAAACTCCTCGCGGGTGCGGCAGATGCGGTAGCCAAACTCGGTCTCGCTTGCGGTATGTCCCTGTACCGGCAGGCTGTAGCCGCCGAACTCGGTCAGCGCAAGAACACGCCCGTCAGGCTTTAGGCGCACCTTTTTATAGTACACATGGCGGCTTTTAAAGTCCCCGCCGCCCTGGTCGTGCCAGCCGCTTGCATGGTCCACCTGTCTGGTGGGGTCAAGCTCCCACAGCCGCTGCGTCGCGGCAAGGGCGTCAAACTGCCCCCACCCCTCATTAAACGGCACCCACACGGCAAGGCTTACCGTATTGTACAGCAGCGCTACCGTTTCCTCCATGTCGCTGATAAACTGCCGCCTGCCCGCCTCATCCGCCCTGCCAAACAGCTTGTAGCGGCTATCCTTTATATGAATTCCCAAAAAGGGCAGTATCTGCACCATCAGCGGGTTGTATGTATCGCCGCCGCCCACCATATCCTGCCACACCAGCATGCCGATGCGGTCGCAGTGGTAGTACCAGCGCAGCGGCTCAATCTTAATATGCTTGCGCAGCATCGTAAAGCCAAGCTCCTTCATGGTGCGGATGTCGTACACCATCGCGTCGTCGCTCGGTGGGGTGTACAGCCCGTCGCTCCAGTAGCCCTGGTCGAGCAACCCGTTGTGAAAGTACGGCCTGTTGTTTAGCGCAAGGCGGGTATGCCCGTCCGCGTCCTGCATCAGCGAGAACTTACGCATGCCAAAGTAGCTTTGCACACGGTCGTCGCCCAACGTCACCACAAGGTCATACAAGAACGGATTCTCGGGGCTCCAGCTTGTAAAGTCTCCGCCAAGCGGGATGGTGCAGGCGTTGTCCCCGTCGCACATTGCGCCGCCAATCTCTAGCCCGTTTACTAAAACCGCAACCGACGTGCCCTGTGCGCCGCCCTCGTTTGCCATCACGCATACCGTAACGCTTGCCTCATCGTAGTTCGGGGTGATAACAAGTCGCTGTATGTACCGCGCGGGCACGCTTTCGAGCCACACCGTCTGCCAGATGCCGCTTTGAGCGGTGTACCAGATGCCGCCGCGCTGCTTCTTCTGCTTGCCGTAGGCGTGTATACCATGTGCGGTACGGTCGGTCACCGCCACCACAATCTCGTTTTCGTCCGCTTCCCCTTCTTTGTGTAGTGCCTGTGTGATATCCGCGGTAAAGGGCAGGTACCCGCCCTCGTGGTGGCAAACCTCTGTGCCGTTTACCCACACGGTGCAGCACTGATCCACCGCGCCAAACTGCAACAGTACCCGCTCCTTTATAAAGCCATCGGGTAGCAAAACCGTGCGGCGATACCACAGCGTTTCGTCCGTCCCCAGTGACCGTCCCACACCAGAAAGCGTAGACTCCGGGCTAAACGGCACCAAAATCTCGCCGTCGTATTTAGGGGGCTTTGGCGCACCCGTTTTTGTAATGGCGTACTGCCACCTGCCGTTTAGGTTTAAAAAGCTGTCCCGCGCCATCTGCGGGCGGGGGTATTCGGGCAGCGGCAACTCCTTATTGATGTGCTCCCCCCACGGGGTAAACAGGGTGCGCAGCACGCCTTTCTTTTGCTTGTCTGCCGCGCGCAGCAGTGCAAGGGGCGCGTAGATTAGCAGCAACACCACCGCCGATGCCGCAAAGATGGCAGGGGTGGGCACCTGCTTTACCTGCCCCAGCTCCTCGTACACCGCACCCGAGCTTTGGATGACGGCAGAGCCGATAAACGGACCGATGATCATGGGTATCATTACACCGAATATCATGCGAATGCCCTGAAACTGCCCCGCCTTGCCCTCGGGCGTATAGTCGCGCACCAGACCGCTAAAGCACGCCATAACAAGCATGCCGCCGCCCAGCATCACAATACCCGCACCGATAACAGCGAAAAACGAGCGGGCAAACACCATCAGCACAAGCCCCACCGCCTCGGCAACCACCGCCAAGGCAGCAAACCGCGCCTTGCCCAGCTTGTCTATCACGCCGCCGAGTGCCACGCTGACCACCGAGCTTGCAATTAGCACCGCGCCCAGAATCACCGCGTAGCCGTCTATGCCCAGATATCGTTGAATATAGATGATTAGGTAGGGCATAAACACCTGCAGTGAGGTGCTGTATACGCACAGCCCCAAAAGCGCAAGGTACAGCCTGCCGTTTTGTCTTATCACCGACGGGCGCAGCCCGTATACGATGTTTTTACCATAGCTTTCGGTGCTTTTTGTAATATGGGGTGCATCCTTTAAAAACAGCGCACCCAACAGCCCGCCCAGCATGGTCAGTGTACCGATGATAACAAAGAACGTGCTCCAGCGCCCTGCGGCGGTCAGCCAGTCCAGCCCGCCGAAGATGATTAGCATCGCGATAAGCGGCAGCACGGCGAGCACCGACTCCACCCGCCCGCGGTTGCGCGTATCGGTCACGTCGGTTACCCACGCGTTAAACGCCGCGTCGTTGGCAGACGAGCCGAAGAAGGTCATCACGCAGTCCATCACCACCACCAATAAAGCGGTAACCTGCACCGCCATGGCGGCGGGTACAAACGCGGCGACGCGCTCTACCCTAAGCAGTGCAAAGCTCAGGGTGCTAAGCCCCCACAGAACATACCCCGCCACAATCAGCACTTTGCGCTTACCCATGCGGTCAGACAGCGCACCGATTAGCAGCGTAGTCACCGTGGCGGTCACTGCGCTTGCCGCGACCATTGCCGCGATGTACCTTGTGTCGCCCGAGATGGTGTTGTATAAAAACACGTTAAAGTACATGTTTTCAATCGTCCATGCAAGCTGCCCAAACAGCCCGAATACCAAAAGCGACACCCATGTTCTGCCCGAAAGCCTGCCGGCGGCGGGTTTACCCATGACCGTTCCTCCTTATGAATGTCTAATGTAATAATCAAGTGTAATGCAGATAAAGTCGTTATTTCGGTTACTTATAACGAAGCTTGTCTATGAGATACTAAAAAAACTGCCCTTGTACACAGATGAAAACAGGCAAGACCAATTGCAGTATATAAGCAATAGATAGAAATCTTGAGTGTGGGCGCATACCATACAAACAGAAACGTCCAATCCATCCCACCGAATAACAGCTTCGGCAACAGCGTAACAAACACACAAAGGGTTGCCGCCGCCGCGACAAGCACAGCAATCCGAATACCGCCTTGGGGGTTTAGCTGAAACGACCTTTGCCCACTTCGTACCTCTCGCCAAAGCGCAACCTGTTTGATTATACTAATACTACAACATAACAACGCCCCAGCCAGCACCAAGCAGGCTATCAGGTCGATTGCTCCATGCAGATCAAACCCCTCCGGCGAGACCCCTCCATCCTTTGACAGTAGGTACAAAATCTTTACCGCGCTCGCCTGCGCAATGGTGGCGTTTGTGTTGCACAGTATCGCGACGCCCAGCTCCTCCTCGGGCAAAAACAGGATGTTCGAGGAGTAGTTCGGGTTAGAGCCGGTGTGCATCACCATGGTTTGGTTTGCATCGGTAATCCATCCCGCCGCATAGTACAGCCCGTCCCCAAACGGTTCCACCGTCATATTTGGTTTGTGAGACGCTTTAATCAGCGATTGATTTAGTGCAGACTCCGTCGATGTTCCAAGCTGACCGTTAAGCCATTTTGCCATGTCCGCGGCGCAGGAGATAAGATATCCTGCCGGCTTGTTGCCGTCATAGTCGGGCGCGCGATACGCTATCGGCACCCCAAAGCCGGTTTTGTACCCGGTTGCCATCGCCCGCGCGTCATAATCATCGAGTGCATGGGTGTCGCTCAATCCCATGGGTGAGAGTATCTCTTCTGTGATAAATTGTTCATAGGTCTGCCCCGTCACCTGCTCAATCAGCAGACCCAGTACGTCATAGTTAATCGTAGCATATTCATAAGCGCTCCCCTGCTTGCGAACCAGCTCTGTTCCCACAAGCTGCCTTACCGCCCGCTCAATGGCGCCGGGCTTGTCGTCTATGGCAATATCCGCGATGCTTTTTGACGGGACGCCGCTTGTGTGGTGCATAAAATGCTCCACGGTGGGAGCGGCGGATATATTTTCATAGCGCATCGTCAGCCACGGAAGATAAGTCGTAATCGGCTCGCCCAAATCGATTGCCCCTTGCTCCTGCAGCAACAGCACCCCCAGTGCCGTAAACGCCTTGCTGTTGGATGCAAGCTGATATAGTGTGTTCGAATCAGCCCTTGTACCGCTTGCAACATCCGAAAAACCAAAGCCTGCAAGGTAAAGCGTCTCGCCCCGATGCACAACCGCAATGGAAAGACCGGGAACATTCGCCCGCCGCATCTCCTGTATCAGTAACGTGCGAACCTGCGGTATCTTACTAGCAAGCGCGCTGGTCTGCAAAATCTGCTCGTCGTTTGCCTGGGTCTGCGCTGCCTTATGGTCATAGGCGGCGTTAATTGCCAGCAAAATGCCCGCGCACAGCAAAGCCACAGCGAGTACAATTAAGGCAAAGCGATTGCGTCTTTTCCCCGTGGTGTTCATTTTCTATCCCCTTTTCGTATGTCGTTTTGTCGGGTACTAATTCCCTATAAAAAAGAAAACGACATACAGCACCCCGTACACTACGGGCTGGTGCAGCAGATACACCCAGATGGTATTTCTGCCCACAAACGCAAGGGGCGGCACATAGGTTTTATAGCACCACGCGGGCAGACGGTTTTCTTTGACGTACACGCCAAAGTACGCACCCGAAAGGAACAAAAACAACCACGGAATCAGCGGAAAGTAGTCCGCAGAAAAGAAGCCCTGCCCTGGCAGCCCCAGCATAAACAAAAACGGCGTACCGTACAGCGCATCGGGCAGGCGCACAGAAAGCGCGCCGATGCCAATCGCCCCCTTTGGCACCGTGTAGGTTACGACAAACAGCACCGCCATAATCACCGCCCCAAGCCACGGGCGTACCCTGTCCATCACCCTGTGCAGCAGCGCAAACAGCATCATAGCGGTACCCAGAAAGTGCAAAATTCCGAACAAGATCACCGCCTCGGGCACAAACAGCAGCGTAATTGCACTCAGTCCAAGCCCCAGCGCAAAGCACAGCGCGCCGCGCTTTAGGTTGTTGCGGGAGTACCGGCATGCCACCCCCGAGATAAAGATAAACACGCCCGCAAAAAACGGCTGCAAAAACGCCAAAACGGGGCTGTGAAACACGGGGATGCTCACCCCGTACAGAAAAACAAGGTCAAAAAACAGGTGGTACACCACCATGAGCAGGATGGAAAGCCCGCGCACCTCGTCAATCAACCCAACCCTGCCCGACCGCCGGACGCGTGAATTGTTCCCTTCCATCGTCGCTTCGCCCCTATCCTCTTTTTTACTTCAACAAAATTTAAAAAAATTATACCATATCAGGGTGAAAATATAAACCGAAATATGATATGATAAGGGGTAACAAGACAGCGGCAGTCCGGCGCGGCGGTGTCTGCGACGAACTGCGGGTGACCACATGTGAAAAGGAGAGGATTCTTTTATGACCATTCAGGTAACAAAGCCAACCGAGGCGCAGATTGCGGATATGAAAAGCTGCCCAACATGGGAATGCGAGCCGAGTTCGTTTGACTGGAGCTACTCATCAAAGGAAACCTGCCTGATTCTCGAGGGCGAGGCGACGGTGACGTTTGACGGCGGCAAGGTAGACTTTGGCGCTGGCGACTATGTTGTGTTCCCCAAAGGGCTGGTTTGCGTGTGGCACGTCGGCAAAAAGATTAAAAAGCACTATCGCTTCGGTTAAATGCCGCGACGGTGCATTGCTTGGAGGAAGGTTTTATCATGCCATGGTATTTTTATGTAGTTCTAGCTCTTTGCATCATTGCGGCGATTGTCGCGGCGTTTGTCATCCGTGACGCCGTGCTGCGATCTCGCGACCGATATGTACACAAAAAGGTTACCGCAAAGCTGAAAAGCTACGCCCGCCTGCGCCGCTATCAGGTGCTTACCGACGTCACCGTACCGTACAAGGACGGCGAAAAGACCATCAGCCATATCCTGGTTGGTATCTTCGGTCTTATCCTCGTAGACGTACACGAGTTTACAGGTGAGCTGTACGGCACGGCGGAGGACAAGAAGTGGACCTATATCCCCAAAAAGGGCGCGCGGCAGCAGCCCGACAGCCTCTCCCTTGACCTGCAGGCAAAGGCGGACGCGGTGCGCACGCTGCTTGCCGCAAACAAGGTGTACCGTCTTGCCATCGACTCGGTAAACGTGGTGCAAAACTCCGAAAAGGAACTGATGCTGTATGTGCCGCAAAATCTGCCCGTTATCCGTCTAAAACGCCTTTCTGCGATGCTTGGTAAGTCCAAGTACGATAAGGATGAGGGCGTGGACATCGAGAAGATTGTAGGCATACTAAAGGCATAAAAACCCTTTTTCATCCCGTCGCAGCATCCATGATTATACGGCGCAGATTGTATAACCGATTATTTGCGCAAAATCGGCTAATTTTTAAAAAATAGTTGTGGCAAGCGCACGGCGCTTGTGCTAAAATAGAACCAATCTCGATTGACAATTTATTGTCATACCGGGCGGGCGGCTCCCGCGCAGGGGCTTGCCCCGCATGAAGGTGCATGGCTTGTGTATATTTATAACGTCAGCTGCAGTCAAGTTCGGTTTTGTGCCGGCGACGGTTGACGGGTACGTATACCTTTGCCGATACGCAGGGATAACATTATAAAGCTAAAAATAGGGGGCAAAAGAAAAATGAGAGTGTACAACTTTTCGGCGGGTCCTTCGGTTCTGCCCGAGTCGGTGCTTCAGCGCGCGGCCTCGGAGATGCTCGATTACAACGGCAGCGGTCAGTCGGTGATGGAGATGTCCCACCGCTCCAAGGTATATGAGGAGATTATTTCCGGTTGCGAGAGCCTGCTGCGCGAGACGCTCTGCATCCCCGACAACTACAAGGTTTTGTTTTTGCAGGGCGGCGCATCCAGCCAGTTTGCCATGAT
>JAEZDF010000081.1 GCA_023429685.1 Bacillota bacterium
GCAACCCTCTCCACATTAGAGCTAATGGATGTTAAGGTGCTTAAGGATCTGCGAAACAACATTAACCGCAAAACCAACTGTGAAACCGCGAATATTGAAAAAACGGTAACCGCATCAACCCAGCAGATAAAAAACATTCGCGCATTAAAGCGGTCAGGCATGTATGACCTACTGTCGGACGAGCTGAAAGAGATTGCCTCTCTGAGGCTAAAATATCCCGAAAACTCGCTGAGTGAGCTTGGGGAGATGGCATCTCCTCCCTTAACGCGTTCCGGGGTTAGCCATCGCCTGCGAAAGATTAACGAGATTGCTGCACAGGCAAAAATCAGAACCTCCAAACGAACTGCAGGCAATAAATAGATTGCACCATTCATCATAACCGTAAAGGAGGCGTATCTCGAATGAAGGATTTTGTACATCTGCATGTTCATAGCGAATACAGCCTGCTTGACGGGGCATGCCGAATACCCAAACTACTTACACGTGCAAAGGAGCTTGGGCAAACGGCGGTTGCGATTACCGACCATGGCGTGATGTATGGGGTAATCGATTTTTATAAGCAGGCGCAAAAACTGGGCATCAAGCCCATAATCGGGTGTGAGGTGTATGTTGCGCCACGTACACGGTTTGACAAGGTGCATCAATTTGATACCAGCCCCTATCACCTGGTGCTGCTGTGTAAAAACAACACAGGTTATAAAAACCTGATTCAGATGGTGTCACGAGGCTTTATAGAAGGGTTTTACAACCGTCCGCGCGTAGACTTAGAACTGCTAGAACGGTACCACGAAGGGCTTATTTGCCTTTCTGCGTGCCTTGCGGGGGAGATTCCGCGTAAACTTTTGAATGAAGGGTACGAAGCTGCGAAACAGACAGCACTGCGTTATGCCGAGATATTTGGTAAGGACAACTACTATTTAGAACTACAGGACCATGGTATTCGTGAGCAAAAGGAGATTATTCCGCACATTGTGCGACTGTCACAAGAAACAGGTATCGGTCTTGTCGCGACAAACGATGCGCACTACTTAGAGCGCGAAGACTCGAGGATGCACCATGTCATGGTCTGTATCCAGACTGGTCATACGGTGGAGGATGAAGATACCCTGGAGTTTGGCACCGACGAGTTCTACATAAAAAGCGGGGATGAGATGGACGAACTGTTTTCGTTTGCCCCGCAGGCAATCGAGAATACCGTCCGTATTGCGGAGCGTTGTAACGTCTCTTTTGAGTTTGGTGTGACTAAGCTTCCCTTTTTCGTTGCTCCCGACGGCAAGGACAACCTGACCTACTTTAGGGAGAAATGCTACGAGGGCTTATTGCGCCATTACGGTAAAACCCCTGAGGAATCGGTTGTAAAACGTCTGGAATACGAGCTTTCTGTTATTGGCGATATGGGGTATGTCGATTATTTTTTGATTGTGCATGATTTTATCGATCACGCACGCAAAAACGGCATCCCGGTTGGACCTGGTCGAGGCTCGGGTGCAGGTAGCCTTGCCGCGTACTGCATCGGCATTACGGGTATAGACCCAATGAAGTACAATTTGCTGTTTGAGCGCTTTTTAAACCCCGAGCGCATCAGTATGCCCGACTTCGACATCGACTTTTGCTACGAACGCCGCCAGCAGGTAATTGACTATGTCATTACAAAATACGGCGCCGACCATGTTGCTCAGATCATTACTTTTGGCACAATGGCGGCTCGGGCTGCCATCCGTGACGTCGGACGTGCGCTTGCTGTCCCGTATCAAATGGTAGATACAGTGGCGAAGTTAGTGCCAACTGAGCTTCACATGAGCCTCGACAAGGCGCTTTCGGTGGTAGCCGAGCTTAAAGAACTGTACGAAACCGATGCAAAGATAAAGGAACTGCTGGACATGGCACGCAAGGTAGAAGGTATGCCTCGTCATTCCTCTACCCATGCTGCGGGCGTCGTGATAACGCGCGATCCGGTTAGCGATTATGTTCCCCTAACAAAAAGTGATGATGCGATAATTACCCAATTCCCCATGACCACGCTCGAGGAACTTGGACTACTGAAGATGGACTTTCTCGGTCTACGCACCTTGACCGTCGTGCATCACTGCGAAGTAATGATTCGCCGCGTGACCCCCGACTTTAGCATGAGTAATATACCCGAGGATGATCAGAAGGTATTTCAGATGCTATCGCAGGGGTTGACCCAAGGCGTATTCCAGTTTGAATCTGCCGGTATGCGTAGAGTACTTACCGATCTAAAGCCGATTAGTCTGGAGGATTTAATCGCAGTTATCTCCTTATACCGTCCGGGACCGATGGAGTCGATTCCCAAATACATTGCAAATCGTCATTCCCCTGATTTAGTTACCTACAAAACACCACTGCTTAAGCCAATTTTGGAGGTTACCTACGGCTGCATCGTGTATCAGGAGCAGGTGATGCAGATTTGCAGACAGCTTGCGGGCTACTCGTACGGCAGGGCAGACCTTGTGCGCCGCGCGATGTCCAAGAAAAAGGCGGACGTAATGGAAAAAGAGCGCCGTAATTTTGTATTGGGCGCAAAAAAGGAAGACGGAAGCGTTGAATGCGTAGGCGCGGTCAGCAACGGCGTACCGGCGGCGGTAGCCAACGAAATCTTTGATGAGATGAGCAGCTTTGCCTCCTATGCATTTAATAAATCTCATGCTGCGGCATACGCCTATGTGGCGTATCAAACCGCATACTTGAAATGCCATTACCCGAAGGAATATATGGCGGCGCTGTTGACCAGTGTGCTTGACAACACCGACAAAGTTGTGGAATATATCAACGAGTGCGCGCGCATCGGCATCGCTGTGCTCCCCGCGGATATTAACCAAAGCGAGGAAGGCTTTACCGTTTCGGGCGACAGTATTCGGTTTGGGTTGCTCGCAATCAAAAACCTGGGGCGCGGTTTTATACGGGATTTACTTGAGAACCGTCGGCGCAAGGGCTCGTATCAATCGTTTTACAGCTTTTGCGAGAGATTGCAGGGCACCGATTTAAACCGTCGGGGTCTGGAAAGCCTAATAAAAGCAGGTGCCTTTGACAGCTTAGGCTATAAGCGCCGACAGCTGATGCAGCACTTTTCAAATATTCTTACGGGCATTGGTTCCAGAGGCAAAAGTATGTTGGAGGGGCAGCTTGACCTTTTCTCCGGCGGTACGGTGGACGAAAGCTATGAACCGCCAATACCCGATGAAGCCGAGTACCCGCTTGCTGACCTTTTACGCTACGAAAAGGAAACGATTGGTATATTCATTTCTGGGCACCCACTTAACGATTACCGCGAGGCTGCCAATCAACTTCATTGTTCGCAGATGGAGCTGATAGTACGCTCTGCTTCTGAGGGAGACAATCGATTTAAGGATAGGGATATCGTAAAGCTGCTCTGCATTATTATCGGCAAGAAGCTCAAAACCACCAAAAATAATCAGACGATGGCTTTTATTCAGATAGAAGACACAACGGCATCCTTAGAAGCCATCGTCTTCCCCAATCTGATTGAAACCCTTTCGGGCACACACCTTATTGACGAAGGCTCCGTTGCCGTAATTACTGGGCGAATCTCTTTTCGGGAAGAGGAGGAGCCTAAGATTATCTGTGAGAGCATTCAGACGGTAGAGGATGCAATGGCTTTTTATTCTGCAGGAAAACAAGAAGGTAAAAGTGAACGGTCGGTGCAAAGCAAATCGCAAACCGAGAAAAGATATAGACCGGGGCTATACCTAAAACTGCAATCCCGAACCGACGAACGCCTTGCTAGGATTCAACCGATGCTGGAGTTCTTTTCGGGGCAAACACCAGTATACGTATACTTTGCAAAAGAGAACGTTTTAACGCAGGCTGCGCAGAACATGTGGACAACTCCAGAGCCATCCTTGCTTGAGGAACTCGGCAATATTCTGGGGGAATCGAACGTTGTGTTGCGAAAGTAGCGATAATCGACCTTATATCTACAAATCTCTGGCTTTGGTTATTGAAAAAGCATCAGCGATATATTATAATATTTTTTTGATAGCATGTTCTGGACATAAAAGAATTGTTAAACAGTACTACGACGAATAACAAGTTGGTACTATACCATAGCGGCATGGTATCGGAAAGGCATGGGGAAGTATGAATCAGATTAAAACAATTGGCGTATTAACAAGCGGAGGAGATGCCCCCGGTATGAATGCCGCTGTCCGCGCTGTGGTAAGGACCGGCTTGAATATGGGTCTTCGCGTTATGGGGATTATGCGTGGCTACAATGGACTGATTTCGGGCGAAATGAGGGAAATGAATCTGCGCGATGTTTCGGATATTATACATCGCGGAGGCACGATGCTCTATACTGCCCGCTGTGCGAGATTCCGTGATCCCGAAGGGGTAGAAGAGGCTAAAGAAACCTGTATAAAGGAAAAAATAGACGGTGTTGTGGTAATAGGCGGAGATGGTTCCTTCCGCGGTGCACGCGATCTTTCCATGCTCGGAATTCCCTGTGTCGGCATTCCAGGCACCATCGATAACGATATCGCCGCGTCTGACTACACGATTGGGTATGATACCGCGATGAATACCGCGATGCAGATGGTAGACAGGCTACGTGACACCGCACAGTCTCATGACCGTTGCAGTGTCGTCGAAGTAATGGGCAGACACGCGGGGCATATTGCACTGAATACGGGCATTGCCTGTGGTGCCACCGCAATCCTTGTTCCGGAAATCGAGTATGATCTTAAGCGGGATGTATATGCCCGTATGATGAAAACACAGGGCACCGGCAAGCACCATTTTATTGTTGTGGTAGCGGAAGGCGTGGTTGCTGATGGAAACCCCAGCATTGAAGCGCTTGCGAAGATGATTCAGGAAAACACAAAGATTGAAACCCGCGCTACCGTCCTTGGTCATGTACAGCGCGGCGGTTCTCCCACTGTTGAGGATCGTGTGTTTGCAAGTTTAATGGGTAATTATGCGGTTGATTTGTTGGCAAGGGGTATTGGCAACCGCGTTGTGGTCATGCGTGAGAATAAGATTGTTGACATCGATATCTATGAGGCGCTACAGATGAAGAAGGATATCGACCATCACGCGTATAAGGTTGCCCATCAGATTTCTATCTAAACTCTCTAGTACATGATTAAAAGGTTCGTGGTGCATCAGCACTGCGGACCTTTTGTGCACCAAAGCGATGATAATAAGAACATGCCCGAGCTATGCCGAATATATATAACTGAAAAGATTTGATATTTTATCATTAAACATCTGGGAATATCATTCTTTTTGCTATAAATAAAGCATTTATTCAACGAGAGAGGCGGCGGGGCAGGATGCGCAGGATGCGGCTTGATGATGCTCAGAGACTGAGATTAAAACTCATGTTCTCTCTTGCTGTTGTGCTCGCAACCTTGATATTCTTTGATATTAAGATGCGCCCGATTGTTGATACCTTTTCGGAGTACCAGGCAAAGACACTTGCAACGCGAATTATTAACGAGGCTGTTGTAGAAGAGCTTGAGAACAGCCAAATTCAATATGCCGACATCGTTAATGTATCCACCGACGCAGATGGGATGGTTACTGCAATGGAGACCAACACGGTAACCATCAATATTCTAAAATCTCGGTTAACAACGTCCATTTTGGATGGACTGAGTAATATTACCGAGACCGAAGTGAAGATTCACATAGGTACCCTGCTCGGCAGCCAGGTTTTTGTAGGGCGTGGACCTACGGTTCCGTTTCGCATTGCGCCCGCCAGTGAAATTGCTACACAGTTCACACATTCTTTTGACGATGCGGGTATCAATCAGACGCGTCACCGCATTGTTTTGGAGGTCAATGTCGCAGTCACCGCGATGGTTGCAGGGCATTCAAGCCGCGTAGAGGTTCCGTGCAATTTTATCATTGTTGACAATATCATCGTTGGCAAGGTTCCCGATTCCTTTACCGAGGTAACAGGGGATGAGTCCCCGCTTATTTCAAAGATAAACGATTATGCGAACAATTAAATCTCTAATACAAATAGCGGGCATAATATGGTATAATACTCAAAGAAACTGACGTACTGCTGTTTGCACTTCACACAGGGTAAACGTGGCGTTGGCATGTTACACCATAGAGTGTATTTGATAGGGCGTGTGATGATGGAATTTGCAGCTGCAAATAATCGGGTACAGGAACTGCGGAGGCTAATTGAAGACTATAATTATCAGTATTATGTATTGGACAACCCTGTGGTTGCGGATCATGAGTACGATACCCTACTGCACGAGCTAATAGATCTTGAAGAAAGGTATCCAGAGCTGTGTTCCGCAGAATCGCCGACCCAAAGAGTGGGCGGCAAAGCCCTGAACACCTTTGATTCGGTTATCCACACCGTACAGATGGGTAGCCTGCAGGATGTGTTTACGCTCGATGAGGTTAGGACGTTTGATCGCAAGGTGCGCGAGACAGTTGCTTCGGTACGCTATGTGGTTGAGCCCAAAATTGACGGGCTATCGGTGTCGCTCGAATACCGTGACGGGTTGTTTGTGCGCGGCTCTACCCGCGGCGATGGCTTTGCGGGCGAGGATGTGACGCTCAATCTTAAAACCATCGGCTCTGTGCCGCTGCGGCTTAAACAGTCGTTTCCGTATCTGGAGGTGCGTGGAGAGGTCTATATGCCGCTCAAAAGCTTTGACGAGGTGATAAAGCGCCAGGAGCTCGAGGGAGTGCAGCCGTTTAAGAACCCGCGCAATGCGGCGGCGGGCTCACTTAGGCAAAAAGACCCAAAGATTACTGCACAACGACGTCTTGATATCTTTGTATTCAATATTCAGCAGATAGAAGGCATTTCCGTAACAACGCATAAGCAGTCCCTAGAACTGCTTTCGGAGCTCGGGTTTAAGGTGATACCTTCTTACCATGTATTTGATAATATTGATGATATTACGGAAGAAATCAGACGCATCGGCGAAAACCGTGGTAACTATCCCTTTGATATCGATGGGGCTGTTGTAAAGGTGGATGCCTTTTCGGACCGAGAACTGCTTGGTGCCACGTCGAAATTCCCGCGTTGGGCGGTAGCGTTTAAATATCCACCGGAAGAAAAGCAAACTAGGCTGCTTAGCATCGAAATCAACGTCGGCAGAACCGGCGCGCTTACACCCACCGCTGTTTTTGAGCCGATTACCCTTGCAGGAACAACCGTTAGCAGGGCAGTTTTGCACAACGAAGACTTCATAAAAGAAAAGGATATCCGCATTGGCGATGTGGTTCTTGTCCGTAAGGCGGGAGAAATCATCCCCGAGGTTCTGAGCGTTGTGGAGCATGCGCCAAACAGTGTACCGTTTGAGATGCCGACACATTGCCCATCCTGTAGAGAGGCGGTTTGCCGCGAGCCCGACGAGGCTGTTTTACGCTGTACCAATCCCGAGTGCCCCGCAACACTGCTAAAAAACCTTGAGCACTTTGTCTCCCGCGATGCCATGGATATAGAGGGACTGGGACCTGCCGTGATTGAATCGCTCACAAGCAACGGGCTAATCCACTCGGCGGCGGATCTGTACAGCCTGACATTCGACCGCGTTATCGGTCTTGAGCGGATGGGCGAGCGTTCCGTTTCCAATCTGCTCGCTTCCATTGAAAAATCCAAAAGCGCTGATCTTTCGCGCCTGATTTTTGCACTGGGCATCCGAGGCATTGGTCAAAAGGCTGCGCAGCTTCTGGCGAAGCAGTTTGGTACAATGGACGCCTTAATGCACGCTCAGGTTGATGATATTTCAATCATCGAGGGCATGGGTGGTGTTATGGCAAACAACGTCACCGAGTTTTTCTCTCACATCGGAACGCATGATTTAATCGCACGCCTCAAAACGGCGGGTGTTAATATGACATCTACCCTTGCGCCACAGGGCGATAGGGCAAAGGGACTGACCTTTGTTTTGACCGGAACGTTGCCGACCCTTTCGCGCACGGACGCGACCAAGCTGATTGAAGCGCAGGGCGGAAAGGTCTCCTCCAGTGTGTCCAAGAAGACCAGCTATGTCGTTGCGGGTGAGGCAGCTGGCAGTAAGCTCGATAAAGCAAACGAACTGGGCGTAGCGGTGTTAACCGAACAACAGCTACTTAAGCTGCTGGAAGATTAAACGATATAACAGATTTCTTATAAATGACAGACTCAACAAGAATACTCAGAAAGGCAAGGTAACGAAATGAACATCGACATTAAAAAGGTGGCCAAGCTTTCACGCTTGACCATTAGCGAAGAGGATATTCCGCGGTTCCAAGCGGATATGCAGAACATTGTGAATATGGTGGACCGTCTGCCCGATGTAACCGATATGACGCTTGCCCTTGACCCCAGTAACCCCATGCCCTTGCGCGAGGACAAGGTGATAGCGACAACCACACGCAAAGAGATATTGCAAAATGCGCCCATGATGGAGGCGGGCTGCTTTGTAGTACCCAAGGTTGTAGAGGAATAACTGACAATACATTTACATCCGGAAAGGCATGGTAGTAGAATATGAATCTGTATGAACTGACGGCCACACAGCTTTCACATAAACTTCAAAATGGAGAATGCACTGCGGTAGAAGCAACCCAGTCAGTGTATTCGCGCATAGACGAGGTGGAAAACCGCGTTGACGCATTCCTTACCCTAACAAAGGATGCGGCGCTACAAAAGGCGCGTGAGGTAGACGAAAAACGAGCCAAGGGGGAGACCCTGTCTCCTCTTGCAGGTGTTCCCATTGCGATTAAAGACAACATCTGCACCAAGAATGTATTGACAACCTGCGCTTCAAAGATATTGGGGAACTTTATACCGCCCTATAACGCTACCGTTATCGAACGCCTGAATGCGCTTGACGCGGTGATGATTGGCAAGCTCAATCTAGATGAGTTTGCGATGGGCTCCTCCTGCGAGAACTCCTACTACAAAAAAACCAAAAACCCCCATGATCTAGCGCGTGTTCCCGGTGGTTCTTCGGGTGGAAGCGCCGCCTCTGTCGCGGCGGGGGAGGCCTTTTTGTCGCTGGGCTCTGATACGGGCGGCTCCATTCGTATGCCAGCAAGCTACTGCGGCATTGTCGGTCTAAAGCCCACCTATGGAAGCGTTTCCCGGTATGGGCTTGTGGCGTTTGCATCCTCTCTTGACCAGATTGGTCCGTTTGGTAGAAGTGTTGCGGATGTGGCATTGATGTACGGCGCAATCTGCGGTCACGACGCAAAAGACGCAACCACCGCTGTTCGCAATTACCCCGATTTTACAGGCATCTCAATGGCAAATCCAAAGGGGCTTGTCATCGGAATCCCTGCCGAGTATTTTTCGGACGGCGTAGATGATGAGGTAAAAGAAAAGGTGACTGCCGCAGTGAGGCTTCTCGAGCAGGCGGGTGCCACTGTTAAACCGATTTCGCTACCGAGTACCGACAACGCGCTTTCTGCTTATTATATCATCTCCTCTGCGGAGGCGTCCTCCAATCTGGCTCGGTTTGACGGCGTAAAATACGGCTATCGCGCGGAGCACTTTGACGGTCTTATCGACATGTACGAGAAAACCCGCAGCGAAGGCTTTGGCGACGAGGTCAAGCGTCGTATCATGCTGGGTACCTTTGTGCTTAGCTCGGGCTACTACGACGCCTATTATAAGAAGGCGAAGCTGTTTCAAAAGAAGATTACGCAGGAGTTTGAGGATGCATTTACGACCTGCGATGTGATTATTACCCCAACGGCACCCGATACTGCATTTCGGTTGGGTGAAAAGTCAAGCGACCCTGTTAAGATGTATGCGTCGGATATCTGTACCGTAACGGTGAATATCGCAGGGCTTCCCGCTATCTCGGTTCCATGCGGAAAAGACAGCAAGGGATTGCCTGTTGGTATGCAGATTATCGGACCGAGGTTCTCAGAACAGGTTTTATTCGAGGTAGCGTCGCTTGTTGAAGAGATGCACGGGGGCGCGGCAAACGTTGTTTGTGCCGCAAGATGAGGAAAGGGGACGAAGATGATGCCACAAAATGAGTATGAGATTGTGGTTGGGCTTGAGATGCATGCCGAGCTCAACACAAAATCCAAGATATACTGTTCCTGTAAAAACGAGTTTGGCGGCGAGGTAAACGCAAACGTCTGCCCAATCTGCTCGGGCATGCCGGGCACGCTGCCCACACTCAATGAACGGGTCGTAGAATCCGCGGTGAAGATGGGGCATGCCCTAAACTGTACCATCAACAACGTCTGTAAGCAGGATAGAAAGAGCTACTATTATCCCGACCTGCCCAAAGCATACCAAATCTCTCAGTACGACATTCCGCTGTGCGAGAACGGGTATCTGGATGTTTTGGTAGACGGAAAGGAAAAACGCATTGGTGTAACCCGAATCCACATCGAAGAGGACGCCGGTAAGCTGCTGCATGACGACAGCTTTTCGGGATCTCTGGTTGATTTGAACCGCTGCGGCGTACCGCTTATTGAGATTGTGTCAGAACCCGATATGCGCAGCTCTGCCGAGGCAAAGGCGTACCTGGACACCATGCGTTCCATTCTGCAATACCTCGATATCTCCGACTGCAAAATGCAGGAAGGCTCGATTCGCTGTGACGTTAATGTTTCGGTGATGAAAAAGGGTGCGGCTTCATTCGGCACCCGCGTAGAAACCAAAAATGTCAACGGCTTTAGCAATACGGTAAGCGCGATTGAGTACGAAGCAAAGCGTCAGATAGAAGTACTTGAAAACGGTGGGACAATCCAGCAGGAGACCCGCCGCTGGGATGCTGCAAACAACAAGAACGTTCTGCTTCGCAGCAAAGAGGACGCAATGGACTACCGCTACTTTCCCGAGCCTGACCTTGGTACCATTGTTGTACCGAATGAGGTTGTTATAAGCTTAAAGGAGAGCTTGCCGGAGCTTCCAAACAAAAAACGGATGCGGTACATCAAAGAATATGAACTACCCGAATTTGAGGCAGGCTTGTTGGTAGAGAGCATTGATAAGGCGCGCTTTTTTGAGGAGTGTGTCGCGCTGAACGGGTGCAAGCCCAAAAACATCCTAAACTGGCTGCTTGGTGATATCAGCAGGATTTTGGGAGTGCGCGGCTGCGAGATTTCGGATACCGCGCTCACACCAAACAATCTGGTTCATATGATAGCGTTGATTGAAAGCGGTGCGATCTCCAACACCGCAGGCAAGACGGTGCTTGAAGAACTGGTTGAAAGGGACGTTTCCCCGGATTTGATTGTAAAAGATAAGGGTCTTGCACAGATTAGCGATAACTCGGCACTGGAGCAGATTGTACGCGAGGTGATTGCCGCAAACGAAAAATCGGTGGCGGATTACAAGGCGGGCAAAACAAACGCGCTCGGGTTTTTGGTTGGTCAGTGTATGAAGGCATCTAAAGGTCAGGGCAACCCCGCTGTTTTGCGCGACATTATGTTGTCGGCAATTGAACATTCCTAATTTGGTAACACGCAAGCCCGCAAACACTTATTTGCATAGAAGTAATTATTGGTCACATGACAGAATATACTATATTCAGGAGTGTGACTGCTATGACCGAAACAGACCGTGCTCAGTACCGCGAGCGAACACCGCGAACCAATCAGGACAAACAGGCAAAAGGACCAAGCTACACCAAGATTATAACCTTACAACTGTTTTTGTGTGTGCTGATTTTGCTTACCGTTCTTATGGTCAAACAGTTTGGCGAACCTGCCTTTGAAGTGCTGAAACAGTCCTACGGCCAGGTTGTCAGCCACAGCGCGACCGGCAAGCTACTAAACGACAACTACAAGGCGATTGAAGACGCGGTGCAGCAAACCTTTTCATTCCTAACTAGCGGTGCAGACGAAAAAGCAGGCATACAAGATGAAATGCCTGCTTTTTCTATGTATGAATCCTCTCGCGACGTTATGGCATTGTCATCGCGACGAATGAAGGCGCCTGACGGGGCAACTTTTTCGCCCGTTACCTTACTAGGCAGCCTGCTTTACCCGGTGGACGGGGGCACTGTTTCATGTGGCTTTGGCTATCGTACTCATCCCGTAACGGGTAAACGCGACTTTCATACAGGCATTGATATTGCGGCACCGCGGGGAACACGCATTATGGCGGCGGTGAGCGGAACGGTGCATGACATCAGCTACAGCGAAAATTATGGTAACACGATTGTCCTTGACCACGGTGCGCGTTTTTACACCGTCTACTGCCACTGCGATAGCATTGTTGCCCAGGTCGGCGCAAAGATAAAAAGTGGGGAAACCATTGCGCTCGTTGGTGATACAGGGCTGACGACCGGATCCCATCTACATTTTGAGATTCGCAAGGACGGGCTGTGCGCCGATCCGATGTGGATATTTGACAGGGATGGGCTAAATGTGCTTTAATCTTTGCGGGATTAAAATAGAGATTAAGTTCTTGTTTATCGCGGCGATGGTTCTGCTGATGCTGCTTGATACGTCAGGCGTTATGCTGTGCGCCTTTTTGTCATCAGCCGTACATGAGCTTGCCCATTTGACGGCACTACTTGCGTTAAAGGGCGAAGTTACCACCGTCAGCTTTGAGGCGTTTGGCATCCGCATTACGCGGGTAGACGCACTGCTGGTTTGGGAAGAGCTTGTAGTGCTGCTGGCGGGACCACTCGCGAACCTACTGCTACTCTTGCTGTGTGTTTCGTCTAATTTACAGAGTGTATCGCTTATCAGCGCCGTAAACCTGTGGATTGGCGTATTTAACCTTTTGCCGGTAGGGGCACTTGACGGCGGACGGGTAGCTAGCCTGATTTTGGTGAAAATCTTAGGGGAACAAAAGGGCGGACGCGCGGCAATTGTACTTTCGGTACTTATCATTTTACCACTATTTGTTTTTGGTCTTATATTGTTCCTGCGTCCCACTCACAATTTTTCGCTATTGATTGTGTGCGTCTTTCTGGCTTTGAGTTTATTGATGGGGCAACGAGCAAAAAACACAAAGGTTATGCTATAATAAAACTATCACTTTTTTCGCAATGCAGATTAACCGGTTTAGACAATATACCAACTTTTACGGTGTGTCTCGGTAAGGGCATAGAAAGGCAAAGGTCTTGTTATGAGTAATTTAAAGGACAAGCTAGACGCGGTGCTGCCGCTGGTGGAACGCCCCGCTCGGTATGTCGGCGGTGAGCTTGGCAGTGTAGTAAAGGACGCAAACGAGGTAAAGCTTCGGTTTGCGTTCTGTTTTCCAGATACCTATGAGATTGGTATGTCTCACCTTGGGATGAAGATACTGTACTCGCTGCTGAACAGCCGCGAGGAATTCTGGTGCGAGCGTGTGTTTGCGCCGTGGATTGATATGCGCGACCGAATGTTGGAAAACGAGATCCCCCTGTATGGACTGGAGAGCCTCGACCCAATTTCGAGCTTTGATATCGTGGGGTTTTCCCTGCAATATGAGCTGAGCTATACCAACGTGCTATATATGCTGTCGCTTGCGGGCATCCCGCTTCGTGCGTCCGAGCGCAAGGATTTGTGGCCGCTTGTTGTCGCCGGAGGTCCCTGCACCTGTAATCCGGAGCCAATGAGCGATTTTATTGACCTGTTTATGCTGGGCGAAGGCGAGGAGCATATCCTAGCCTTGTGTGACCTGTACCTTGCCGCAAAGGAAGAGGGGCTTAGCAAAACGGAGTTCCTGCGCCGTGCAGCGCACATCGAGGGGGTGTATGTGCCGAGCCTGTATGATGTCGCATACCATGATGATGGCACGATTTCGGGGGTAACCGCACTTGACGGCGCACCTCAAACGGTACGCAAGGCGATTATCCGTGACCTTGACTCGGTCTATTATCCCGACACCTTTGTCGTACCGTTTACAAGTATTGTTCATGACCGTGCACAGCTAGAGGTGATGCGCGGTTGCCTGCGCGGCTGCCGTTTTTGTCAAGCGGGCTTTATCTATCGTCCTCTACGGGAAAAGACCAGCGAAACACTTAACGCCAATGCGCGCGATCTGTGTGCATCCACAGGTTATGAGGAGATTTCGCTTTCCTCACTCAGTACAAGCGACTATTCTCAATTAGAAGGGCTTCTAGGGCAGATGATTGGGTGGACAAGCGAGCAGAAGATAAACCTTTCGCTGCCAAGCCTGCGAATCGATAACTTCCCGCAGGAACTGATGGACCAGATTAAGCAGGTGCGAAAAAGCGGGCTGACCTTTGCACCTGAGGCGGGTACCCAGCGCCTGCGCGACGTCATCAACAAGAACATCACCGAGCAGGAGGTACTTAACACCTGTAGGCAATCGTTTGAGGGCGGTTACACCAGTGTAAAGCTTTACTTTATGCTGGGGCTTCCGACCGAAACGGAAGAAGACGTGATGGGTATTATCGAGTTGGCGCAAAAAATTGTTAATCTGTATTACTCTCTGCCCACCAGACAGAAGGGCAAGGGAGTGAATGTGAGCGTGAGCGTCGCAACCTTTGTTCCCAAGCCATTTACCCCTTTTGAGTTTGAACCGCAGGATACCCGCGAGCAGATTGAGTACAAGCAGTCCCTGCTGCGAAGGTCTCTTACCAGCCGAAAGATATCTCTTAGCTACCATAGCGTCAACACCAGTATTCTTGAGGCGGTGTTTGCCCGAGGAGACCGTAGACTAGGCAGAGTGATTGAAGCCGCATTTTTAGAGGGATGTTATTTTGACGGGTGGGACGAGCTGTTTCGCTTTACTGACTGGATGCGTATTCTAAAGGAACAGGGGATCGACCCCGCCTTTTACGCAAATCGCCGCCGCGACTATAACGAAATTATGCCGTGGGATCACCTGGACTACTATATCTCTAAGGAATTTTTGGTTCGAGAGCATAAGCGCGCACTCGACAGCCTGACTACGCCGCATTGCAGACAGCTTTGCTCGGCATGTGGCGCCGCCGTAGCAAAGGGAGGTGTATGCCATGAAAAGCGTTAGAATATGGTTCTCTAAACAAGGCAGGGCGGTATATATTTCGCATCTTGATATGATGCGGTGTATGCAACGAGCCTTAAAGCGCGCTGGTATTCCGGTATGGTATACCCAAGGCTTTAACCCGCACATCTACCTGACCTTTGCCTTACCGCTTTCACTTGGCTACGCCAGCGACTGTGAAACGATGGATATTCGTTTAGACGAGGATATGCCGTTTGATGAGATTGTGTCTCGGTTAAACAGCGCGCTGCCCCCTGACATTCGCGTCTTACGCGCCACCGAGCCGGTCAACAAGCCAGAGGTAATCACATATGCAGATTATTCGGTTATCATCCGTGGGGATAATGCAGGCGAGATGTCAGACAAATGGAATCAATTTATCGCACAGCCTGTAATAGCTTCGGATAAAAAAACCAAAAAGGGATACAAAGAGGTTAACCTCAAAGACTATATCATCAGTGCCGATGCAAAGGCTGAGGATACGACGGTTACTATCACGATGAGGCTGCTTGCGGGAATCAATGAGAACCTGAATCCATCCCTTGTCATCGAAGCGTTTCGTAAGGCTTGCTGCAATGAGCCATTTCATACAGATGTTCGCCGAACCGCCATTTACGACAAGCAAATGTTTGTGTTTGAGTAGCACTTTAAGGTCCACCCAATCCATATTAAACGAACAAGGAGTAATATTAATGCAGCGGATAGAGATTAAGCAGTTGTTTCGCAATGCAAACCAGTTTGATAACCAAGAAACCACCGTTTGTGGATGGATTAAGACCATGCGCGTTTCCAAAACGTTATGCTTTATAGAGATTAACGACGGCTCGTGCTTTATGAACCTTCAAATAATCATGGACGAGGACAAGGTTGCAGGCTACCGCGAGCTGACTAAGCTTAACGTCGGCTCTGCCATTCGCGTTACGGGAAACGTTGTGCTTACCCCGCAGGCAAAGCAGCCGCTGGAGATTCATGCAAGAGAGGTTGCGGTGGAAGGCGCGTCCACCTCCGATTACCCATTGCAGAAAAAGCGTCATTCACCCGAGTTTTTGCGTACCATCCAACATCTGCGCCCGCGTACCAATACGTTTGGCGCGGCGTTTCGTGTACGCTCAGAGGCATCCTATGCCATTCACCGCTTCTTTCACGACAATGGGTTTGTGTATGCACATACCCCAATTGTTACGGGAAGCGACTGCGAGGGCGCGGGTGAGATGTTCCGCGTCACCACACTAAGTGAGCAAAATCCTCCAACGGATGAGCACGGTCATGTTGATTTTTCGAAGGATTTCTTTGGTCGGCAGACTGGGCTTACCGTTTCGGGTCAGTTGGAAGCCGAGTGCATGGCGCTTGCCTTTGGTAAGGTTTATACCTTTGGACCGACCTTCCGCGCAGAGAACTCCAATACCCCCCGTCATGCGGCGGAGTTTTGGATGATTGAGCCGGAGGTTGCGTTTGCAGACCTTGCAGACGATATGCTATTGGCAGAGCAGATGGTGAAATCGGTGATCCGCCATGTGCTGGAGGCTTGTCCCGAGGAGATGCAGTTCTTTAACGACTTTTACGACAAGGATAAGGCGCTGATTACGCGGCTTACCCAGCTTGTAAACAGTGAGTTTGCACGCGTTAGCTATACCGACGCAGTTGCAATCCTTGAGAAGAACAACGCGCAGTTTGAATATCCCGTATCATGGGGATGCGACCTGCAGACCGAGCATGAGCGTTATTTGACCGAAAAGGTGTTTGAGAAGCCTGTTTTTGTTACCGATTACCCCAAAGGGATTAAGGCGTTCTATATGCGGCAAAACGATGATGGCAAAACCGTTGCAGCCATGGATATGCTGGTGCCGGGCGTAGGCGAGCTTATCGGCGGCAGCCAGCGCGAGGAGCGCTA
Source organism: Bacillota bacterium (assembly GCA_023429685.1). Lineage (GTDB taxonomy): Bacteria > Bacillota > Clostridia > Oscillospirales > Ruminococcaceae > Acetanaerobacterium. The sequence goes on from JAEZDF010000081.1 coordinate 16,788, forward strand.
CGACCTATTAGTCAACCGTATGCAAGAGCTTGGGATTAACATCGAGGATTATGGCTGGTATCTTGACCTGCGCAGATTCGGCGGCACCAAGCACGCGGGCTTTGGGCTTGGCTTTGAGCGTCTTTTGATGTACCTTACTGGTATTTCGAATATTCGCGATGTCATTCCGTTCCCCAGAACGGCAGGACTGTGTGAGTTTTAACAGGATTACGGGCTTAAGAATATAATAGTTTAAATTCGTTTATGCAGGATGAAAAAAATAATCTTGCAAAATAGGTGAAGCTATATTATAATTATAACGTTAAAATGTTGTCACACAAAAAGTCATTGTTTACAGGGGATAGAAATATGAATATGCTTCACCAGTTACCAAAACAACAGTTAATCCAGCTTGAACAGCAGTGGTCAACCGAGTACAATACGCTTCTGGTGGCGGGTTTGCGTCTTGACATGTCCCGCGGCAAGCCTTCTTCCGCGCAACTTAACCTTTCAAACGGGCTGCTTGATTGCCTTTCGGGAAAAGACATTTTGAATTCTGAGGATGGCGCAGACTGCAGAAATTACGGCGGTATCGACGGCATTCCCGAGGCAAAACGCCTGTTTTCCGAGATGCTCGACGTTCCTGCGGAAAACATTATTGTCGGCGGAAACTCCAGCCTAAACATGATGTACGACACTGTTGCGCGCGCGTTGATGCACGGTGTTTATGGTTCTAGCAAACCATGGGGAAAACTAGAAAGCGTCAAGTTCCTTTGTCCGTCCCCCGGCTACGACCGTCACTTTGCCATCTGTGAGCAGTTTGGCATCGAGATGATTACAGTTGCCATGAAGGATGATGGACCTGATATGGATGAGGTGGATCGCCTTGTATCCTCCGACGTATCCATCAAGGGAATCTGGTGTGTGCCCAAGTACTCAAACCCCGATGGCATTACCTATTCGGACGAGGTGGTTGCACGTTTTGCACGGCTAAAGCCTGCTGCCGAAGATTTTAGAATTTTTTGGGACAATGCATATATCGTGCACGACCTTGAGGGCAGCGATACGCTTAAAAACATCTTTACCGAGTGCAAAGCGGTGGGAACAGAGGATATGATATTTGAATATGCTTCCACCTCTAAGGTGTCGTTCCCGGGCGCAGGCGTGGCGGTTATGGCGACATCAAAAAACAATGCCCAGTTTATTAAAAAGCTGCTTACCATTCAAACCATAGGTCCCGATAAGCTAAACCAACTGCGTCATGCGCGTTACTTCAAAAACATGGACGGCATAAAAGCCCATATGAAAAAGCAAGCAGAAGTGCTAATTCCAAAGTTTAATCTTGTAATTGATCGATTAACCGATGAGCTTTCTCCGCTTGGGATTGTAAGGTTTCACAAGCCAAACGGTGGATACTTTATCTCGGTCAATGTCCCGGATGGCTGTGCAAAAGATGTTGTGCGCCTTTGCGCAGAGGCGGGCGTGGTACTTACTCCCGCAGGGGCTACATACCCTTATGGAAATGATCCGTCCGATAACAACATTCGCATTGCGCCAACCTTTCCGCCAATTGACGAGTTAAAAGCCGCAATGGATTTGTTTTGTCTGTGCGTAAAACTTGTTTCTGTTAGAAAACTTCTGAATCAAACGGTCTAGTCCCTGTTTATGTGTGCCGAGCGGTCGGACAGTCCAGTACTGTCCGACCGCTTTTTGCTAGCAGACGAGTGAACTAGATTTCTGTTTACAGAGCAGATAATATTATAATTCTTAGCACAACAGGTTGAATTAGTGGTATAATGATTTGGTATCCCACATTGCGGAAAAGGACAACCCGCAGACGATAAAATTCGGAGGTGTTTTTGTTTGCACAACTCGTATGAAAGTCCCTTTTGCACACGGTATGCAAGCGAAGAGATGCAGTATCTGTTTTCTGCAGATAAAAAGTTCAAAACATGGCGCAGGCTTTGGATTGCGCTTGCCAAGGCAGAAAAAGCTTTGGGGTTGCAGATAACCGATGAGCAGATTGCTGAGCTTGAGTCAAACGCCGATAACATCAATTACGAGGAGGCAAACGCGCGCGAAAAGCTGGTACGCCATGACGTAATGGCACATGTTTACGCTTATGGGCTGCAGTGCCCAAAGGCGAAGGGCATCATCCACCTTGGCGCAACCTCCTGCTATGTTGGTGACAACACCGACATTGTTATTATGCGCGAGGCGCTTTGCGTCGTCAGAAGAAAGCTACTTAACGTCATTGCGCTGCTGCACGATTTTTCACTCAAATACAAGGACCTACCGGCGCTTGCGTACACCCATCTGCAGCCCGCGCAGCTTACGACGGTGGGCAAACGAGCGACGTTGTGGATGAACGAACTGCTTTATGATTTTAACGAGCTTGAGTATCGCATATCGTCGCTTGAGCTACTCGGCTCAAAGGGTACCACCGGCACGCAGGCTAGCTTTGTGGAACTGTTTGACGGGGATCATGAGAAAATCAAAA
>JAEZDF010000124.1 GCA_023429685.1 Bacillota bacterium
CTGCTGCCGCTTCTTTTAATTATCATCTCCTCGTTTACCGACGAGGCGGCGCTTGTAGCGAACGGTTACAGCTTTATCCCTAAAAAATGGAGCATGGATTCCTACCTGTATATGCTTCAGCAGTCTAGCGTAATCTTTCGCGCTTACGGCGTGTCGATTCTGGTTACTGCGGTAGGCACGGTAATTAGCCTGGTGCTTACCACGATGGTTGCGTACCCCATGTCCCGCGCCGACTTTAAATATAAAAATGTGTTGGCGTTCATTGTGTTTTTCACCATGCTGTTTAACGGCGGTATCGTACCCAGCTACATTATGTGGACGCGGATTTTTCATATCAACGATACTATATGGGCACTGCTCATCCCCAACTATTTGATGGGAGCCATGAACATACTGCTTGTGCGAAATTACTTTAAAAACAATATTCCCGCCGCGCTTATCGAATCCGCACAGATTGACGGGGCAAATGAGATGCAAATCTTGGCTCGCATCATGCTGCCGCTCGCTGTTCCAGTGAGCGTTACGGTAGGCTTGTTCACCGGTCTTGCCTATTGGAACGACTGGATGAATGCCCTGTATTATGTGGAGTCGCCCAAGCTCTTTGGTATACAAAACCTGCTGATGCGAATGATGAATAACATTCAGTTTTTGGCTTCTGGTCAAGCGAGCGCAATAACCAGCGGACAGTTAATCGCCCTGCCCAGCAACGGAATTCGTATGTCGCTGGCTGTTATTGGAATTCTGCCAATTCTTGTAATCTTCCCGTTTTTACAAAAGTATCTGATTAAGGGTGTCATAGTGGGCGCAGTTAAAGGGTAAGAAGACAAGCTAAAGAGAATATCACGCAACCCTGCTAAAACAACTTCGCAGCAAGGCTTTACCAGAGGTAACGTCGCGCCGCATTGCTTCATGGCGTATCGTGCCATCCGTGGCATCGGGCGCAGTGCATTGGAAAGGGATGGTCATAAGAATGAAAGCAAAAGACGTTGTAGCACAGATAGTTAAGCACTCCGGCGTGTCACCCACACCGCCCAATACCTGTGACGGTTATAAGGCAGGAGACCCCGAAACGGAAGTAACGGCCGTTGTAACCAGTTTTATGGCTACAGCAAACGTAATTCGTGAGGCGGCTAGGTTGGGTGCAAACATGATTATCACCCACGAGCCCACCTATTTTACAGGAAACGACACTGTTGATTGGTGCCAGTCCGACCCGGTGTATCTTGCAAAGAAAAAGCTGATTGAAGAGACCGGCATGGTTATTTGGCGAAACCATGATTTGATTCACATGACGCAGCCCGACGGCATCTACGACGGCTTTATCAAAGAGATGGGATGGCAGCAATACGCACTTCCGCCGGTGGAAAAAAAGTTTGGCGAAGGTGGTATGGCTAGCTTCATCAAGGGATTTAGCGATTATTATGACCTGCCGCAAACCACGTTAGGTCAGCTGGCGCAGGAGTTTAAACAAAAGCTGCAGATGGATACGCTGCGGGTTATTGGCGACATTTCCATGCCCTGCTCGCGGGTAGGGGTTCTGGTGGGCGGCGGTAGCCTGGGCTTTGGCATAGAGGAGATGCCCATGCAGATTATGGAGGAAAAGGGCATCGATGTGCTTGTGTGCGGCGAAATTACCGAATGGACTACCTGCGCATACATGGGCGATGCCGTGCAGCTTGGTCTGCCCAAAGCCATGATTGTGCTGGGGCATGAGCGAACCGAGGAGTGGGGTATGAAGCACATGTGCTCCTGGCTGGAGGAACTGCTGACGGTTCCCGTTCATTTTGTAGATGCAAAAGAACCGTTTACCTATCTGTAAAAACAGGTTCAAGGGTTGAAAGATGTCCCTCCAACCTTTATAATAATAGCTGTTTGAAGTACAGCTCCATCTACGGCAAAACCGCATCGCTATTTTATATGTTCAAGGTGTTTTGTGCCCTTGGGGCGCAGGGCGCCGGAAAGGGATGGTTATTACCATGGCTATCTTTAATATTACGATGTTTTCCAATACGCTTCATCGCCTTACCGAATTGACGGCGATCTTGCCGGTGGAAAAAAACAAGGGTCTGCCGCCGGAGCTGCAGACGCAAAGCGACGGACCGCTTAAAACGGTTATGCTCCTGCACGGCTTTTCGGGTATTCATACCGACTGGCTGTATGGCTCCCGCATCCAACAGCTTGCGATGAAGCACCACATTGCGGTAATCTGCCCAAGCGGCGAAAACAGCTTTTATGTGGACGACGCGCACAGAGACGCGATGTATGAGCAGTATCTTTGTGAGGTGCTGGAGTTTGCCCGTGACGTGTTCCCCCTAAGCCGTAAAAAGGAAGATACCACCATTGGCGGTCTATCTATGGGCGGCTATGGCGCCATACTGAACGGTCTAAAACACCCCGAGCTGTTTGGCAATGTCATTGCGCTTTCCTCCGCGCTGATTACCGATAAGCTGGCAGCACAAACCGAGCAGCATGGCAACCCGATGGCAAGTGCCGCGTACTTCGACCACGTATTCGGCAAGCCTGAGATTATCCGCGGTAGCGACCGTGACCCCAAGCATCTGGCGAAGACACTGGTGGAAGCAAACGCCGAAATCCCCCGTATCTTTATGGCGTGCGGCACCGAGGACTTTTTGTACAACGAGAACAATGACTTTAGTGCTTTTTTGGAGGAAGTCAAGATCCCGCACGTTTATCTCACTAGCCCCGGCGTACACGACTGGGCGTTTTGGGATTCTCATATTGAAAAGGGTCTGGACTGGGTATTTACTACGAAAGAGTAAACAACGCATACAACAGTAAAAACCCTGGAACGCAGCCGCGTTCCAGGGTTTTTTTGACTAGATGAGAATGATTAGCGGGGTGCAAACAACGAAGGGTAACCCAGTTCTGAGGTATCCATATACGCACGGGTGGAGCGCTCGTCCTTTTCAGTCAGCATGGTATTTAGCTGCGCCAAAACGGCAGTCTCCTGCGGGGTGGCGGTGTGGATGGTTGTACCCAGATCCAGATGGGTAAAAAGTTCTTCACAGCGGGGCCATTCCACCTCGGTGTCCGCACCGTTGGGGCAGCCGGTTTTGATAAAGTTTACCCAGTATGCCATCAGCTGCGTGCCAAACGCGCGCTCCGCCTCGTCCATACCGGCGGGGTTGATAATGCAAGGTTCGGTTCGTCCAAACAAATACGGCAGCTCGGAGGAATGGGTACTGCCCAGTCGTTGCCCGCGCTCACCGGCATCGGGACGCGATTTATAGTATACATAGGAGGCGACACCCTTTTGTGCCCCCGCCACACCCAACCGGGCTGCGGATAGGAACATCAGATCGCCTAGCAGTCTCAGCAGGCTTTTTAACGCCTCGCCGCTGTTCTCGTGAGGGTAATGGGCGAGAAGCTCGGGTGCCAACGCAGAAGGGAACACCTTGTTAATATAACGTTCGAACGCCTCGGAAGTGATCGCAATATCATGCGGCACACCAAACGATCCAAACTCCTCGGTGGTAAAGCCTACAATAAAGTTCATCGGGTTAAATCTGCCCGAAGTAAATAGTTCATAGGGGGAGTCGGGCAACACATAGCCATCGATGCAGTAGTTGGGGGTGTAGGGCACACGCAGGCTTGCCTCGATTAGGTCGCAGCCGTCCATGGCGCGCAGCTCGGCGATGCTTTTGCAGGCAACGGCTTCGGCAAACGCCACACCATCCTGCTCCATTTCGTCGCGGTTCTTTGCGTCCATCATGCCGCCCAAAAGCGGGCAGCCACTCTGCATGATAACTTGACTGCACAGCCCCGATACCAACGGAGACATCAGCAGACAAGAGGTGCCCACCGAGCCACCCGATTGTCCGCCTACGGTAATGCGCTGGGCATCGCCGCCAAAACGGTCGGCGTTTTCGTGTAGCCACAAAAGTGCCTGACGCATATCCAAGATGGCGTAGTTGCCGCTGCTACCATAAGGTGCCTCGGCGGTTAATTCGGGGTGGCACAAAAAGCCGAATAAACCCAGACGGTAGTTGATGGTAACCACCATCATCCCCTGCGCGGCAAGGCGCTCCCCTTCAAAAAAGGGTGCCATTCCCGTACCCGCCACCATACCACCACCGTGAATCCACACGAAGATGGGGAGTTTTTCGTCCGGGGTCTTAGCGGGCGTCCATATGTTTAGATACAGGCAATCCTCACTGTCCATCTTAGCCGAAAGCTCAAAGTCCTCGCTGGGCCAGTGTGCCCGTCCGTCTGCCTGCAACGCCCCACCAGAGAAGCGATCCGCCATGCGTACGCCAAACCAGCGTGCCGGTGCCTCCGGCGCCTTCCAACGCTTATCCCCAAGTGGCGGCGCTGCATAAGGCACCCCCCGAAATACCTTGAGGTTGCCTTCTGTAGTGCCCTGCAAAACGCCTTGTTTTACGGTTACCCGCGCTTGGTCAAATGTCTGTTTCAAAAGTGAAGCCCCCTTCGGTTGTTAATATCTTCACTATACCGCACTGCTTGAGCAGCCGCATTTGTTTAACCGCGCTGTTTTTTTGTTTTTAGGCACATGGTTGTTAAAAACCACGCATTATCAGTAGCGCATAAGCAAAAAACTGTTTATAGCTAATTAACTTATAATGTCCGAACAAAATCGAGCAAAAGCTTGCATTTATGGCTTTAGCGAAGATTTTTTCGTAGACATTATAAGTTTATTAGCTATATAATGGATGCAATGGAGTGCATCTATCTACCATACAAGTTTTGGTGCAACGAGAATAAAGAAAGGAAGATAAAATATGCAGCTAGAAGCAAGCCTTTTAATGAAACTTCATGTAACGCTCGGGGAAGTACAGTTTGTGGGGGGCACACCCGGGCGCGAGCTGTGCATCATTCCCATCACGGGTGGACGATTTGAGGGGCCACTTCTGCGCGGACAGATTTGTTCAGGCGGGGCAGATTGGAACACGCGCATCTCAACGACGCGTTCTCACGTATTTGCGAAGTACTGGATTAAAACGGACGATGGTGTAATGATTAGCGTGCAAAACGAGGGGGTTATCGATGATTCTGCCGATGCACGAATCAAAACGGTTCCGCGCTTTGAGGTAAGCAGCCAAAGCCCCTACGCCTTTTTGAATTCGGGCGTATATGTGGGGGAGTTAACGGTAGGCAGTGAGCCCAACAGCGTGCATATCACCCTGTATCAATTGGCGTGACACACGGTATCGGAGCTGGAGCAAGCAGTAAGAGTATTCGGCTTAGATGGACAATTCGCTCATTTCAGAATTGCCTGAAATTAGTACAATACAACAGACCCCCCGATTATTACTCGGGGGGTCTGTAAAGCATTATGCGGTGTTAGATTGCTCAGTGATGATTATGGTTATCGCAACCGTGTTCCCCGCAAGCCCCGTCGTGGTGCTCGCCGTGGTGATCGCAGGTAATCTCTGGGTTGTAATCCAGTCGGTCTGCTAAAAATGCCTCCACGGCCTCATCGGCGTTACCTGACACGCCGCCGTATAGCGCGATGCCCGCTTCGCTTAAAGCAAGTTTTGCGCCGCCGCCGATTCCGCCACACAGTAAAACGTTCACCTGCAATTTTTTCAGGATATCCGCGAGCGCGCCGTGCCCGCTTCCGTTCGTATTTACTGTTGTCTTTAGCTTAATTTCACCGTCCGCTACATCATATATTTTAAACTTCTCCGTATGCCCAAAATGCTGAAACACCTGATCGTTCTCCAAAGTTACCGCGATTCTCATGCTGGTTTTCCTCTCTTTCTAATAAAAAATGCTTGATTGGGGTGATTACTGCTTCGGGGGGTGCAAAGGCTGCCTGCCCCTGATTGACAGACAGAGATGACATAGGGCCTATTGCTATGTTTGTTCCTGCTCCCGATGGCATCTTTTTTTGTGGCAGTGACCGCACTCATGGGTACCCCCGTCACATAGCACATAGTCGCCCCCGCCAATGGATAGCTCAAGCCCGTTAACCAGACATTGTGCTAGTTTTATGCGGGCGCTGCTGTAAATAGCCTGTGCGGTCGTGCGTGCAACCCCCATGCTTTGTGCGCACTGCTCTTGGCTAAGCCCTTCCAGATCAATCAGACGGACGGTTTCAAATTCATCCACAGACATTGCCACAACCTTGCGCTCGTTATCAGTGGTGTCCAACGGTCCGAAGCTTTGGCTTTTTGGCATACGGCAGACACGCCGCCCCTTTCTCGGTCTGGGTATTGTTCTCCCCTCCTTACACGATGAATTACTGGCATATGTCATTAACTAACCATACGATATCACCATTTGTGGCATATGTCAATAATGATATGCGCGGTTTTTAGAAAACCAGGTGTCAGTAACAGCATCCTTATGAAAAAAGAAGCCGATTTATTTAAATCGACTTCTTTTTTATACTGTTTTAGTAATTTGCGCAAATAGAAGAGGGGTCAAGTCCTGACGCAATGGAACATGAATCGGTATGTTGCGTCCGTGCTATCGGTATGCCACATTTTAAAACTTATTTTAAAATTATAGAAGCGCATCTTCAATATCATAAAGAACATCATCAGAAAGGGCATAGCCCGAGGCCTTTACGTTTTGCTCAACCTGTTCTGGTCTGCTTGCGCCGATCAGCGCGCTTGAAATGTTTTGCAGTCGAAGCACCCACGCAAGTGCAAGCTGTGCCATCGGGATGCCGAGGCTATCCGCAATAGCGGAGATCTTGTTTACCTTCTCGAAGGTCGTTTCATTCAAGAAGCCCTTAATAAAGTAGTTCATCTTATCGTTGGCGGCACGGCTGTCTGCGGGGATGTCATGAAGGCTTTTGTACTTTCCGGTCAGCAGTCCCTGCGCAAGCGGCGAGAACACCACCTGTCCGATGCCGTTTCTTTCGCTGACGGGGATGACCTCCGCCTCGATTTTCCGATTTAACATGCTGTACTGGGGCTGGTTTACCACAAAACGGTTAATCAGGTTCTTATCAGCGATGCGCATCGCTTCTTCGATCTGCACTGCCGACCATTCGCTGATGCCCGCGTACAAAATCTTACCCTGACGAATCAGATCGTCGAATGCGCGAAGCGTCTCCTCAACCGGGGTTTCGGGGTCATATCGGTGACAGTACAGGATATCCACATAGTCCTGCTTTAATCTCTTTAAGCTGGCATGCGCAGATTCCATGATATGCTTTCTCGATAATCCCCGATCATTGGGTCCGTCACCCATGGGGAAGTAGACCTTGGTTGCCAAAACGTACGAGCTCCGCTCGTATTTGCCCAGTGCCTCGCCCACCACCTTTTCGGCTTCGCCTCGGTTATATACATTGGCGGTGTCAAAGAAGTTGATGCCTAGTTCATAGGCCTTATCAATGGTTTTGATTGCGGTTTCGTTCTCCACCGCGTTGCCGTAGGTCAGCCAACTTCCAAGGCTAATCTCGCTTACCTTCAGTCCGGTGTTACCAAGTTTTCTGTATTGCATGGTTGTATCCCTCCAATTCAATTATCTATTGTAGCCAAAGCGTGTGCCTGCCAAAGAACCCCACACGGCATCACATGCCGCTAAGATCTCCTGATTCAAAGAATCCCCCTCAAGCGTAGCAATATTCTGCTCAATCTGGGCTAGCTTGCTTACGCCGCTGATGATGCTTGTGACACCCGAGCGGCTTGCACACCATCTCATGGCGAGCTGTAACACACTCATGTTGTGTGCCGCCGCTATCTCGGTTAGTTTTTCCACGGCGGCAAAGTTATCATCCGACCAATAGCGTTTATAGTACATCTCGTTACCTGCAAAGCGGGTATTCTCCGCGGGCTTACCGGGGCGGTGCTTTCCGGCGAGAAGTCCGCCTGCTATGGGGTTATATACCGCCATACCCAGCTTGTGCGCCTGCAAAAAGGGAACCAGCTCGGTTTCAATGCCACGCGTAATCGCATTGTAGACGTTCTGGGTGATAATCGGTGCGATATAGCCGCGCTTATCGCAGACCGCCAGCATATCCGCAATCTGCCACGCTGCATAGTTGCTTACCCCGATATATCTGATTTTCCCTGCCTTGACAAGCCCGGTCATCGTCTCTAGTGTTTCCTCAATCTCGGTTTCGTAGTCAGGGGCATGCAGGTAGTACACATCGATATAGTCCGTGTCCAGGCGGGCGAGACTGGCATCCACGGAGGACAGGATATTGCGGCGAGAAAGCCCCTTGTCATTTAGTCCTTCGCTCATCTGACCAAAGACCTTTGTGGCAAGAATGATGTCGTCGCGTCGGTTCTTGAGTGCCTTTCCGACGATGCGCTCACTTTCGCCCTGATTGTATACGTTTGCGGTGTCCCAGAAATTCACGCCTTGTTCAAAGGCGTAGTCCATGATGGCAAGGCTGTCGGCTTCATTCGTCTGCCCGCCAAACATCATCGTGCCAAGGCTAAGTGCCGACACCTTAAGGCTCGTGCCGGGAAGATTGTTGTATTTCATCGTTGTTACCAGTCCTTTCTGGCATCAAGTGCCGTGAGAAATATTTCGCCCACAGCTTGCTAAAAGCCGGTGCATTACCATGCGTAGGCTTCCGGCGCGGCTCCGCCCGGACCGGGGAATATCTCGTCAAGCTTTCTAAGCACATCGTCAGTCAGCGCAATCTCCACTGCACGAAGCGAGTTCTCAAACTGCTCCAAGGTTCTTGGCCCGATGATGGGTGCGGTTACTGCGGGGTTTGAAAGCAGCCATGCCAGTGCGACGTTGGACTCGCTCTCGCCGAGCTCGTTGCACAGCGCCGCGTATGCCATAAGCTGAGCACGCTGCGGCTCAGTCAGGTTCATCGCCGCTTCAGCAGACCGTGCGCTTCCGGCGGCAGGGGTAAGCACATTGCCGCTTAATAAACCGCCGCCCAGCGGTCCCCAGGGTATCAGTCCAAGACCAAGCTCCTGTGCCGCGGGCAGAACCTCAAGCTCAGGTAATCTGCACACAAGGCTGTACTTATGCTGCTCGCTGACAAGTCCCAAAAAATTACGCTTATCGGCCATTGCCTGCGCATATGCAAGATGACGTGCGCCAAAGTTGCTGGAGCCGACGTAATACACCGTCCCCTGATTGATGAGCGCCTCAAACGCGCCCCAAATCTCCTCCCACGGAGCATGACGCTCGATATGATGCATCTGATACAGCTCTACACGGTCTGTCTGCAGCCGCTTCAGTGAGCCTTCGAGATGTCTGCGAATCTTGTAGGCGGAAAGCCCGCGAGCACCGTTTGGTCCGTCGTTTTCGTCGCTCATGTCACCGTAAACCTTCGTGGCAAGCACCACCTTTTCACGTCTGCCGCCGCCCTGGGCAAACCAGCGACCCATGATTTCCTCCGTCCAGCCGCTGTATCCGTTGTTCGGATTGCCGTAAACATTTGCCGTATCAAAGAAATTCACGCCCGCATCAAGTGCCTTATCCATAATGGCAAAGGCCTCTTTTTCGTCCGTGCGCGGTCCAAAGTTCATCGTGCCAAGGCAAAGGCGACTTACCTTTAAACCGGTTCTTCCCAAGTAAGTATATTGCATGTGTAATCCTCCTAAAAGTTCTTGACATTGTACGAAAGGATGCTGTACGATAATCATAAACCTTAACGTCAACTCTAAGTCAAGAGCAAATTACAATCAAGGCGGAGGTGCCCGGTATGGGGTATACAGTGAAGATGGTGGCGGAGAAAACGGGGCTTAGCCCACATGTCCTGCGGTATTACGAGAAAGAAGGGCTGTTGCCACACATACAAAGAACCCAAAGTGGCATCCGCCAATATACGGACGCCGATCTGGAATGGCTCGGTTTAATCTGTTGCTTAAAGAATACAGGCATGTCGATTAAACAGATTCGGGATTTTGTGAATCTTAGTACGCAGGGTCCCCAAACACTCAAGGCGCGATGCACGATGCTGCTTGCCCACAAAAAAG
>JAEZDF010000127.1 GCA_023429685.1 Bacillota bacterium
CGATGCCCATAAGGATAAACTGCCCGATGTCTACACCGAAGGTTCCCGCAACGCCCAAGGGTCCGGGTGTGGGCGGTACAAGCGAGTGGGTGATTACAAGCCCCGCAGCAAGCGGAACACCCAGCGCGACGATTGATTTCTTTGTGTTTTTCGACAGTGCCTTCGCAATCGGGGAAAGAATAACAAAACCGGAATCGCAGAAGATGGGGATGGATACCAAAAAGCCTGTCAGCGCAAGGGCAATGCCCTCACGTTTCTTGCCAAACAGCTTTAAGAACGTCCTTGCCATCTTCTCTGCGGCGCCCGAAAGCTCGAATATCTGTCCCATCATCACACCGAAGCCGATGATGATACCGATATTGCCAAGCGTTCCGCCAAAGCCCGCGGAAATGGCATCTACCGTTGCGGTTGTGCCCATGCCGCCGATTAGACCAATGGTGATGGCTGCGATGATAAGCGCGATAAATGCGTGTACCTTGGTTTTTAGGATGAGCAGGATGAGTAAAACAAGACCGATAAACAATGCCAGTAGCATCTGGGTTCCGGATACAGCTACGTCCAAAATGTACACTTCCCTTCTCAAAATACATTGAATTGCGACGTTGTGCCAAAGATCGTGATGCTGTTATGTGGGGTTGCGTTGCCCGACTGGGGGCATTATAGCAAATTAACTTAAACTGTCTGCGAATGTCCTTGCAAAAGCCATAAGTACAGGCTATTGCTCGTTTTTATTCCGACATTGATTAAGTTAATCGACCGCCAATTAGCGATGGGTGAATGCCGGAGAATACTTCGCCGCTAGCAGTATTGCCTCAATCATACTGACGGCGCTTGCAATGCCCTTGCCCGCGATGTCTAGCGCGGTGCCGTGATCCACCGATGTGCGCAGGATGGGCATGCCAAGGGTTAGCGAGATGGTGCGTTCAAAATCGAGTGTTTTGGTTGCGATGTGCCCCTGGTCGTGGTAGAGCGAGAGCACGCTATTAAACCGCCCCTGCAATGCCATGTGGAACACCGAATCTGCGCCGATGGGACCAGTGACGTGATAGCCTTCCTGCTGAAGCTGCTCGATGGCAGGCATGACCTCGCGTACCTCCTCATCGCCGAACAGCCCGTGCTCCCCACTGTGGGGATTAAGTCCTGCAATCGCCATGGTTCCGTCGTTGATTCCCAGTGTCCCCAGCGCCTTGGTGCAGCGTTTGACGTAATCTACAATGCGCTCTTTGGTTACCATATCGCACGCCTTTCGCAGCGACACATGGCGAGACAAAAAGAACACGCGCAGCCCGCGAACCTCAAACATCGTCAGCGGGTCTTCGGTGCCGGTCAATTCACCGAAAATCTCGGTATGACCGATAAAATTCACACCCCCTGCCTTCAGCGACTCCTTGTTGATTGGTGTGGTGGCGACGGCATGGGCACTGCCTTCGTTGGCAAGTGCAATACTTTTTTCAATGTACTCGTATGCCGCCTTGCCGCACATACCGCTAACCTCGCCGATGTGCAGTTTTTCCATATCAATGTTGTTGATGTTAATTAGGTTTAAAACGCCTGGGGTGTAGTCGCCCTGTTCGGGGCTTGTTATGATGTTGGTTTTGAGCGTAATACCGGTGATGCCGTAGGCGTTTTCAATGACCGCCTTGTCACCCACCACCACGCAGCGTGCGGTTTCTTGCACCTGCTTGTCCGCTACAGCGCGGACGACGATCTCCGGTCCGATGCCTGCGGGGTCTCCGATTGGGATTGCGATAATTGGTTTATCCATGCTAGTTGTCCCCTTTCCTACTTCTACTATAATATCAATTACAAAAATGTTGTTATGTCAACTACTTCTACTAGATATATAACTTCTCCTTCAGGTAATGCACACAGGTCACCAGCGCGTTTTGGTCGCCGACCATGCCGCCCTTTGTGACGATCTTCAGCCCGTCGTAGCGTCCACCCATCAACTCACCAAAAGCGGCAAGTGGTACCACCTCGCTGAGCAGGCGCATACCCACCGCCTCAAACCGGCGGCACACCGCAACGGTGATATCGCCCCCGCACGAATACAACCCGCCAAAACGGCTGTCGGCAGAAATGATGATGTCGCACAGCTCGGCAATTGCGTCGTTAATGCGCTGAGAAAGGTCGTTTGAAGTGCATCCGTACCGCTGCATATATGGTTCAAACGGCACCCTGTTCTCGGGTATAAGACCCGAGCCGATGATACTGCAAACCTCAAAGCCCTCGCCCGCCTGTAATATCTCGCCCGCCACACGGCGAATCTCCGCGCTTCGGCGTTGCTCGCTCTCGAGCAGTTCGCCCACCTCAAGATACACGTTGTGTACCGGCTGAGACAGCAAGAACTGTTCCACCTGCATCCGAGTTACGGCGTTTACGCTTCCCACCGCCACCAAGATGCGTCTGCTTGCCTGCTGCGCAATGGGAACAATGCGTTTGCGGGCAACGGTTGCGGTAAATACACCGGGGTCTACTGCGACAAACGGAACGCCGCTTGCTAATACCGCGTCGGCGCAAAGGTCGATGTCCTCCTGCGTAACGGAATCAAACAGGATGATTCGAACGCCCTGGTCGCGCAGCTCTTTTATGCGGGCGATAACATGCGCCTCACCCTGTGTCAGGTCGTTCATCGTAATGCTCTGTACCGGATACCGGGACTGCACATCGAACAGCTCTTGGGCTTTGGAGGTTTTAATCGGGTTTTTGGGGTCCGCCGCCGCCTCGGTCTTGTGTAGGGGAAGCCCGTTTACGAGCAGATAACCACCCACCAACACGCGCCCCGACGCCGGAAAGCAGGGTACCACCATCGCGACGCAGTCGTCGCCCAGTACGTCGAGAATCGCGTCCGTTTCGCTGCCCAGGTTGCCGCGCAGGGTACTGTCGATGCGCTTGGAATAGAGTTTGACCTCGTCCGACTTTAGGATGCTTGCCACGTTAAAAACGCGGTTGTACGCAATATCTGGTTCTACACTACGGCTGTCGGTGGGGTACACGACACAATCACAGGACGAAAGGTTTTCAAGTGATATTCGTTCTTCGTTCATTACGGTGTAGGTGGTGAGGTTGACCTTTGTCAGAAGCACGCCGGTGGCGTTTGCTCCGGTTAGGTCGTCGGCAATTACAACGCATTGCATCATAGCTCCTGTTCCTCCTCGTTTGGTATTGAGATGATGTTGATTCGTTTTTCCCTGATTCCCCTTTGTTCTTCTGGAGTAAATATTTTATCGGTAACAACCGCAGTGTAGTCAGACAGATTGTTGATGCGCACCATTGCGCGGCGGGAGAATTTAGACGCATCTGCAACAAGGTAGCTTTTGCCCGAAATTCCGGTGGCAAGCCGCTTTAAAAACGCCTTTTCGATGGTCGGCGTCATAATGTTATACTCCGTATCAATCGAAGCGGCGCCGATAAACGAGATGTCCACTCGAATCTCCGAAAGCATCCGCTCGGCAAACGGACCAAGCGTGCTGCCGGTGCCCTCTTGCATCTCGCCCCCGATAACAATGATGCGAACGCCGGTATGCGAAGCACGCCGAAACAACATGCCGGCTATCAAAATGTCGTTGGTCACTATGGTCAGGTCGCGGATACGGCACAGCCGCTCGGCAATTTGATAGGTGGTGGTGCCGGTATCCAAAAACACCGTGCTGCCCTCTCGTACCAACGCCGCGCAGTAGCTTGCAATGTTTCGCTTGGATTGTTGGTTTGTGCTGCTTTTTGCATCGTAGTGCTGTTCGTGCTCGTTCTCGCTTTTAAGGGAGGCACCGCCGTGCAGCCGCACAATCGCACCGCTCTTGCGGCATTTCTCGAGGTCTCTGCGCACGGTCATCTCGCTGACGCCGAACTGCTGAGCGAGCTCCTCGACCTTTACAAAGCCTTGATCGTTGATTAGCTCTAAGATACGTTCAATGCGCTCCTGAGCAAGCACGCTACCACCCCGCTATGTTTTTTATTGTTCTTTTATGTTTGTTATTGTGTTTTTATTATAAGACTTCCCGCAGCAATGTCAACAACCTCAATAAACATTCATGAAATTCTATATCGTTTGTATAGCTGCACTGTGCGAATTTAACAACAAATCGCATGTGAACTTCACATTATCGAACATTATCCTCTGTTGAACATCTGTTTTTTGTTAAAATAATAACATGTTCTATCTCGCCTTTTCCTTGTACCCATATTCTATTCTGCCAAAAAACGCAGTGGATTTTGTTGTGCAAATTATGGTATAATGAATCCAAAGCGTTTTACTGACTTTTCATGCTCGACTGCGCCGATGGGCAGTGTGCGGCAACGCCGTGTTTTCACGTCATAATATCTGCAATAGTGGCATATCAAGGAGTATCGTATGACCCAAACCTTTCGCCTTGCGACACCGGAGGATTTAAACGACGTCACTGACTTGTTTGTCAAAGCCATTTCACATATGAACGCGCTGGGCATCCCGCAGTGGGATGAACTCTACCCAACCGCGCAGGATTTGCAAACGGACATTGAGCGCGGTGAGATGCACCTGCTTATTATTGGGGGCAGTATTGCATCCGCCGTAGTGCTCAACGAGTTTCAACAGACGGAGTACCTTGATGGGCAGTGGCGGGAGACCGCAGGGCACCACGCCGTCGTACATCGGCTTTGTGTGCATCCTGCTTTTCAGGGGCAAGGGCTTGCAACCAAAACCATGGAGCTTTCTCACGAACTGCTGATGAAGGCTGGGTATTCGTCGGTGCGCCTTGATGCATTTTCGCGAAATCCATCCGCGCTAAAGCTGTATGCGCGGCTCGGTTATCATAAAGCGGGCACCATCATGTTACGCAAGGGGCTTTTTTACCTGTTTGAAAAACAGCTTTTGCAACGATAGATTCGTACACCTCTAAGCGGCCTCATATTCTTACATCAAACAATAACAGATACCGGGAGGAATGATTTTCGTGGTTAAAATCACCGCAGACAGTACCTGTGACTTATCACCTGAAATTATTAAAGAACTGGATATCACCCTTGCACCGCTTGGCATTGTTGTGGAGGATACCACCTACCATGACGGGGTAGACATCTTTCCCGCCGACGTATTCCGCTTTGTAGACACTGAGGGCAAAGCCTGCAAGACCTCTGCCGTAAACGTGTATGAATACGAAGCGTTGTTTCGCCGGTTTGCCGATGAGTACGACGCGGTGGTTCACATCAACATCGGCTCGGGCTTTTCCGGGTGCCACCAAAACGCGCGCGTCGCCGCCGAAGAGCTTGAGAACGTGTATGTGGTCGATTCGCAGAACCTGTCGTCCGGCAGCGGGCACCTTGTGTACGAGGCGGCGAAAATGGCCAAAGAGGGCGCTTCGGCAGCCGACATCTGCGCAAGGCTTCTTGACCTTGTCCCCCGTATTGAGGCAAGCTTTGTCATTGACCGGTTGGATTACCTGTATAAGGGCGGTCGATGCTCTGCCCTTGCGATGCTGGGTGCAAATTTGCTGCAGCTAAAGCCTTGCATCGAGGTTATTGACGGCAAGATGACGGTGGGTAAAAAGTACCGGGGTCGATTTGACCACTGTCTGGAGTCGTACGTTCACGACCGTTTAAGCGGACGAGATGATATTGTTTATGAGCGGATATTCATTACCCACCCCCTGTGTACGACCGAAACGGTGGAGAAGGTGCGCAAAACGGTGGCAAAGCTTGCCCCGTTTGAGCTAATCCTCGAAACCAACGCGGGGTGTACCGTCTCTAACCACTGCGGACCAAACACGCTTGGCGTATTGTTCATCCGCAAATAGGTCGCTTTACAGCTTACACAAAAGGTCTTACGGGCTAGAAGCTTTTCACCGTAAGCCTTTTTTGTTACTTCTTTTTTTGCTGTTTATACTAATTCTGTTCAACTACAAGTTGACTTTCATTTTGGAGGATACAAATGACCAACCAATTAAACAGCTGGAAAGCGAAGACCGCCGTTTTTTTGACCAGCCAGATGTTCTCCCTCTTCGGCTCGTCGGTGGTGGCATATGCCGTCATCTGGCATATCACGCTCGAGACTGAATCGTCCTGGTTGATGGCGGTCAGCATGCTGTGTTCGTTTGTGCCGCAGATTATTGTTTCGTTGTTTGCAGGTGTTTGGGCAGACCGCTACAACCGCAAGATAATCATTATACTCTCAGACCTGTTTACGGCGGTATCCACCCTTGTTTTGGCGGTGCTGTTTCTGTCAGGATTTCGCTCCCTTGGGATGATCTTTTTCATCACCGCGCTGCGTTCGCTTGGCAGCGGCGTGCAGGCTCCCGCCGTGTCTGCCATCCTTCCGCAGATTGTACCCATGGACAAGCTGACCAAGGTAAACGGGCTTAACAACGCACTGTCCTCCGCATTGCAGCTGCTCTCCCCTGCTGTCGGCGGCTTACTGCTTGCCACGGTGGGCTTTGGCACTGCGCTGTTTGTGGATGTGATATCCGCACTGGTTGCCGTGTGTATCCTGCTGTTTTTGCGTGTGGCGCTTCCCCAGCGGGATAACAAGGAGCAATCCGCACTTCGACAGCTTGCCGACGGGGTTCGCTACACCAAAGCGCATCCGCTGCTGCGCCGACTGCTTATTCTGTTTGCGGTCTATTTTTTCATGATTACCCCCGCTGCTTTTTTAACCCCAGTCATGATAGCCCGCAGCTTTGGCGAGGAGGTCTGGCGCCTTAGCGCAAACGAGATGGTGTGGACGGCAGGCTCGCTGCTAGGCGGTGTAATCATCTCGGTATGGGGCGGTTTTAAGAACAAGCTTGCCACCTTTATGCTCTCCTGCGCGGGCTTTGGCGTTACGTTTGCCCTGCTTGGCATTGCGCGAAATTTTTATTTGTATCTGTTTATTATGTTTGTTTCCGGCATCTTCATGCCCATTGCCAGTACGGTTGAAACGGTTTTGATACAGGAAACGGTAGAGGAAGAGATGCTTGGTAGGGTGTTTTCGATTGTACAGATTACAATTACCGCTTCTATGCCGCTTGGTATGCTGTTGTTTGGTCCGCTGGGCGATATGGTGCCCATCGAGTGGCTGCTGGTTGCATCGGGGTGCGTACTGGTTGCTCTAAGCCCGTTTGCGCTGTTGTGCGACCCGGAACACAGAGCCGGTCGTTCTTAGCACATATAAAAAAACAAAGACCCCCGCCTTCAGCGCGAACCGTGTTCGCACTGAAAGCGGGGGTTGTTTATTACTCACTATTTAGATCTTTTTCTTCTGCCCGTATTCGTATACCAACGTGCATGCAGTATTATAGACGAATAATCTCGCCTTCGACCATTCCTGCGCAGCCTGCGGCGTTTGCCTCGTCGGTGTCGATGTGCATGGCAAGCGCAAACTTGTCGGACACGCGAACAACGACATCCTCGAACACAAGGCTTCTGTCGGCAGTCTTTACGCGTACACCGACTACCTCTTTATCCGATACGCCCAGTGCCTTTGCATCCTCGGGGGTAGCGTGGATGTGACGCTTTGCCACTATAACACCCTCACTGAGAACGACTTCACCTTTGGGTCCAACAATCTTGCAGGACGCACTGCCCTTGGTATCGCCCGATTCGCGAATGGGTGCTACAATACCCAACGAACGTGCATCAGTAGCCGAAACCTCAACCTGTGTAACGGGACGTTCGGGACCTAAGATAGACACGCCAGCGATGCTGCCCTTTGGACCGACAACGGTTACACGCTCCTCGCAGGCAAACTGCCCCGGCTGAGACAAATCCTTCTTTTTGGTTAGGGACGCACCCTCACCAAACAGTGTTTTAAGATCCTCTTTGCTGACGTGCGCATGACGTGCGGATGTTTCTACAATAAACTTCATTGGTATACCCTTTCCTTCCTAACAAATAAATACATAGCCAATCGCCATCGATAATAGTTCGATGGTTGGAATTTGATACGATAGCCTCTTTTCGGTTGTTGCCCGTTGTTCTCTTTATAAGGCGCAGCACGATTGCACTGGTTTTCGATGCTGCAATACCAAGCCATGCATTTCTCTACCTCTTTATTGTACGACGAAACCGCTGCTTTTTCAAGACTTCCCTCGGAAATAGATTGTATCTGTCGCGTGGTTTTTTGGCGAAAAAACGAGGCGGGTAAACAGGGGTTGAAAAAAACACATCAATATGCTATTGTTAACTTTGTTACAACGTGCCGACTGAGAGAGTAACGGTAGCCCTGCCGTCCAAAGAGAATGTGCGCCACCGGCTGAAAGCGCACAGACGGATATTACCGCGAAGTTCACTCACGAGCGGCGGCGCTCAACGGCAATCTGCCAAGTAGGCGCCGACGGCTGGTCCCGTTACAGACCGCGAAGAGTGTCCGTTCCTTCGGGGGCGGAAATTTGGGTGGTACCACGGAGGTCTTTACGGCTTTCGCCCCATGGGTAATCTTGATTACCCGGCGGGCGGGAGCTTTTTTGTTGCCGTTTTGCAGGTCGCAGCCAAATCGTATTGTCAGGGAAAGGACTGGTATGAGTTATTATGAAGCAGGAGTTATTACAGATTAAGCAAAATGCACTAGCGGAGCTTGAGCAGGTTACCTCGCTACCCGAGCTGGACGCATTACGCGTTAAGTATCTGGGCAAAAAGGGGGAGCTCACCGCCATCTTAAAGCAGATGGGTGCGCTCAGCGCAGAGGAACGCCCCGTAATCGGCCAGCTTGCAAACGAGGTGCGCAGCCAGCTAGAGGATGCCATAGACCGCTACCAGGCTTCTATCAAGGAAGCGGCGCGCGATAAGGCGCTTGCGGCTGAGGGTTTGGATGTTACCATGCCGGGCAAACGCAAAAAGCTTGGCAAAAAGCACCCCCTTGATGCCGTGCTTGACGAGGTAACCGAAATCTTCCTTGGCATGGGCTTTTCGGTTGCAGAGGGTCCCGAGGTAGAGACCTCGTTCTACAACTTTGACGCACTCAACACCCCGGAGGATCACCCGGCGCGCGACCTGCAGGACACCTTCTATATCTCGGACAACATCGTGCTGCGCACCGCGACTTCGCCGGTACAGGTCCGCACGATGGAGAATAAAAAGCCCCCCATCCGCATCATCGCACCCGGCAGGGTGTACCGCTCCGATGCGGTGGACGCCACCCATTCCCCGCTGTTTCATCAGATAGAGGGTCTGGTGGTGGACAAGGGCATTACGATGTCTGACCTCAAGGGCACGCTTGACGCATTTGTTAAGGCGTTGTACGGCAAGGATGTGCAGACACGTTTTCGTCCGCACTTTTTCCCGTTTACCGAGCCTTCCGCCGAGGTGGATATGATGTGCTTTTCCTGTCAAGGCAAGGGCTGCCGCCTGTGTAAAGGCGAGGGATGGATTGAGATTTTGGGCTGCGGCATGGTGCACCCCAATGTGCTCTCGATCTGCGGCATAGACCCCGAGGAGTACAGCGGCTTTGCGTTTGGCGTTGGGCTTGAGCGCATCGTCATGCGGCGCTATAACATCGATGACCTGCGCCACCTGTACGACAATGACGTGCGGTTTTTGGCACAGTTTTAGCGTAAAGAACAACGCAAATGCGTTTTACAATGAGTTGTATCGCCGCAACGCGGCGGAATGGAGGGCAATATGAATCTATCGATGAGATGGTTGAGCGAATACGTTGATATAACGACATCGCCCCGTGAGTTTACCGAGAGCATGACGATGTCCGGCTCTAAGGTGGAGGGCTACGAGACCGAGGGCGAAGAGATACGAAATGTCGTGGTCGGCAGGGTGCTTTCGGTCACACAGCACCCCGACGCCGATAAGCTGGTGGTATGCAGCGTAGATGTGGGCAGCGGCGAACCGGTACAGATTGTAACGGGTGCCACCAACGTAACACAAGGTGCAGTAGTGCCGGTTGCGCTCGACGGCTCTACGCTGCCGGGCGGGGTAAAGATTAAAAAGGGCAAGCTGCGCGGTGTGGAGTCCTGCGGAATGCTGTGCTCGCTGAGCGAGCTCTCGCTTACCGTCAACGACTTCCCCTACGCGATTGAGGACGGCATCTTTTTGCTTGAGGAGGATTGCATCGTAGGGCAGGACATCCGCGAGGCAATCGGGCTAAACGACGTGAAGGTGGAGTTTGAGATAACCTCCAACCGCCCCGACTGCCTGTCGGTTATCGGTCTTGCACGCGAAGCCGCTGTGACGTTTGGCAAGGAGCTTAGGCTTCACACCCCTGCGGTTAAGCAATCGGGCGGCGACATTAACGCAATGTTGTCGGTTACTATCGAAAACACCGCCCTCTGCCCGCGTTATAGCGCCCGCGTGGTGAAGAATGTGCGCATTGCGCCGTCACCCCGCTGGATGCGCGAGCGGTTGCGGGCAAGCGGCGTACGTCCCATCAACAACCTGGTGGACATTACAAACTATGTCATGCTCGAATACGGACAACCGATGCACGCGTTTGACCACCGATATGTAGCGGGTGGGCAGATTGTAGTGCGTAACGCAAAACCCGGCGAGACCATCACCACACTTGACGGGGTGGAGCGCACGCTATCCCCCGAGATGCTCGTGATAGCAGACAGTGAAAAGCCGGTGGCCGTTGCGGGCGTAATGGGTGGCGAGTACAGCGGCATCATGGACGACACCGACACCGTGGTGTTTGAGTCGGCGGTGTTCCACGGCGCTTCGGTACGCACCACGTCAAAAAAGCTCGGTATGCGCACCGAGGCATCCGGACGGTTTGAAAAGGGGCTTGACCCTGCAAACACCCTGCCTGCATTGGAGCGCGCGTGCGAACTGGTGGAGCTGCTTGGGGTGGGTGACGTGGTCAACGGATTGATAGACGCGGATTATTCGGACAAGACGCCCCGCACCGTAACCCTAGAGCCCGAATGGATTAACCGCTTTATCGGCATAGACCTGCCCGAAACCGAAATGGTGCGCATCCTTACCTCCCTTGGGTTTGGGTGTGACGGCAAGACGATTACCATACCCAGCTTCCGCGCCGACGTGGGTCACAAGGCGGACATCGCGGAGGAGATTGCACGCATCTACGGCTATAACAACATCCCCGTCACCGCACTGCGCGGCATGGCGGACGGCGCACTGACCCCCGAGCAGCAGTTTAACCGCACCATCAGCGAGGTGATGCGCGCCTGCGGCTGCGACCAGGTGCAAACCTATTCATTCATCAGCCCCAAATACTACGATAAGATTCGTCTGCCTGCCGACAGCATCCTGCGCGACAGTGTAACCATCCGCAACCCGCTGGGCGAGGAAACCAGTGTGATGCGCACCACCATGCTGCCCTCGATTTTAGAGGTGCTTGCGCGCAACTACAACAACCGCAACCCCGAGGCGATGTTGTTTGAAACCGGCACCATCTACGTTAAAAACGCAGACCCCGAGAAGCTACCCCACGAAAGTGGCGTGCTGGGCATCGGGCTGTATGGTCCAGATGCCGATTATTATACCCTAAAGGGCATTGTCGAGGCACTGATGAATACCATCTGCGCCGAGGCGGATTACGCTGCGGTCACCGACGCGCCCACCTTCCATCCGGGACGCTGTGCCGAGATTCTGTTGGGCGGTCTTCGCGCCGGTATGATGGGCGAGATTCACCCGCTGGTTGCAGAAAACTATGGCATCGGCACACGTTGCTATGTCGCGTCTGTGGATGTAGACGCGTTGTTTGCGGCGCGCACCGCGGAAAAGAGCTACAAACCGCTACCCAAATACCCCGCCGTCACCCGTGACATTGCGCTAATCTGCGATGAAGAGATGCCGGTGTTGACGCTAGAAAAGGCAATCCGAAACGCTGCAGGAAAACTGCTTGAGTCGGTCGCGTTATTTGACGTGTATCGCGGCAAGCAGCTCGGCGAGAACAAAAAGAGCCTTGCGTTTAGTCTGGTGCTGCGCTCTGCCGAAGGGACGCTGACCGACGAGCAAGCGGATGCCGCAATGAAGCGCATACTAAAAGCCGTCGAGGCACTGGGCGCACAGCGGCGCGCGTAACCACAATATACTACAAAAAAAGGGCGACCGTTTTTGTCGGTCGCCCTTTTTTTGTAATCGATTTCAAAGATTGTTCATAATTTTTGGGCAGTCGTAATATTGATATATTCTGCTAATTGGTGTATGCTATAGAAAAGGGTAGAACGAACAAACATTTTCGGCTACTACG
>JAEZDF010000151.1 GCA_023429685.1 Bacillota bacterium
TCGGCCTCTCGTGCGCCGTCAAATACCGGGGTCATTACCTTCCAGCCCAGCGCCTTGGCTGCGTAGCCCAGATGAACCTCAAGCACCTGCCCGATGTTCATACGCGACGGAACGCCAAGGGGGTTGAGCACGATGTCAAGCGGCGTGCCATCCGCAAGGAACGGCATATCCTCCTGCGGAAGTATGCGGGATACTACACCCTTATTGCCGTGGCGTCCCGCCATCTTATCGCCTACCGAGATCTTCCTCTTTTGGGCGATATAGCAGCGAACCACCATGTTAACGCCGGGGCTCAGCTCGTCGCAGTTGTCGCGGGTAAACACCTTAACATCCACCACGATACCGCTCTCTCCGTGCGGAACGCGCAAAGAGGTGTCGCGCACCTCACGCGCCTTTTCGCCGAAGATGGCGCGCAGGAGGCGTTCTTCCGCCGTCAGCTCGGTTTCGCCCTTGGGGGTAACCTTACCAACCAGGATGTCGGCAGCGTGTACCTCCGCACCGATGCGGATGATGCCGCGCTCGTCAAGGTCCTTGAGCGAATCGTCGCCTACGTTGGGGATGTCTCTTGTAATCTCCTCGGCGCCGAGCTTGGTGTCTCGCGCCTCGGTTTCGTATTCCTCAATATGAATTGAGGTGTAAACGTCGTCGCGCACCAATCGTTCGTTGATGAGCACGGCGTCCTCGTAGTTGTAGCCTTCCCACGTCATAAAGCCAATTAGCGCGTTCTTGCCAAGGCTGATTTCTCCGTTTGAGGTAGCGGGACCGTCCGCAATAACCTGACCCTTTTTGATGGTCTCGCCGCGGTCGACGATGGGACGCTGGTTGGTACAGGTGCCTTGGTTCGAGCGGGTAAACTTAACCAGCTTATAGGTCTCAAGCCCGCCGTCGGTCTTGCGGATGGCGATCTCGTCGGCACTTACGCGGTCAACCACGCCGTCATGGCGCGAAACCACCGCAACGCCGGAATCCACCGCCGCTTTGTACTCCATGCCGGTGCCCACGATGGGCGACTCGGTTTTGAGCAGCGGCACAGCCTGACGCTGCATGTTCGAGCCCATCAGCGCACGGTTTGCGTCGTCGTTCTCCAAAAACGGGATCATCGAGGTCGCAACCGATACAACCATCTTGGGCGAAACGTCCATGAAATCGACCTTTTCACGATCCACTTCAAGAATCTGGTCAAGGTAGCGTGCGTTTACGCGTTCCTTTGAAAACCTGCCCTGCTCGTCGAGCGGCTCGTTCGCCTGCGCCACTACAAACTCGTCCTCTACATCGGCGGTCATATAGACCACTTCGTCAAGGATTTGACCCGTCTCTTTGTTCACACGGCGGTAAGGCGCTTCAACAAAGCCATACTCGTTGATGCGCGCAAAGGTTGCAAGGTAGGAGATCAGACCGATGTTCGGTCCTTCCGGCGTTTCTATCGGGCACATGCGTCCGTAATGGCTGTAATGCACGTCGCGCACCTCAAAGCCCGCACGGTCTCTGGAAAGACCGCCAGGACCCAGTGCAGAAAGGCGGCGCTTATGTGTAAGCTCCGCTAGGGGGTTGGTCTGATCCATGAACTGAGACAATGGCGAAGAACCAAAGAACTCTTTTATGGAAGCGACCACTGGACGGATATTGATAAGTGCCTGAGGGGTTACAACCTCCATGTCCTGCGCCTGCAGGGTCATACGCTCACGAATGACACGCTCCATTCGGGAAAAGCCGATGCGGAACTGGTTCTGTAGCAGCTCGCCCACCGAACGGATGCGGCGGTTGCCCAGATGATCGATGTCGTCGGTCTTGCCGACCTCGTGGCAGAGGTTGTTGATATAGTTCACGGACGCAAACATGTCGTCCTTGATGATGTGTTTGGGAATCAGGTCGTCGATACGCGCCTTGAGAAGCTCGGGCAGGGTGTTTGTATCAGAGACGGTGTCCAAAATCTCACGCAGTACCGAGAAGCGAACCTTCTCGTTGATGCCAAGCGCCTCAACATCCACCGAAACAAAGTCGCGGATATCGACCATGCCGTTGCTGATGACCTTAACCTCTTTGCCTTCTACATTTAAATAGGCGGTGTCAACGCCCGCGGCTTCAATCTCCCACGCCTGTTCGCGGGTGAGTACCTGACCCGCTTCCGCCATCAGTTCACCGGTTAAGGGGTTTGCGATGGGGCGCATGAGTACCTTACCCGCAATACGACCGCCGATTGCGAGCTTCTTGTTGTATTTGTAACGACCAACGCGGGAAAGGTCGTATCTGCGCGCGTCAAAAAACAGACCGTTGATATGGGTCTGTGCGCTTTCTACCGTGGGCGGCTCGCCGGGGCGAAGCTTGCGGTAAACCTCAAGCAATGCCTCTTCGGTATTCTTCGTGCCGTCCTTTTGAATGGTGGCGTAAACGCGCTCGTCTTCACCGAGCAGATCGATAATCTCCTGGTCGCTGCCAATACCGAGTGCACGCAAGAAAACCGTAATGGGCATCTTGCGGTTTTTGTCGATGCGCACATAGAACACGTCGTTGGAATCGGTCTCGTACTCGAGCCACGCGCCGCGGTTTGGGATAACGGTGGAAGAAAACAGCTTTTTGCCCGTTTTGTCAAACTGCATGCCGTAGTAAACACCCGGCGAACGAACGAGCTGCGAAACAATAACGCGCTCCGCGCCATTGATGACAAAGGTACCGCTCTCGGTCATAAGCGGAAAATCGCCCATGAAGATCTCCTGCTCCTTGACCTCTCCCGTTTCCTTGTTCAAAAGTCTTGCCGTAACGCGTAAGGGGGCTGCAAAGGTTACATCGCGCTCCTTGCACTCCTCTACTGTATACTTCGGCTTATCCTCCAGCCGGTAGCCTACAAAGGTTAAAACCAGATTTCCTGTGTAATCTGTAATGGAAGAGACGTCGCCAAATACCTCCTTCAAACCCTCTTCAAGAAACCACTTGTAAGAGTTCTTCTGCACCTCAATAAGGTTTGGCATATCGAGCACCTCATTGATACGGGAAAAGCTCATGCGGGTGTTTTTGCCCAGGTGCATCTCTTTGACATTTACCATATGCTCACTCCATTCTTGTTTTTAACCACTTATATAGATACGCAAAACACTGCGACAGGCTAAAACTGCAAAACAGTGTTTTTGCTTGTATGTACTTGATATTTAAAAGCTTGTATGCTATAATGAAATATCTCAAGGGCATAGTTAGGCATGATGATACAGTATATTATTGTACCACCTTTTCCCGTTGGTGTCAATAAAAGAACTGTATTATTTTCACTCCCTTGTGTATAATAATTTGTTGGGTTTGCCTACTCTATGTACCTCCTAAAAGCGCACTTCAAATTATTGTTAACCTAACATGAACAGTTTAAACAGATATATTGCTGTGATTGGTGTATTTTTCTCCTGCCTTGGCGGGAGTTTTTTCGTTTTTGGGCTCGTTTGAAGTTGCGTGCCCCGTTATCTCGTTACATAGACAGTGACCGGCTCACAAAAGAGATGTACCAAGGACTACCCCGCAACAAGCGCAGCTAAAATCAATACTTCCGGGTGGTGATGACGAAGCAAAGATGACACAGGAACATTTTAATACGATGGTCGTGCAGTACGAACGCCTTGTGTTTACCGTTTGCTATCAGCTCGTGAAGAACTACGAGGAGGCGCAGAACCTGACGCAGGAGACCTTTCTTTCGGCCTACTGCCATATTGAAAGCTGCGAAGAGGATAAGGTAAAGCCCTGGCTTGCCCGTATTGCGACCAACAAAGCCAAAGACTTTTTAAAAAGCGCTTACTACCGTCACACCGTACTAAGCGACACCCCGGTTGGCGAGAACGTTGTCTCGCGCGAGCGATTACCCGACGACATTGTACTGACAAGCGAACAGGAGACACTCATTAAAAATAAAATCTACTCTTTAAAAGAGCCTTATCTAAAGGTAAGTGTTATGTACTTTATAGAAGAAAAAACGATTGATGAGATCGCCCTGGCGCTAAAGCGGCCAAAAAAAACCGTACAAACGCAGCTATACCGCGCAAAGCTCAGTCTGCAGGATATGCTGAAAGGAGAGATGAACGGATGAACGAATACTTTAACCAGGACGGACACATAACCCCCTTTGCGCTTGGCTCTCTCGTGCACGAAACGCAGCTTGACGAGCTTACCCGTCTGGAGCTTGCCGAGCATCTCTCGTTTTGCGACCGCTGCCTAGACGCTTATATGGTCGCACTCGACGACAGCCTGCTGATTGACCCGCCGCAGACACAGGCACAGACCATTATAAAGCGGGTAAAACAAAAGGCGCGCATCCTGTTCTTTAATAAGTATACCCGCGTTGCCGTTGCGGCTTGCCTTGCGATTACGCTGTGGACCACAGGGGTGTTCAGCACAGAATTTGCGGAGAAAAACAGCCAGCTGATCGCCTCGGTCGGCAGTAGCGCCGCGACGCTGACCACCCGTATCTCGCAGTGGACGGACGATGTGACCGACGACCTGCAGTCCTATTTCAAATTTGACGGATTACGATTCTTTGATACGAAAGGAGATACCCTAAATGAAAAAGAGTAGGTTCTTAATTTTTTTGTGCTCCCTAATCCCCGGTGCGGGAGAGATGTATCTTGGCATGATGAAGACGGGTGTAGTGACCATGTCGGCGTTCTTCGGCATTATTCTCATCGCAGCGTTTCTTCGGTTTGAGTATATTCTGCTCGCTCTGCCCGTGTTGTGGTTTTATTCCTTCTTTACTGTGCACAACCACAAAAACTTTGCACCCGAGTGGCTAAGACAGAAGGACGACCGGATGTTTTCGGGTTCGGAGGGCTTTTTTGAAGGTCGCCTGAAACCGCTGTTTGAGAAACGGCATAAGATTATCGGAATTGCGCTGATTGCGTTTGGCGGGTATGCGTTGTTTGACAACTTCGTCTCGCCGTTTCTATACGACCTGCGCGACCTAATTCCCTCGCTGTATACTCTGCTGCGCAACCTGCCCACGCTGCTTGTATCGATTGCGATTATCGTGCTCGGCGTGTATCTGCTAAGGGGCAAAAAGGAGCCCGCACCTATTGCCGAGGATGACCTGACCCAATACGGAGGTGGCGGCAATGAGTAACGACACGGTATATACCGCACCCCCTGCGCCCGCTACCCCACCAACCGCGTCACCCCTGCCGGTGCAACCCCCGAAGATTCGGCGGGTCGGAACGTTTACGATGGGGCTTAGCCTGATGGCAACAGGCGGCACTGCAATCTACAGCCTATTTAACCCTTCGGTTAATCTGTTAACCATATTCCGATTTACCCCTGCCATTCTGATTTTTCTTGGAATTGAAATATTGGTGTTTGCGATTATCGGTGGCTCCAGGCTGAAATACGACTTTTTAAGTATGGTGGTCTGCACGCTGCTCATCGGCACCACGTTGTGCCTGAGTGCGGTCCCCTTTGCATACACGCATTGGGGTCCCGAGCGCAACTACACCGAAAACCGATTGGAGGGTGAGCTGTACGACCTGTGCTATCAGCAGCTGGGGAACAACAGTAATGTATCGACGGTTTCGGTATCGGTAGACCTGCGCACCAGAATGGCGGACGAAAGCCTTACCATCTCTTCTCTTACCGCCGGCGACTGGGTACGCTGCACCATAGAGCTTGACGGCGATTATCCTTCCGCCCGGGCATTTGCCGAGAGCTGCAAAACCGTGATGAATAAGCTGTTAAAAACTGGTGCCAAGTTTGACAGCGTGATGTTTACATCGAATGGGAATGTCTACTACGAGCTTGAACTAAACGGGCTATATCGTCAAAGCATGACGGCAGACAAGCTGGAGCCGTTCGTTACCGCTTCGCCCCAGACGGATGAGACTGTTACGGACGAAGAACCCGTGGATCAGGCGGAGGAATCGGAGGATCTACCCTCTTCTTCAGAGCCCCAAACACCCGACCAACCCAGCACACCCAGCGTGTTGTAACCGATAAAAAGCAATGTTTTGAACTCGAATATAGTACAAAAAAGCAGCCGCGCGGCTGCTTTTTTATTTTGTATTAAAGATAAGCGTTAATACGCTTCGATGCGACGTTGTTTTCTAAGGGCATGGCGTTTTTCGCCTGCCTCCCATTCCCATTTGTCCTGCTCTGTTTCAAGAATCAATCCGCGAACGGCGGTGGGGCGTTCGCTCTCATCTAGGGCGACAAGCACTAGGTACGCGGTGTTAACGAGCTGACGACGACCGGACAGGTCTTCGGCAAAGGTATCCACCCGCACCTCCATCGAGGTTTTGCCCACATGGGTAATGCGCCCCTTGAGCAGGATGGTCGTGTTGACATATGCCGCAGATTTAAACTGAAGGTTGTCTATCGCCGCCGTTGTCACGTTGCAGCCAGAGTGACGGCGCGCCACCACTGCCGCAACCACATCAATCCACTCCATCAGCCTTCCGCCGAACAGTCGGTTGTAGCCGTTGATATGCTCCGGCATTAAAATCTGTATCTGCTCGGTAACCGAATCACTAACGCGTTTTGGCTCAAGCTGCTCCATGGAATTGTTCCTCCCCTTTTGTTCGGGTATCATTGTTAAAAAATATTATACCACAATTACTTGTTTGTTTTACAGCCCAGCGAAAGAATCAGAACAAAAAATGGATTTTTACTTGTTTGGCAATAAAAACTATGCAACTTTTACGTTTTCAAACTGTATTACAGATGCCGCCCTCATTCGCGTTGCCGCATAGCCGATTCGGAAATAGCCGATTAACCCGAGAAATGCCCGAATTAACAGGGTTAATTTCCTTTTGCATGATACACACCGAACCGTTATCAGAATAAAATAGAACTAAGAGGTGAAAAAACATGGAAACCCCAAGCATGGAATTTTGGATACAGATCGTCATCTACGCCATCACGTTCGGTGTTGTGTATGGTCAGATTCAGACCAAGATAAAGTATATCGAAAAGCAGCTTGAAAAGCATAATAATTTCATAGAAAGACTATATAAATTAGAAGAAAGCACAAAACTTGCGCACGGTCGCATCGATGAATTAAAGGAGGATTTGAGATGAGTGATTATTCCGTATTCATTAAGCCTGAACTGCTAATCCTGATTCCTGTTCTGTATTTTATCGGGATAGGACTTAAAAAGAGCGAGCATGTCAAGGATAAGTATATCCCCATAAGCCTTGGTGGCGCGGGCGTTTTACTCGCCGTTATCTGGGTAATCGCAACCACCGTCATCACAGGGTTTCAGGATGTACTGATGGCGTTGTTTGTGGGGTTGACACAAGGGGTGCTTTGCGCGGCGGGCAGCGTATACTTTGACCAGACCGTCATGAAGCAGCCAAACAGAACGGACTAGGCGTAGTGGCTAATAACTAGAAGGGGGAACGCCGATGCCAAAGGTATGTATTGACCCCGGTCATGGCGCGAACGACCCGGGCACCGTATTCGGTAAGCGTATGGAAAAGGACGACAACCTTGCGCTGGGGCTCGAGCTAAACCGGCAATTCTTAGCACAGGGCTGGCAGACGGTATTAACGCGGGACGATGACAGCAGAATCATCCTTGCGCACCGAACAGCGCTTGCCAACAACGAGAACTGCGATCTGTTTCTTTCCTGCCACCGCAACGGGTTTAGTAATCCTTCCGCGAATGGTGTGGAAATCTGGCTGCACTCTCAGGCTCCGCAGAGCTATAAGGATTGGGGGGCGGGCATTTTATCCCGTCTTGCGGCACTTGGCTTTACAAACCGGGGGGTGAAGCTAGGGCATGCAAGCGGCAGCGGAGAGTATGCCATAAACCGCGATACCGTAATGCCCAGCATGCTGCTGGAGCTTGGGTTTGTGACAAGCGACAAGGACAACGCGATCTTCGATGAGAAGACTAAGGAGCTTTGCGGTGCGATTGTACGAGGTTGCAGCAAATTCCTGGATTACGAGTACAACGAAAAGCCCCTAGACCCGCAACCGCCGTCTGAGGGCAAATCGTATACCTTGAACGCCACCAAGCTGCGGGAGCAAGGCTTTACGAGTATCGAGATTTCATTATAACGGTTCACGGGGCGAACGCCATGCGCGTTCGCCCCGTTTTGTATGCTACCTATTTTTCCTCCAGCGCGGCGACCTGCTGTGCCGTGGGGGAAACAAAGATGGTTTTGTACGGGTCGTATATCACAAATCCGGGCTTTGCGCCCTGCGGCTTTTTGACGTTCTTTATCTCGGTGTAGTCCACCGGCACCTGCGCACTCTCACGCGCCTTGCTGTGGTACGCCGCTATCATCGCGGCCTGCTCCATCGCAAGCGGGGTCGGGGTCTTGCCGTCGGTGACGAGCACGGTGTGAGAGCCGGGTATCACGTGGGTGTGCATCCAGATATCCTGCTTCTTTGCGTCGCGCAGGGTCAGACGGTCGTTTGCGACGTTGTTGCGCCCGACCAAGATCAAAAAGCCATCGGAGGAACGGTAGCGGAGCGGACCCTGTAGTTTCGTCTTTGCCGCCTTTGCCTGACCGCGCCGGCGCAGATAGCCCTGCGCAATCAGCTCCTCGCGCACCTCAATCAGCTCCTGCTCGCCCGCGCTTCGGTTGAGCACATCCAGCACCGATTCCAGATACGAAAGCTCCTGCTCACCCAAGGCAATCTGCTCCTTCAGTTTATCCTCCGCGGTCGCTGCCTTGCGGTACTCTTGATAGTACCGTTGTACATTCTGCTGGGGTGTCAGCACAGGGTCAAGCGCGATCTCCACCTCTGGCAGTTCCTGTTCGTAGAAATTCTCTACCCGTACAAACTGGTCGCCCTTTGCGACGCGGTAGATGTTTGCGCTCAGTAGGTCCCCTTTTATCTTAAGCTCTTGGCGGCCCTTGGAGGTCATAAGCTCCTCGCGCTGGTTTGCAACCCGGCGGGTGGTGCGCTCCAACGTGCCGGTTAACTGCTTTAGCAAATCGTGACAACGCTGCCGCATACGCTCGATGCGCCCGCGCTCGCAATAGAATACATCAAGCAGCTCCGAAAAGCTTTGGTACGCTACCGTTTGCAGTTTGCCCCCATACTGGTTGACCGAAAGGAACGAAAAGTCCATCGGCTTGCCCGTTTCGTCAAGTACCACGGTGGGGGTGGCGTTGCCGTTTTGTAGGATGTCCGCTACGCTCCTTACAAAAAAGGCAAGGCGATCCCAATGCTCCTGTGTGAGTTCGCTTTTGAGCAGCGGCGCACCTTTGGTGGCAAACGACGCGATCTCCCGCGCAAGAATTGGCGAAACGCCCTCGAGCACCGACATCAGCACCTTAGAAAGCTCGCCGTCGCGCGCGTCTGTTACGGCGCGCACCACATCCTGCGGGTCGGTGTCAAGCAGACTAAGCCGCGCCTGAGACGGGGGCAGTGTATAGGTCATTCCGGGCAGAATCTGCCGCACGCTGGAGGTCTCGAGCCCCACGCGCTTGACCGAGTCGATAATCCTGCCGCCCTCGCCGATAAAGATGATGTTGGAGTGCCTTCCCATAATCTCGATGCACAGCGTCAGCGTGATGGCATCGCCCATCTCGCTGGTCGCGGCAAAATCCAAAAACAGCACACGGTCTAGCCCCTGCTGGCGCACCGCGCACAGCCGTGCCCCCGAAAGGTGCTTGCGCAGTAGCATACAGAACATGGGCGGGGTCTGCGGGTTTTCGGGCGCGTTTTGTGTAAAATGAATCCGCGCGCCCTCCGCGCCCGCACTCAGCAAAAGCCGCACGTTGCCGCCCTTTGCACGCATCTGTATAATCAGCTCATCCTTTGAAGGCTTGTGAATCTTATCCACCCTTGCGTCAAGCGCTGTCTGCGAAATCTCGCGCCCAATCAGCGACAGGGTTGCTCCGTCAAGTGCCATATCGCATTCTCCGTTTCTAAAAAATCAGGCGCGCCGCGATAGACTTCGCAGCGCGCGGCATTAGACATAACTAATCGGTTCCATGGAGGATTTACCGAGGATAAACTCCACGTCAGAAAACTGGTTCTGCAGCCGGTTTTTCAGCACCGAAACCGCCAGCATCTCGGTGGCAAAATGCCCCGCATCCACCAGCGTAACGTCTTTGTTTTTTGCATCAATAAACACATTGTGTTTGACGTCACCCGTCACATAGGCATCACAGCCCGCAGCAATGGCAGACGGAAGGTACTCCCCGCCCGAACCGCCACACACCGCAACCGTCTTAACCGGCGCGCTGCCTTTGGTGTACCGCACACCCCTTGCACGGATGCGCTGCGCGACAAAAGCGGCAAAGTCGTCGGCGTTCATTGGCTTATCGAGCACGCCCACCCTGCCTAGGGAGATACTGTCCTTCATAGCGTGGTTAATAAAGATATCGTAGGCGGGCTCCTCGTAGGGGTGCGCCTTTTTCATGGTGGCAACCACCGAAGAGAGCCGGCTCTTGGGGCAGATCATCTCAATGCGCGCCTCGCGCACCTCCTTGGCGGTGCCAAGCTTGCCGATAAACGGGTGCGCCTGCTCCCCCGGGCGGAACATCCCCTTGCCGGTAACCTCAAACGAGCAGTCGGTGTAGTTGCCGTATGCCCCGGCGCCTGCCGCAGACATGGCACGCTTGACATTCTCGGCATCCTTCTTGGGGACAAACACCACAATCTTAAAGTACTCGTCGGTGGGGATGCTTTTGAGCCCTTTCAGCTGTCTAAGCCCCAGCGCCTGAGCGAGCACATCGTTTACTCCGCCCTGGGCTAGGTCTAGGTTGGTATGCGCGCATATGGCGGAGATGTCGTGCTTAATCATGCGGTATACCACCGGCTCGCTCTGTGCGGTAACCGATTTTATCGCGTCGAATATAACGGGGTGATGGCTGATAATAAGGCGCGCGCCCGATATCACCGCCTCGTTGACCACATCGTTTGTGATGTCGAGGGCAAGCAGACACTTTGTCACCTGCTGCTGCTTGTCGCCGGTCAAAAGACCGGAGTTGTCCCATTTTTCCTGCTGCTTAAAGGGTGCTATCCGGTCAAGGTAGCCGTAGATTTCGCCAACCGATGCCATAGTTGCTCCCCCTTCTGGTTCAAATGTACTTAGTTAATCAAGCGTTACTCCAGTTGCGCGCTCGATTTGCTCTATAAACTCCTGCACCTGCCCTGCAAGCGTCTCGCGGTCGGGCAGTGCGGATGCAAGCAAGCCCTCGGCTTTGTGCCACTCTTTTTTTAGAAGCCGTCTGATATACTCGCGGGACTGCTCGTCCGTACTGCCACACAGCCCACCGAGTGAGACCTTTATCGCATCGGGAGATTGAATCCGCTTACCTGTATAGTGTGCACAAAGGACGGTGTAGCAGTGCCTACCCACACATACGCCGCGTTCGCCGATGATTTCGTACCCGTTTTGGTACAGGTAGCGGCGCAGCTCCTCCGGCTTTGTCATGGGTTGCAGAATCAAACGAATCGATTCGCTTGCAACCCAGCTACATGCGTCGAGAATCTTTACAATCAGCTCGCCGCCCATGCCGGCAATGACGATATCCTGCGCGCTCATCGGGGGAATCGCCGACAGCCCGTCGGATAGCATCAGGCTAATTTTATCCGAAAGTCCATAATGCACCACCGTGTCCCGCGCGCGGGTAAGGGGCAAAGAGCCGATGTCACACGCAAACGCACGGGGGCATACCCCCCTGCCCACAAGATTTGCCGTAAGGTAGCCGTGGTCGGTTCCAATATCCGCAAGCACGCTGCCCGGGCGAACCCATTCTGCCACCGCACTAAGCCGTTTATCCAAGACCGGATAGTCCATTGCAACTCCCCTCCCGCTCAAGGTCAATCCTCCGCAGCCTCTATCTGCTGCCGGTTCGCGTTGAGCTGCTTGACCGTACGGCTTGCAAGAAACACCGTAATATATTGCGTTGCCGTCAGCGCGCACATCGCCACAAGGTAGCCAATCTGCGTCTGCGGAAACAGAAGAACGATGATTACGCCAAGACATCTGCCCATGCCCAAACTAAAATCTTTAATGCCAAGAAACTCGTATTTCGCTTTTGCGCCGTTTTCGGTTCTGCCAAACAGCGAAAACATAATTGCCGAAATCGGAGTGAGTAAAATGATGTTAAAGAACGCATTGATACCGCTCATTAACATGATGGTGGCGGCACTCAGATTAAAAAGCAGCAAGCCGCTAGCAACAAACAGCACGGTAACGCCGATTAACGTCCACCGAATACGGTGCTTGGGGCGCAAAAAACGCGCAATTGTCCAGTTTGCCAGGATGCTCAACAGCGCGGACAAAAAGGTGTTCAGCCCAATCAGCGCCTCATTTTGCACCACCCCGAACAGCAATACGTTTAAAAAAAACGTAAATGTTCCCTCGCGCAGCCCCTTGACAAACTCGCACAGCATACAGACCTTCCAAAGCTTGTTGCCGCAAACATCGCGCAGGGCAAGCTTAAAATAGGTTTGCTTGGTTTTGGAGGGGATGGCAGGCACCTTGGATAGATTCAGCACAATGGTGACGATGGCAACCGCGAGCGAGATGCCAAACATCACATAATACCCTGCCATGCCCGAAAAGCTGCTGATTACAAGCCCAGATGCCGCCGGCATTATCAGCGAAACCATGCCGCCCGACATGCCCATCAGTGAAAGACCGACATCACGGTTGTTCTCATCCGAAAACTCGATGAGCATCACATTGTAGGCAATCCAATACGCGGTGGCGGCAAATGCCGAAAGAATGGCGATAATCGGCATGCCGACGGCAAGGGTGCCCGTGAGCATCAGCGCAAAAAACGTGATGTACATGATAATATACAACAAAATCCCGGTGCGGGATGAAACGCTGGGTGAGGTCTTGCGCATATAGATGGCACCCAGCGGCATAGAAACCGCAAAGCAGAAAAAGAAGATTACATTATACCACAGGGTAATCGAGTTGTTCCCCGTAACACGGATGAGCAGGGTGTTAATAAAGATGCCATGCAGGTTTGTAAAGATTAAAAAACAAGTATGTACGCCCGCAAAGGTCATGAACTTTTTCGGCAGCACCGAAGTGCCCAAAGCATCCGCAACGCGCGACTTAACGATTGCAAAACCACGGTTCATAGCAGTATTGTGCCTTTCATAATAACAACATTGTGATGCAGATAGGTAACGGCTTATAACCGTGCCGAAAATTATGTGCAAAGCTAAGCCGCCCGATGGCAAACGCCCCGGACGGTAGCCGTACAACACCATTTTTGTTCGCCGTGTAGGCACAAAAGGGGAACTAGTTGTTGCCTATAAACTCGTTGATGTCGCCGATTAGTCCGTCACAGTCAACGCCGTGAACCATGCACGCCTGTTCAATGCTTTCTCCGCGCGATGCGGGACAGCCGAGGCAATGCATGCCCATGCCCAAAAAGAACTGCGCGGTTTCGGGGTGCATGTCAAGCACCTCACCGATTAGAGAATCTCTTGTTACCATCATCGTTATTTCATTCCTTTCCGTGATAAAGGGACAACCTATCGAATTATTACTATTATAATGTTCCGCCCGCAGCAATGCAATATACAAAGTTTGAATAATTGGCTGTTCGTATCCCGGTTGTGAACTTTGTTTAAACTTTATCAGTTAAAATTGATATTGAAATTCTGGTAATATATAATGGTGGATATCGGTGGGTCAGGTTTACCCGGCACACCCAAATTTTTATCTATCCGGCATACGTTTTATGAATTGTAGAGGATGAAAGTGGGGCCTTACGAGTGGCTAGGGAAAAAGGAAAGAAACGACATGTTAAGCTGATTGTCTTTTTATCGGTGGTGGCATTGTTCATTGGTAGTTTGGTGGTTTACAACCTGTTTTTTATGGACAAAACCGTGCATATCACCGCTGTAACAGCGGCGAAAGGGGACGTGGAGCAGTTTGTTTCGCTTAAGGGCACTGTCGTGTCTTCCGAGCAGGAGGTGCTGTTTGCACCCGCACAGGTCACGGTGCATACGTTGCACGTGAAGAAGGGCGACATTGTACAGGCGGAAGATCTGCTTGCGGAGTTTGATGTGGCGGACCTGAAAAACTCGTACAATCAGGCGTCGTTGCAGTATGCAAACGCGAAGCTATCTTATGAGGACGCCCTGCGCAGCAACGAAGAGAACAACGAAAAGGCACTGTTTTATCAGCGTCGGCTATGGGATACGCAAGACGAGATTGATTCTCTTAACGAAATCTCTGACGCTGCGGAGATCGCAGAGTTAAAAGGCGACCTTGCCGAATTTAAGGCGGAACGAAAGACGGCGCTGAACTCGGTTATGAGCGACGAGAAGCTTGCTCAGCTAAAAAACAGCATGAATCTTGCGGGCATCTCGGTGAACTCCTCAAAAAAATACCTTGATGAGGGCAAGGCGGGTATCATGGCGGGGATATCGGGGGTTATTACAGAACTAAACCTCAGTGAAGGCGGTATGACCAGTGGCACAGCCAGTGTGGTGATTCAGTCGCTGGAAAACCCCGAAATCAGCCTGTCGCTTGGCAAGTATGACCTTGACCGAATTAAAACTGGGCAGAGCGTAATCATTACAATCGGTGACGCAGAGTACCCCGGTCACATCTCGCACATCGACGCGGTTACCTCAGTAGAAGGCACGAACACGGTGGTAAAAGCAAAGGTTGCGTTTGATAAGGTGCCGGAGAATGTCGTGCTTGGTATAGAGACCGACCTTTCCATCTTAGTAGCAAGCAGACACAATGTGGTTGTTCTTCCGTTTGAGGTCATACGCACCGACCGTGACGGCGACTACTGCTTTGTGATAGAAAATGGTTTAAGCAAAAAGGTATATATCGAGCTTGGCATCGGCTCCGACACCCACTCTGAGGTGCTTTCCGGTTTAGCGGAGGGTGCTGTGGTGGTGTACACCGCCCCGACATCCCTGACCGAGGGCATGCCTGTAACGATTGACTCTCAGGATTAAGGGGTGTGAGGATTTGATTTATGAAAATATCCGAATGGCGCTAAAAAGCATCCTGTCCAATAAGGTGCGCTCGCTTTTGACCATGCTAGGCATCATCATCGGCATAGCATCGGTCATTATGATTATTTCGATTGGTACCGGCGCGCAGAACAAGCTCATGGGCGAGATTTCGCGCATTGGCAAGGCGGCTGCCTCTGTTTCGGTGGATGCCAAAAAGGCTGAAGACAGCGATTACCTGACACTTGAAGACCTAGACGCCATGCAGCAGGCTATCCCATCTATGGTTGCCGCTACCCCCGTTCTTCAGACCATGGGGTCGATAGAAGGACGCAGTGAGGATTACGACGCAATCTTTATGTGTGGCACCGAACACCTGCCCGAGCTGTCGGGGGTAACGCTTGCAAGCGGACGAAACTACACCCAGAACGAGTACAAGGAATCGCGCTACGTGTGCTTAGTTGATGAGAGCACGGCACAAAAGCTGTTTGGCAGCACCGATGTGACGGGTCTTTCGGTGGACGTTACCATCTCTCGCCGCACCGCAACACTGAAGATTGTGGGTGTAGCCCAGAGCAACATGATGTTCCAGGGTGGCGTCTCGATGCTTTACATCCCCTATACAACATTCACCGCGATTACAGGGCAGACGCCCTCTATCTCCAACGTGTATCTGCTGGCACAAAGCGATGAACAGGTAGACGGCATGTGTGCTTCCGCGCTGAAGATTCTTGAGCGCCGCCACAACAACAGCGGGCAGGATATCTACTCGGCTGAAAGCATGAACCAGTACGTGGATACCTTAAACACCGTGATTAACCTGTTTCAAACCTTTGTTGCGGCAGTGGCTGCCATCTCGCTTTTGGTCGGCGGCATTGGCGTGATGAACATCATGCTGGTAGCCGTGACCGAACGCACCCGTGAGATCGGCATACGCAAGTCGCTGGGCGCAAGAACCGGCTCGATTCTGGCACAGTTCTTGACTGAAAGCGGCATCCTCACCCTGCTAGGCGGCATCATCGGCATCATACTTGGCGCGGGCGGTGCGCTGGCTATCGGTATCCCGCTTGATGTGCAGCCGATATTGTCGCCCCAGACCATCCTGTTCTCGGTAATCTTCTCCTGCTCGGTGGGCATCTTCTTTGGGATGTACCCCGCAAGAAAGGCGGCAAAGCTAAGACCAATCGACGCGCTGCGCCACGAATAAAAGCAATTGCAACAGCCGTGAGAGGTATTCTCACGGCTGTTTTTTCGGTCACCTCGTATCAATATGTACCTGCGGCGGTAAA
The DNA here is from genome assembly GCA_023429685.1 of Bacillota bacterium. Lineage (GTDB taxonomy): Bacteria > Bacillota > Clostridia > Oscillospirales > Ruminococcaceae > Acetanaerobacterium. The sequence continues at coordinate 16,155 of JAEZDF010000151.1, forward strand.
GGGCTTGCCATCTTTTAAATAGGCATCAAAGAACTCCAGCATAATACCGTTTAACGTTTCCAGACAATAGCGCGTGTCTATTGTCGCCTTTCGACCCGAATCAAGTACACCCGCAAGGATGGGCGAAACGAGCGAAAGGTCGGTAAGGCTCATATGCTGCGCGCCATGAAACACCACTTCAAACGATGCGGGGGCCGTAGCCGATACCAGACGGTTCTGAAAGTACTCCTCATCCTCTGCTAAGATTCCGTTATCATATAAAAACTGCGAGTAGATGTTTAGGAGCGGGGCGGGATAAGGCTCGGGATTTACGGTGTACGCGTCGTTTTCTACCCCTGTCAGCTCGCACATCATCGGTGCGTCGATGTTGATAACAGCACCGATATCCTGCCTTACCCTTGGAACACCCATTGCCGCTGCACCGCCCAGTGAGTGACCGAATACACCGATTTTTGTATCGTCTACAAGCTCATATACGCCGCCCTTACTGCCTAGTATCGTATCGATTACAAAGCTTAGGTCAGATACGCGAATGTCCATCCACTTTTGAAACAGCCGTAGGTTTGCTTGCTTGTCGTCGCTTAAATCGGCATACTCCTGCATGTAGCCGCTGTCGACCATCGTAACCTTGTTGTTGCTGTCTACCGTGTAATACGAATGGTACGGGTGGTCAATAGAGCAAACCACATAGCCGTTTGCGGCGAGCTGCTCGAACGCGGACAGGTTGCTGTTTTTGATACCGCAAAAACCGTGCGAAAAAACTACTAGAGGGAACTTGCCCTGCACCCCTTCGGGATACCACAATGCCACATTGACCGACCTGTTTTCACCCGCGTTGGAGTAGGTTTCGGTGCGGGTTTCGTCCACATAGGTAACCAGGGCGGTTGCAACCTGGTAATCCCCCGAGATCGTCGGTTCTTTATACTGCGGAAATAGGACAGCGGGAAGAACGGCTGTAGCAAACAAAAAAGCCCCGCCCACCGCTTTCAGGATCGCCCTGCCTTTGCGAAATGGCGTCTCCGCCTTTTTACCAACAAGCTCAATGATACTGATTACGGACATGACCAGCAACACGACCAGCAAGGCAATCCACCGCGCACCCCATTCGAACACCTGCAAGAGAAGCAGGAGCGACAACACGCCCAGTGCTCCAAACCGCAGAGCGTGCAGGATTGTCTTCTGTCTTGACCCACTAAGCAGACAATACCCCGTATACCCCGCCTGCAATACGACCGCAATAATTAGTACAATAATACCAGACATAAATAAAAACCCCTCCGTTTCATTTCTGATGTCAGTATAGGCTTTGCGCCGTGACATCGTCAACGAAACAGAGGGTAAGTTGCGTTATAACGCGCTAAGCTGCATCACTTCCGGCTTTGCAGCGCCTTTAACCCTTGGTTCATCTGCCTTGCATCTCGGTTGCCCAACACCCAACCAATTACGTTGACCACGAGATAGACGAGAAACACCATCAGCATGAACAACAGCGCGCCAGACAGCTCGGTAAAGTTTCCGTTAAGCCACCCAAACACCGTAAGCGTTGTAATTAGCACAGCAAGATGCAAAATTTTTCGTATCATGGTCTCCCGCAGGTTAAGCTCCCTTTTGGAATAGAAGATGAATGACGGCAGCGTGCCGATAATGCCGGCTATCAGCGGCGAGTAAAACGCGTAAAACCCAAACTCTCTCCCCGGCATCAGCACCGGACCAAAAAGCGCGCTTGCAACATTTACGCAGGTGGTGATGATGAAAAACTCCATCGCACACTGCTTTAAAAAAACACGAAAGCTCATACACTGCCCCCCGTTAAAAACGACTTTAGCTCAGGTACATACTGGCGGGATATAATGACCTCTTCCCCATTAAACAGCTTTGCCGCAAATCGCCCGTTAAAGATGGGGTACACACTGCCAATCTTCATGAGGTTTACAACCATCGACTTTGCGCACCGAAAGAAATGCCCTGCACCGTATGCCGACTCAAACTCATACAGCTTGCATTTGAGCTCAAACGTTTGATTGTGCGTGTACGCAAACACGCGGTTGTCCACCGCCTCCACATAAAAGATATCCTGCAAAAAGATGCGGGTAATCCGCTCGTCCTTGTAGCCTGCCACAGAGCCGTCGGTAGATTTTATATAATGCTCGATGCTCCGCACCCGGTCGTTAATCTGATGGCAGTGAATAACCACCTGTTCGGTTTTGTTTGCGTCTATTTTTTCTATTGTTACGTTCAAAGGCTCACCTCGAATCAATTATATGCGGTTGTCATCCGTCTAACCTCGTGGCTTAGCGCGGACAACTGGGTTTAATCATTTGATGGTAACACAGATAGTGTCCGTTTTCGGTTAAGATACAGTGATACGAGCGCTGCGTGTACCCTCTGTTTTGATACATTCCATATGCGGGAAGCGATGCCGATACCTGCACCTCGCTGTACATCGTAAAAAGCGTTTCTTCGAAAGCATCCATTAGTTTTGTTCCAAGCCCCTTACCCTGAAACCGGGGTAGGATAAACAGGCGGCATATCTCGTTGCCCTGCATACTACCCGTACCTGCATATTCTCCATCGCATCCAATCAGGTACACCTCTTCCCGTCCCACTGCATCGCGAATCCGTTCGGGCGAATGGTACTTTAAAAAGTACTCCACCGCGCCCGCAGGATAGTAGTTTGGATAAACCTGAGCGATGGTCTGATGTACGATTGCGGTAACCAAGGTTTCGTGTTCCTGTACCGCGAGGATGATGTCTGACATAAAACCCTCCACAACAATGCAAGCGGCGTTTCTAAACGCAAAATGTCTTGTTGGCGCCGCTTACAATGTAGTCATTCTCTCTTAAGCGAGTAAATGGATTTAGTAAGTTAGCCCATAACCGACATCAAACAGCACCCGCTCGGTGCCGATATCGCCCACCGAGCGGTACCATGGCATGGGCAGCTTGCCGGAAAACGGACTTTTGCCTACCAATACATTTGAAACCCCGTCCGCTTCGCTGCCGGGCAGATAGCACATCACCGCCGCGTCCCAATCGCTTAGATACTCGTCAATGATCACCTGCCTACCCGCTACGATCAGAGAAACGGTGGGCTTGCCAAGCTGTTTTGCAAGGGCGATGGCCTCGGTGTTGCCTTTGATCGCAAGCTTGCCGGTTATCGACATATCCTCGGTGTCACCCTCCCACTCGGCGTAGGGGATTTCTCCGACGCAAAGCAGTACGACATCGGCCTGAGCTGCCTGCGACGGGTCGGTGAGGATGGTCAGCCCGTATTCGGACGCGGCGTCGTTAAGCCCGTCAAGGATGGTGGTTGCGGTCGTTACGTAGCGGCTGCTTACACTGTCCTGCGCGCCCAGCCACGAGATTGTCCATCCGCCGCACTGTGCGCCGGTGTCATCCGCCGCGGGACCAATGACTAGAACCTTTGCGCCCTGCTTAAGCGGCAACACATTGCCGTCATTTTTAAGCAGAACCAAGCTTTTTTCCACCAGCTGCCGTGCAAGGGCGCGGTACTGCTCACTGCCCACCTCGCTGACATCGGTCTTGAGGTTTTCCTGCATTGGGTCGTCAAACAGCCCCATCTGCTGCTTTACAGAGATGATGCGCGTCACCGCGTCATCCACGCGATTTTGCTCTATGCTGCCCTCGTTCACCGCTTCTATAATGTACTCATAGCATTCCTTGTATTTCTCCGGCTCCATCAGCATGTCGATGCCCGCGTTGATTGCGGTAATGACCTGCTGCTTCAGCGAACTACCGGGGATGTTGTGAATCGACTCCCAGTCGCTGACCACAAAACCGTCAAACCCCATTTCGCCCTTGAGCACATCGGCAATCAGCTCCTTGTGGGCGTGCAGCTTTACGCCGTTAAGGCTGCTGTGGCTGACCATCACCGTTTTTACCCCTGCATCGATCAGGGCGTTGTACACAGCTAACAGCTCATCCACCTGTTCCCCGCTCAGCGACGCGTCGCCACGGTCGACGAGATACTCACCCTCCCCCGTGCCGTAGGCGATGTTGCCGTCGGCGAGGTAATGCTTGGCGCAGGGCATAACCCCGCCGTCAAGCTGCCCCTTGGAATAGGCGACGCCAAGCGACGCCACCAGCTGCGGGTCGGAGGAATAGCTCTCATAGGTTCTGCCCCAACGCGGCTCTGTGGCGACCGCAACGCAGGGGGAAAAGTTCCACAGCATGCCCGAGAGCTTCATCTCTTGCGCAACGGCATAACCCATCTCGTAGGTAAGCGCGGTATCGTTTGCCGCGCCGATGCCGATATTGTGGGGAAACACAACGGTCCCCGTGCATTTGATGTTACCGTGCACCGCGTCAGTCCCATACACAAACGGGATGGCGCTTTGGGATTTCAGCGACGCTGCCTGAAGACGCAGCACCGTCTTTTTCCAGCCGCTCGCCGTGGTATCAAGCCTGCCAAATTCACTTAAAACCGAGCTGAAGTTGTATTCGCTCAGCTCCTTTTCGGTCACGAAGTACACCGCACCCTGCACCATCTGTGCCGCCTTTTGTTCTAAGGTTAGCGACGACACAATCTGCTGTGCACTGCCCGCGGTTTCTATTCCAGAAATGGAAGACGAACTTTGGGGTTGCGTTAGTTCGGAAGAAACAGGCGGTTCGGATGAGATTGGGACGGTCGGCGCACAGCCGAACAAAAAGACAAACAGCGCAACAGTTAGAGCGCAGAGCGGTTTCAATCGATTCATGACACATTCCCCCGTTGAAAAGATGTGGTTAGTTTCGTTTCTTATCATACCATAACCTTACTATCTTAGGTAATCATTTCTTGCTCAGTTGCAAAAAAGAACCGTAACCCGGATACGTTAAGCATCCAAATCACGGTTCCTGTTTTGCTACAGACTGTGTAGTGCTACTGTGTCATTCTACTCTCTTTATTAAGAATAAAGTCGCTTAATTTCTCCCTGAGCTCTGTCATCCACTGGGGTTCCTCATCAAATCGTTCCGCTACGCATCGGATAAGCCTTGCATAACCATACAAATTGACAAAGCGGCTCATGAGTGACAATGATTGCCTCATGTCCTCGGTATAGCAATACTCTGACTGATACCCTCTAAGAAATTCATCCTTAGCCTGTTGACACGCTTTGCCGGCTAACTCTTCTTCTATACAATCGAAGACCTGTACGATATCCAGCGCGTACCAGTGGTACATTCCATCATCAAAATCGATGACGGAACACGATTTGCTGTTTTCATCGTAGAATACATTGTCAAACTCGAAATCATAATGAACCAGCCCATAATTATCATCGTTCTGCGGAAGCTGACTAAGCTCACTTTCAATTAGTGTTAGTTCGTTATAAGCAAATTCAGGCGCAGAATACTCACGAAGTACCCCTTCAATCCATTGCAAAACCTCTGTATGTGTCCATTTCTTCGTAGCCGGTTTGTACTTAGCTGATAACGCATGGAGCCTTCCTAAGGTTTTGCCGTATTGGTACATCACCTCATCCGATTTATCCGTCCACTCAATCGGTATTCCCTTTACACATTTGAACACCACCGCATAATAATCGCCCCATTGCGTATTTAGCTCTAATAGTGCTTCTCCCGTTTTACTTGCTATGGGTTCCAGTGCGGGATACCCTGCACCAACTAGATACTCGATGTACTCAAGCTCTCCGATGATATTTTCCTTGATTTTTTCATCTACAGGAGCAAGGCGGAGAAAGCAGACGTCTGTGCCCCGGAAAAAGGGATACACCGCATTTGCGGATATCCGATACCGCCCGAGCATTTCATCAAGTCCGTCAACATTGTGCTCCCAATTGCGCAAAGCTTCTTTTGCCAGATCAAAAATTGAGTAAAGATGTCTTAATTTCAGCATACTGTTTATTTTTCCTTTCAAAATAAAAAAGCACTCCTGAAAAACAGAAGTGCAAAATTTACTGCCGAAAAATAAACACGAGTGCCTGTTATGTAATGTTTATTTGGCGAGCAATATCACTCCGATTTTTCATCACAAATAATTTGGTCATGATAACTGCTCACCTGCCTTTCAAGATTCTTCATTATTTTACCACAACAGTTGCAAAAAGTAAATAGATTTCAATGCCGGCTTTCGCTTTGATTGTTATGTGTATATAATTGCGACAGCTTTGTTCTGTTTGGAGGGTTGGCTTGCGAGGAGTCACCAAATAAGCAAAGTGTGTTGCAAAGTGTGCAACACGCAAAGAGAACCCTGTAAACCGTTGAGGTCACAGGGTTTTCGATGTGATAATAGTGGAAAGAAGATTTTTATATTGTATATACTATATCAATAAACCGAGGCTGATTTACGTATACGTAAATCTAAGATAGAGATATTGATATACAATTGTACAGTATTTGTATAAATATGTTCTTTGATAAATCGTGACACTCTCTCGTACTCTTCATCATTAAAACAAGCAACCAAGTAAAAAGCGTTTTTGTATTTACTTGACAACATATACTCCGTTAACTGTTTTTCATAACCTTTTTTTAAGTATGATGGGTTGTTTGCTTTCTTTATTTCAATTAATACTTTCTCGTCTTCTTGCTTATTCCGATACAACTTAAAATCCACTTGACCAATGCCTAGTGAGGCTTCTCTTGTTATCTCAACTTCTTGATTGTAAAAATACGCATCCATCATATTTTCCATAATCAATTGTATTCGCTCTTCTCTAACTGGCTTATCGTTTTCCCAAAATAGCTTATAAAGATTACCGTAATGCATTCTATCTTCAATATAACTCAGCAAGCTTGACACTTCACCTGTCAAAGCTATATTTGTACCATATTGACGCTGTATATCCATGGGCATGATCTCAAAGTAAAAGTCCATGTTAATACCCAACGTATCTTCTAGTAATGTATCCCCAAACAATCTTCTGTTATATATTTGGGGAATTATTTGAAAATCTAAATCGGTAAAAAATATATCTGGGTAGCTAAATACATCATAATAATATTTTTCATGCTCATCTAATGAAAGTGAATTATCCTCTTGGTAATCTAATTGAGCTGCTGTACTAATTAAGTAACGGCATTTTTTATTAAAATAGAGTGCGTCGAATTCTCCAGTATTCTCTTTTCTTAAGTATGCCATATAGTCTATAAATTGATATAAAGCCAATTCGTGAAAAGCACTCATCTGGTGATAGAAGTCATCTTCTGTCCAATAAAATAATTCTTTAAACACCTTTAAACATTTAGAATATTGTTCTCTAAACAGATACTTAGGCAATATATTCTCAATTCGATCCGCAATGCTCATATTATCGACCATTTCAATTTTATCTTTTCCTTCAAAAATCTCAACTTTTAAAAATTCATGGACAATATAATTATATATTTCAATATCCTTAGTTTGAAAAACAATCACATGAACACCCCTTTCATATATTATAATGTTGAAGAAGTTATGATGTCAATCTATCTCGTTAACCCAAAGAGAAGAAAGTCAACGCCATATACTTGAACAATACTGTTCAAAAGCTCTTAATCTTGACTTTTCGACTATTAACTTAAGGTTTTCTATCAAATACAATATTCAAGCAAATTTCATATCAGATGTGTAAATGCAGATAAACACAGGCCTTCGGGCATAGAAAAAGGTACAAAATACCGGACAGTCCAACAAAACTGTTCAATACCTCGTACCCTGTTCATTTGGTGCGGGCGGTGGGACTTGAACCCACACGCCGAAGCATTGGCTCCTAAGACCAACGTGTCTGCCATTCCACCACGCCCGCATTGTTTGCCTTGCTGCCACTGCATAAAAGCGGCACCAAAACCGCCTGCCCGCAACAGCATAACATAGATTATATCAGTCTTAGCCCTCACTGTCAACAGCGCATTGCCCTCCATTGACATTCTTTTTTATTCTTAAAATCGGGATGATTCTTTGTTAAACCTTTGACAACTTTGTGCTGTTGTGCTACAATACGGCTGTAACAAAAAAAGCAATGTGACCCCGCGCGCAGATGCGCCCGAGAACACAGGGCTTAGCAGTTTTTCACCCGACCGCAAGGTGCTCCGAGCGGAAAGGCGCGCATTCTGGCTTAGCGTGTACTATACCAAATTAACTTATAATGTCTACGAAAAAATCTCCATAAAGGCCATAAACGCAAGCATTTGTGAAGATTTTGTTCGGACATTATTGAAGTTAATTAGCTATACACTAAAACACGAACCGTTTAGCCGTTATGCTCTCTTTTCGCGCCCTTTTTGTCGGGGGATGCGAACAGGGAGCTTTTTGTTTTCTCATTTACTAAAAAGAAGGGCTGGTTTTTGCATGGATAAGCGGATTGGAATTGTAGGCATCGTTGTGGAGGATTTATCGTGCGTAGAGCAGGTCAACGCCGTGCTGCACGATTTTGCAGCTCTTGTTGTCGGGCGGATGGGCATTCCCTATCGCGAGCGCGGGGTGTCGGTGATATCCCTGATTGTAGACGGTGCAAACGATGAGATCAGCGCGATGACGGGCAGATTGGGGCGCATTGCGGGGGCGTCGGTAAAATCGATGATTACCAAAAGCACGTAGCCATACACATCTTAATAGGGATATTTTGCGATTGCAGGCGGGGTTCCCTCGCAGGCTAAGTTTTGGAAAGGGATTTGTGTGATATGAATTTTTTAGAGAAGTACAGGGACGAGTTTGCGCACTATGACGAGATGGAGCGCGACTTTATCGACGATGATAAGATATGGGCACAGCTAAACAAGTGGCAAAACCCCTCCCGCGAGGATGTTCGCAGGGTGCTGAAAAAGGCGGAGGGCTGTGTGCGCCTTGAGCCCGAAGAGACCGCCATCCTGATTCAGAACCAGGACGAGACTACGATAAACGAGATGTTTGAACTGGCACACCGGCTAAAGCAGGAGGTGTACGGCGACCGCATCGTGTTCTTTGCGCCGTTATATATCAGCGACGAATGTGCAAACAACTGCACCTACTGCGGCTTTCGCAGCAGCAACTCCGCCATGCACCGTAAGACGCTTTCGATGGAGGAGCTGGAGCAGGAGGTTCGCATCATGATTGACGAGGGGCAGAAACGCTCGGTACTCGTCTACGGTGAATCGCCTGCCACCACCGCCGAGTTTATTCGTGACACCGTAAAAAAGGTGTACAGCATCAAAAGCGAAAACGGTGCGATTCGGCGGGTAAACGTCAACTGCGCGCCGATGACGGTGGAGGAAATGCGCCTGCTCAAAGACATCGGCATTGGAACCTATCAGGTGTTTCAGGAGACCTACCACCACGAGACGTACGCCAAGATGCACCCCGCCGGCACCATCAAGGGGCATTACCGCTGGCGGCTGTACGCGATGGATCGCGCACAGCAGGCGGGTGTGGACGACAGCGGCATCGGCGTGCTGTTCGGACTGTACGACTGGCGGTTTGAGGTGATGGGGCTGCTGTACCACACCATCCATCTCGAGGAGACCTTCGGCGGCATCGGTCCACATACCATCTCCTTTCCCCGCATCCGCCCTGCCACTGGTACGCCCTATGCAAGCAACCCGGAATACGCGGTGTCGGATGAGGACTTTAAAAAGCTGGTTGCCGTTATCCGTCTTTCGGTTCCCTATACCGGCATGATCTGCACCGCGCGCGAGCCGGAGCAGGTGCGCCGTGAGGTGTTGCCCTTGGGTGTTTCTCAGGTGGACGCGGGCACACGCATCGGTGTGGGGGCGTACACAAAAAGCAAGGCGGCAAACTTTATGCCCGATAAGGAGCAGTTCTCGATCGGCGACACCAGCTCACTGGACAGCACGGTGATGCAGATCTGCACACAGGACGCCATCCCCTCGTTTTGCACCGCCTGCTACCGCGCGGGACGCACCGGCGAGGAGTTTATGAAGGTTGCAAAATCGCGGTTTGTACGCAACTACTGCATGCCCAACGCCATCTTTACGTTTAAGGAATACCTGCTTGACTACGCCTCCCCAGAGGCGCGTGCCAAGGGCGAGGAAACCATCCGACAGCGCGTGGAACAGCTCAAAGGCACCGAGACCTACGACATTGTTGTCGAGAACCTGTTACGCCTAGAAAACGGAGAACGTGATCTTCGGCTATAATTTTATGTTAACCTTTTAGATGCAGAAAGGCTTGTTTTTATGATGCAGCTTCCACTTCACGACGCGCGGGCGTTTTCCGCGTACCTAAACAACGCTTCTAAACAGGAGCTGACCGACCTTCTCCGCTTTTTCTTTGAGGAATCGGACGAAGAATCGCGTGCTATACTGCGGCAGTGCGCCGACGCCCTGCGCCGCGCACATTACGGCGAGCGGGTGTACTTTCGCGGGCTGATTGAGTTTTCGAGCTACTGTAAAAACGACTGCTTCTACTGTGGTATTCGCAGCGGCAACCGCGACGCCGTGCGCTACCGTCTGACACACGATGAGATTCTCGCCTGCTGTGCGCAAGGCTACGCGCTCGGCTTTCGCACCTTTGTGCTTCAGGGCGGCGAGGACCCGTATTTTACCGACGACCGCCTATGCGCCATCGTGAACGACATCACCGCGCACTACCCCGACTGCGCCGTTACCCTTTCGCTGGGCGAGCGCGACCGTGCGTCTTATCAGAGGCTGTACGACGCGGGCGCAAGGCGTTACCTGCTGCGCCACGAAACGGCAAACGACGTACACTACGCCATGCTGCACCCCGACAACCTGACCCTTGCAAACCGCAAGCAGTGCCTGTATACCCTGCGGGAGATTGGCTTTCAGGTGGGTGCGGGCTTTATGGTACAGTCGCCGCATCAGACGATAGAGACGCTGGCGGACGACTTGGTTTTTCTGCGTGAACTGCAGCCGCACATGACGGGGCTTGGACCGTTTGTTCCCCACCGCGATACCCAGTTTGCGCACTACCCCACCCCCACGGCAGAGCGTACTTTAATTTTGCTGTCGCTTGTTCGTTGCCTGTTGCCCAAGGTACTGCTGCCCGCCACCACGGCGCTTGGCACCATCGACCCGCTGGGCAGGGAAAAAGGATTACAGGCGGGCGCAAATGTGGTAATGCCAAACCTCTCCCCCATCAATCACCGCAAGGATTACGCGCTGTACGACAACAAGATATGCACTGGCGAAGAGGCGGCGGAGTGCCTTGCCTGCCTGTCCAAACGCATCGCCTCAGCGGGCTTCGAGCCGGATTTCTCCCGCGGCGACCACATCGACCTGCAGACTCACATAATGAAATGATACGATAGGAAGGGATTATTACACGCTATGAGCGACTTAAATGCAACCCCCACCGCAAGCCGCGTTGCCATCGGGCTGTTCGGCAGGCGAAACGCGGGGAAATCCTCGCTGCTTAACGCGATAACGGGGCAGCAGATTGCGGTGACCTCCGAGGTCGCGGGCACGACCACCGACCCTGTTTACAAATCGATGGAGCTGTTGCCCATCGGTCCCGTGGTGCTAATAGACACCGCAGGGCTGGACGATGAGGGCGAGCTTGGCACTCTGCGCGTGGAAAAAACCTATGAAGCACTGCGCAAATGCCACCTTGCGGTTGTAGTCTGCGACGCAAAGGACGGCATTACCGCACAGGAGACTGCCTTGATTATTGAGCTGCAGCGCAGAAAAATCCCTTGTGTGGGTGTGTTAAACAAAAGCGATACGGCACAGCTTACCGAGGAGGATGTGGCGCAAATCTCTAAGCAGGCGGGTATTCCGATGGTCTGCGCCAGTGCCACGACCGGCGAGGGCATAGGTAAGGTCAAGCAGCTAATCATCGACAACGCACGCTTTGCTGAGGATGACCCCTCCCTTGTAGAAGGGCTGGTTAAGGCGGGGGATATTGCGGTACTTGTCACGCCGATTGATACGGGTGCACCCAAGGGCAGGATGATTCTGCCCCAGCAGCAGGCTATCCGCGACGTGCTCGAAAAGGACTGCATCGCGGTTGTGACCAAGGAGAGCGAGCTTGCCCTGACCTTAGAACGGCTGGGAGCACCACCCGCTGTGGTAATAACCGACTCGCAGGCGTTTGCAAGGGTATCGGCAGAAACGCCGGAGGACGTGCCCTTAACCTCGTTTTCCATCCTGTTTGCGCGGCAGAAATGCGACCTTGCCGAGATGGTGCGCGGGGCAAGGCGGGTAAACACACTGCGCGCGGGCGACCGCGTACTCATTGTGGAGGGTTGCACCCACCACCGCCAAAAGGACGACATCGGCACGGTAAAGCTGCCGCGCTGGATTACCAGCCTAGCGGGGTCGGGCATTGCGTTTGAGTGGGCAAGCGGCGCGCATTACCCGCGCAACATCGCAGACTATGCGCTGATTGTGCACTGCGGCGGCTGTATGTTAAACCGCAATGAGATGCGCTACCGTGTGCAGACCGCACGCGAGGCGGGGGTATGCATTACCAACTACGGGGTGCTGATTGCCCATGTTCTGGGAATCCTTCCCCGCGCGGTGGCACCTTTTGCCGATGCTTGCCGCGTGTTAACCGAAATTAACCTGTAATACACACACAAACACCATGCGCACCTTGGCTTTTACTCCAAGGTGCGCATGGTGTTTGTTGTGCTCGCTAAAGGATGATGCAGATAAGGCCCGAGCAGCCCTCGTTGATAATCCGCTCAATTGTTTCGCTCATCTTAATTCTAGCGTCGTTTGGCATACGGCTTAGCTTGTTGTGCAGCCCTTCGTTAACCAGCTCATGCAGGGATTTACCGAAGATGTTTGAGCTCCAAATCTTGCGGGGGTTCTCCTCAAACTCTTTGAGCAGGTACATCACAAGCTCCTCCGACTGCTTTTCAGAGCCGACGATAGGCGATACCTCGGTTACGATGTCCGCCTTCATCATGTGGATGGAGGGCGCCGATGCCTTCAGGCGTACGCCGTAGCGTCCCCCCTGCTTGACGATCTCCGGTTCGTCGAGCGTCAGCTCGTCAAGCCCCGGCATTACTATGCCATAACCCGTTGCATTTACCTCCTGCAAGGCGATGCGCACCTTATCGTACTCGCGCTTCATACCCGCAAGCTCAATCATGCAGGGCATCAGCTCCGCCTCGGAATTGATCTCTAGCCCCGTTGCCTCGCCCAGTATCTTGTAAAACAATTCGTTTGCAACACCAATATCAACGCGGGCGGAGCCTTTGCCCATATCGATGCCCTTGACCTCTACGTTGTTTACATACTCGCACTGCTTGACGTTATCAAGTTTGCCCGATATCTCGCTGACGTGCTTGATCTCTGCGGCGGCAGTCTTAATACTGCCACAAACGCTCGATTTGAGCCAGTGGCTGTTCTCCAGCGACATAATCCAGCGTGGAATGTCTACCAGTATCTCCTTTACCGGGAACTCCATTAGCACCTTGCCGATGATGCCACGGATATCCTCCTCCGCCAGATGCAGGCAGTTGACGGCGGTGACCGGTACCCCATGCTTGTTTTCAAGCTCCTCGCGCAGCTCCTGCGCCTCTACTCCATCTGGATTGCGACTGTTGAGCAGGACGACAAACGGCTTGTTGATCTCCTTGAGTTCGTCTATTACGCGCTCTTCCGCCTCTTCGTACTCGCCACGCGGAATCTCGCTGATGCTGCCGTCGGTGGTAATTACAAGCCCGATGGTGGAGTGTTCGCGTATGACCTTCTGCGTGCCGATCTCCGCCGCCATGTTAAATGGAATCTCACTGTCAAACCACGGGGTCTGAACCATGCGCGGGTTATCGTTTTCGATGTATCCGATGGCGCTTGGTACGATGTAGCCCACACAGTCAATCATGCGCACACTGAGGTTAACGGCGTTTTCCAGCTTAATCTCGACCGCTTCCTCCGGCACAAACTTCGGCTCGGTGGTCATAATGGTGCGCCCCGCCGCAGACTGCGGTAGCTCGTCGTTTGCCCGTTCGCGCTTAAAATCGTTGCCGATGTTCGGAAGCACGAGCGTTTCCATAAACCGTTTGATAAAGGTGCTCTTACCGGTGCGTACCGGCCCGACTACACCGATATAGATGTTGCCGTCGGTTCGTTTTGCGATGTCCGCGTATATATTACGGTTATCCACTCAAATCCCCCCTTTGCTTAGTGTTCGCCCGAAGCGTTTGCGGTGGGAATCAAAAGCATACTCCGATTCCCCACCGTATCGGTCGTCAGCTCGTTGCTGTTTGCAATCATCTTTGCCGAGGTGTTATAGCGCTTGGCAATGTCCCACACCGACTCGTTCTCCTCCGCGAAGTAGATAATCAGCGCCGCCGTCTCTGCCGCTTTTTTCTCGCTCTTTTCGTTAACCGCCATGTCGGTCAGCACGTTTTCTTTGCCCACCGAGAAGATGCCCGCACTGATAAACAAGGTACAGCGTACTTCTATCTTATCCTTGCCCACCAGCGCATACTGGGTGTTTAAGACGATGGCGTCGCAGTTGACCGATGTGTTATCTCCGGGGTTCTCTACCCTTGCGCGGTACTCGAGCTCGCCGTTGCGCTCTAGGCAGTTGGTTTCGCCGTCGTTTTGCTCGGCGAGCATACAGGTTTTAATGGTTCCTGTTACCACAAGCTCGTTGTTCTCTACCTTTGCGTTCTTTACGGCAACATCGCTCCAAACATCCAGCACGTTTTCCAGCTCGCTTGCGGGCATATCGTATGTATTCTTTATCGTGTGCTCGTTGCCCATTACCGCGTTGAGCCGCTGAAACTGCACCTGTTTTGCGGTAAAGGTTGATTCATACTTAGTTGAATACATATCGGTAACCACGGGAACGTCAGCGCTTTTGTATGCCACGGCATTGCATGCAATCTCTACAGAGAGCGCAAGCACCCGTGCCTCGCCCTCGTTGTTTGCGCGCACCTCGGGGGTGATGCCGTTGACGTTAAGCATCAGGCGGCACTGAGAATTTTCATCAACGCCCTCCACATCAACAATCTGGCTGATGGGCAGGGTGTATTCCAGTACGTTTGCGCTGTTTGCCTTGTTGTCGGCTGTATACAGGATGTGACCGCTCAGCTCCGCCTTGAGGATAATCTTGTTGGCGATTACCTTGGTGTCGGTCACCACACAAGCTCCCTCGGCACGAACGATTGCACCGATAGAATCCTTGCCGTAACCGACGTCGAGCTCCTCCTTCACGGTGAAGGAGCGGGAAACGTTTGAGATGGTCCTGCTGCTTTTGACCATCTTGCTCTTAATCTCAACGTTCATCCCGTTTGCCTCGGTAACCACCTGCTCGGTGCGCGGCGCGCTGACAACGGCACAAACGCTCAGCGAGCCTTTGATATCAAGCCGCCTTTGAGAAACGGGTCGGCAGTTTACATAATCTGTTGTGACATGTGCCTCCACCGATGGGTTTTCGGGCTCGCTTTTGAGCTCGATGCTGGTGGTAAACGGGATCTTGTGTTCATGGCTGCGCAGACAACGGGCATCGTCGATGTACAGCAGCTTAACGCATGCCGAACCATCAATTACCAGCTTTTCTCCAATCACCTGCTTGCTCATCACCTTTGGGTCGATGTCGCACCGAAGCACACGCAGGATGTCGGGGCAGTAGTCCGGCAGCATCAGGTCACAGCTTACGGGCTGTTGTACACAACCGTCGTACACAACTTCATTTATGGTAACAGCCTCTTTATTGACCATAAGCTCCATAAAGATTACCTCTCCTTTTATCAGTTTTCTATCACATACATATTCAACCCATGTCCAAGATATGCAAAAAAGAGGCACGCAGATAAACAAGCTTACCTACCTTTGACAAGACAAAAATACCTAGAGCAAATCTGCCGTTTGCAACACCATACTCATTTTTGTATCACAATGGATATGCAAGCAGCCTGTTTAAAGGTATTGTTTTATATTTGGTCTGTTTTTAAACTGCCCGCTTGCTTTTTAAGACAAAACGGATATACTTAAATATATATGATGCCATTCCACCAAAATGCAAAATTTACAGCAAAGGAGCAATGCAACGATGTTTAACGAAAAAGTAACAGCACTTTTGAACGCCCAGATAGGCAAGGAGCTATATTCCGCTTATCTATACCTGCATTTTTCAAACTTCTATGTAGAGCAGGGTCTTAACGGCTTTGCCAACTGGTACCGTATCCAGGCACAGGAGGAGCGTGACCACGCAATGCTTTTTGTGCAGTACATGCAGAACAACGACATTAAGGTAACCTATGAGGCGATTGACAAGCCCGAAGCAGTGCTTGTAAACAACATGGATGCACTCAAGGCAGGCTTTGCGCATGAGCAGTACGTAACCGAGCTGATTCACACCATCTACGAAGCGGCGTATGAGGCGAGGGATTTTCGCACCATGCAGTTCCTTGACTGGTTTGTAAAGGAGCAGGGCGAGGAAGAGACCAACGCCTCCGACCTGATTAAAAAGATGGAGCTGTTCGGGGATGACGCAAAGGGTCTTTATCTGCTTGACCAAGAGCTTGGCACCCGGATATACAGCGCACCCAGTCTGGTATTGTAAGAACAAGAATAACAAAGTGCCCCAACGCGATCTGCGTTGGGGCACTTTTTATGCGCATTGTCAAAGAATGCGGCGGCACGCCATCTTCCCCAATGAATATGCGGTAAAGACAGCGTGCTGGTGTGTTTGCGCAGTTATTGCGCTTTGGGGCGTCAAGGGCTTATACGAAACTCCGTTTCACAAGCGTATAAATTGTACCGCTTACCGCCCGTATCCGTTATGTATCATGAAGCATCCTGTTTTTTAATCCTGAAGAAAAACCGCAGGATACCCGATAAGAATCTCGGACTTTTTACAACGATCACCTTCACAGCGCTC
>JAEZDF010000133.1 GCA_023429685.1 Bacillota bacterium
AGTACAACGATGCGCAGAAAGAACCTGATCGGGTTTTGCATATCGGCACTGGCAATCCATATTATAGCCCCATTCTTCTTACATAACTCGGAGGTCTATTTCTTTACCATGCCGCTGCCTTGGACAACAGCGCCGATACAGCTGCTTGACCCCGGCTCGTCGTTCTTTCAATCTCGCTCGCCAATCTGGGGGCTTTTTGGTGTGAGCGCGGTGCTGGTTTTTTACTGGTGCTACACTGCCCTTGTGTTACTGGGGACGCTGCTGCTGGGCAGAAGATGGCAGTGCTCCACACTGTGCCTGTTTAACGGCTTTGCTTCGGAGGTGTTTGCCCCGGCGTTTCCGCTTATCGGCAAGAAAAAGACCCCGGGTGCTAAAATGATGCGCTCGTTTTCGATATTGAGATGGCTGTTCTTGGCGATCTCACTCGGCTTTACCATCTTTTTCGTCCTTCATATAGCGGGCGTCAAAACAATGCTGGATTCGGCGATAATCGGCAGGATAGAGACGTATAAATATCTTACGACAGAGCTGATGGCTGCCATGTTTTTCTGGGTTGCGTTCATGGGCAGGGGGTATTGCTATTACTGCCCTCTGGGCACGGTACTGGGGCTCTTGAGCAAGGTCGCTGGTCAGAGGATTCTCACAAACCATACCAACTGTGTACAGTGCGCCCGATGCAATGTTGCCTGCCCGATGAACATCGATATCATGGGCAAGGCAAAGGATGGAGTATCGGTTTCAAACCTGCGGTGCGTAGGCTGCGGGCATTGTGTCGATGCCTGCCCGACCGCAAACCTATCGTATTCAACAAGGTTCTTGTCGCTTGTTAATAAACCCAAGGCGCTTGCCGAGCAAAAGGGAGAACACAGCGCGCTGTCGTCACCGATGGACGAGACGGTTTGAGGTTGCGTGAGCGCAACCAAGTAAAGGCAATATGTTTTAAAGAATCAACAGACCGAGCACGCTGTTTAAACAGTGTGCTCGCCAGATTTCTAAAGAACCCCTCTACTTAAGTAGAGGGGTTTGGTTGCTTCAAAAGGCGGTTTGGCAAAGAGGTTGATATTTGGGGTGATAATCCACACGGCTTCATGGACGTTTCGTTTTGGAATTTTGCATTAGATTGGTAAGATAGAATCGCCACAGGAGCGGGCGATTACTAATGCCAACCATCGACTGGCGATTCGCACATACGGCTTGGTTGATGTATCATTAAGACCCGAATCACGCCGAAATGCCCTATGCTATACCCTCTGCTTGAAACTGTTCCCCACCGCTGCGGCAACCGCTTTGGTAGGGGCGCGCATTGCGCGTCCGAGGTGTCCCCTACACATTGTCAACCTCCGGCTTCCCAAACCTTCCCAATCTAACCCTACGGCTGCATGCACGCTCTGGTCTGCCAGCGCAAAAAGTGCTATACTGGTGGCAAACCCTACAACCCCGAATCGAAAGGATTTTTGAACATATGATACAAGACATCCATCCACATATCTTTGACAACAGCTATCGCCCCAGACCCGCGGGACCTGACGACCTTGTACTGTGCTACCAGCAGGACAAGGCACTGTTTGACCCGGCGGGCGGCGAGGGGATGTTCCCCGCCTTGCGCGAGCTGTTTTGTGATACCACCCCGCCCCGCCTCACCTACCTATTTGCCTTGGATGACCGCGCGGTGTATCTGCTCTTAGATGCGCCGCCCGAGCAGACAGGGCGGTTTTCTTGGGGCGAGGTCAATCTGTTTCGGTCGGTTTTGCCCGAGTGGCTTGCGTTTTGCGGCATTACCGGCAGCCACCTGTACCGCTGGTACTGCGACCACGCCTACTGCGGGCGGTGCGCCACGGCGATGGTGCATAAAGATGACGAGCGCGCGCTTGTTTGCCCTAGCTGCGCAAAGACCGAGTTCCCCACCCTTTCCCCCGCCGTGATTGTGGCGGTGACAGACGGCGATCGCCTGCTGCTTACCCGCTACGCCCACAGCGTATACCGCCGCTGGGCACTGGTTGCGGGATTTGCGGAGATCGGCGAGACGCTGGAGGAAACGGTAAGCCGCGAGGTATTGGAGGAGACGGGCATCCGGGTAAAAAACCTGCGTTACTACAAAAGCCAGCCGTGGGGATACTCGCAGTCGCTGCTGGTCGGCTTTTTTGCCGAGCTTGACGGCGACGACACCATAACGCTTGATGAAACCGAGCTGTCGGAGGCAGAGTGGCAGACCCGCGACGAGATCGAGCCGCCGCCCTCCACCGTCAGCCTGACCGCCGAGATGATCGAGGCGTTTCGCACCGGCAAAATGCCGAGTTTACAATAGGAGACCGCCATGTTAAAACGTATGGGTAAGACCCTTGCTCTTTCGTTTACCTTCTGGCTTGTGGTACTGAGTGTGCTGACAATCTACAACCACTACAGCGGCGGGGATTCCAAAAGTATTGTGCTCATCAGCCTTCACCCCGTGCTTTCACCGCTATCCCGTACAGACTGGGCGAGGGAGTGGCTAAACGCGGGCAGGATTGTGCCAGCAGCTACCATCTTAGGGGAGTTTTCGGTGCGCTGGTACTACGCCCACCTTGTGTGCGCCATTGTTACAGGCGGCGTGTTGGACGGCATCAAGGCGATTTTTTGCCGCTTGTACCGCCGTACTAAAACGCCCGTTACGACAGGGGGCAACCCGTCATGAGATGCGCGCCGTTTGGGCTTTATATCCACATCCCGTTTTGCGCTAGAAAGTGCGGGTACTGCGACTTTTACTCGGTGCCCGCCGACGACACTCTGATGGAAGCATACCTTGCGGCGGTGTGTAAGGATTTAGCGCACTGGTCTAAAACGCTGGGCGGCAGACAGGCGGACACGCTGTATCTGGGCGGCGGCACACCCATCCTGTTTGGGGCGGATAGGCTAAGCAGGCTGCTGGAACACTGCGTACGCCTGTTTGGGCTTACAGGCGCGGAGATTACCCTTGAGGCAAACCCCAACCACACCGACTACGACATCCTCTGCGCCCTGCGCCACGCGGGGTTTAACCGCGTCTCGTTCGGGGTACAGAGCGCCGTGGACGCAGAGCTTACGGCGCTCACCCGCTCGCATACCGCCGCGCAGGCAAGGGATGCGATAGGCGATGCGAAGCGCGCGGGGTTTACAAACATCAGCGCCGACCTAATGCTGGGCATCGCGCACCAGACAAAAGAAAGCCTAACCGAATCCGTCCGCTTTCTTGCGGGGCTTTCAGTACAACACATCTCGGCGTACCTGCTAAAGGTGGAGGAGGGCACACCCTTTTACGCCGCGCGGGAATCACTCGCCCTGCCCGACGAGGATTTGACCGCCGAGCTATACCTGCACGCGGTTAATACGCTTGCACAGTACGGCTACGCACAGTACGAAATCTCCAACTTCGCGCGGGACGGTATGGTGTGCAAGCACAACCTGCTGTACTGGGACAACCGCGAATATTTGGGCTTAGGTCCCGCCGCACACTCGTTTTTGGGCGGCAAACGTCTTGCGTACCCAAACGACCTCGCCCGCTACCTTGAGGGGGGGCAGGCAGAGCAGATTGACGAGGGCGGCGACCTGGAGGAATACATCATGCTGCGCCTGCGCCTATTGGACGGGCTTGTGTTCTCGAACGCGCGCGAGCGCTACCCCGCACAGCTTGATGAGGTAGCACTTGCAAGTAAGGCGGCACCTCTGGTTGCGCAGGGGCTTTGTATTGCCGATTCGACGGGCATTCGATTAACCCCGCGGGGGTTTTTGTTCTCGAACCACTGTATTGCGGAGCTTTTGTTTTAAACGGAAGGCGGAACTGATGTTGAAAACTATACTGGTTACAGGTGGGGCGGGGTTTATCGGCTCGAATCTGGTGCGCGCGTTACTCGCCGCTTACCCCGATACCCACATTGTGAACGTCGACCTGCTCACCTACGCGGGCAGCCTTGCAAACCTTGCGGATGTGACCGACAACCCCCGCCACACCTTTGTACAGGCGGATATTCGAAACCCCGAGGGGATGCGGGCGGTGTTTGACCGCTACCGTCCCGACGCGGTGATGCATCTGGCTGCACAGTCTCACGTCGACCGAAGCATCCACGCCCCCGACGAGTTTGTACAAACCAATGTGTACGGCACGCAGGTACTGCTTGACTGCGCCCGCCGCGCGTGGCGCACCGACCCCGATGACGCGTGCGCGCAGTACCAAAGCGGCTGTCGGTTTTTGTACGTCTCCACCGACGAGGTGTACGGCGCGGCGGGTGAAGACGAACGGTTTACCGAGCATTCCCCCCTAGCACCCTGCAATCCCTATTCCGCTTCCAAGGCGGGGGCGGAGCTGCTGGTGCGCGCAAGTCTTGCCACATACGGGCTGCCCGTTGTAATCACCCGCTCGTGCAATAATTACGGACCATATCAGCACGCCGAAAAGCTGATACCCCGTATGTTGTATGCCGCTCTTCGTAACCATCCGCTACCGGTGTACGGCGACGGGCTTCAGGTGCGCGAGTGGGTGTCGGTACACGACCACTGCCGCGCCCTGCTGCGCGTGCTCGAACACGGGCGCATCGGCGAAGCGTACAACATCGGCGGCGGTAAGGACAGTGAGTGTACCAATCTTGCGCTGATAGGCATGCTTACAGACGCGCTCGGCATCGCAACCTCGAACATCGCACATGTTGCCGACCGACCCGGGCACGACCGCCGCTACGCGCTGGACTGCGCAAAGATTACCACCGAGCTTGGCTGGCACCCCACGACGGATTTTGCCGACGGTATCCGCGAAACGGCGGTGTGGTACGCATCTCACAGCCAACCTGACGCTTGGCGGGAAGATTGGCTATGCGGTGCGGGCGATTGCTAATGCGAAGCTTGCTTTGCTATGCGCTCCTACGGTATTATGAGGGAAAACCGTAGGGTTTTTCACAATTTGAAATCTCGTTTGGCTATGCGTAGGGAACGGTCTTGACCGTTCCGATTATCACCTTGGGTATCAATTCGTATGACAATTCATTGAGGTGACAAACGGAGCGACGAGGGCGTCGCTCCCTACGGCGTGGGATGGGTAATATCTAGGGTGAAGCGGAAATTCCCATTGCCGCGGACGCGCAATGCGCGCACCCGTACTGTTGCGCCGTACCGCTTCGGAATGCTATAATAAAAAACGCAAATAACCACCATTAAAACCTGCGAAGGGACTGAACATCTCCATGCGCATCCGGCATAAGCCGTGGGCGCGGCCCGAGCTTGCCGCCAGCCCGTTGTTTATTGATGACCCCACCGCCATAAAAGGCGGATGGCACAACGAGTTTTCCGACCCCTCTCGCCCCTTGCATCTTGAGCTTGGATGCGGCAAGGGCGGGTTTATTGCACAGATGGCAGTGCTGCACCCCGAAACAAACTTTTTGGCGGTGGATGTGAAAAGCGAGATGCTCGGGTTTACAAGGCGCAAGGTGGAGCAGGCGTTTGCCGAGGTATCCCGTGTGCCCGACAACGTGCTGCTGTGCGCGGTTGACATCGAGCGTCTGCCGCTGATACTAGACGAAACCGACGTTGCAAGCCGCATCTACATTAACTTTTGCAACCCGTGGCCTAAAATAAAGCACCACAAAAAACGCCTGACCCACCCGCGGCAGCTGCGCAACTACAAGACCTTTCTTGCAGACGGCGGCGAGCTGTGGTTTAAAACCGATAACGCCCCGCTGTTTTTGGCAACCCAGCGATATTTTGAGCAATCGGGCGGGTTTACCGTCACCTTTATGACCGACGATCTACATAACAGCGGCTTTGCCGAGAGCGTTGCCACCGAGCATGAGAGGATGTTCACTGCGCAGGGGCTACCCACCCATTTTCTAATCGCGCGGTATGATAAAGCGTGCAGCCCTGTACTGGAAGACGCCGTCTCGGAGTAATTTACCATCCCCCCTATCAGGGATGTTTACAAAAACACGGTATATTCCCGCATAGAACCCTGATATACTGTGTTCAGCAAATTGCGATATAAAGGAGCGACGCGCCATGCAGCCGTATCCGACCGACCAGAACAACCAAATACCGCCCGCACATGCGCCCGAGCACTACCCGAACCACCGCTTTATCCCAAGTGGCGCGCCGGTGCAGGGCTTTCCTACCTATTCGCCCCAACAATACACCTTTGTGCCGGGCATTGGGTTTGTGCGCCGCTCGCCGGAGGACGAAGAACGCGCGCAGCTGCGTACCGCCGGCACAAGGCTTGCCGCCGCCATGCTGTTTTGCCTTGCGCTGATGTACCTTGTTTACCCCGTCGCGTCACTGCTTTCTTCGCGTATTGTGGTGTTGTTTCACGGTTCGGTCAGCACAGCGGCGTCGGGGCTTTTATCCACCACCATTACCTACCTTGCCGCCGTGCTGATTCCGTTTGGGGTGTATCAGGCACGGGTGGGCATCCCGATCAGGGCTGCGTTTTCGTTGCGGCGCCCGCGTGCGTGGCTTGTGGTGTGCGGCACACTGATATTTTTGGCTGCAACCGTTGTAGCAAGCTTTTCCTCCGATGTGCTGGACGCCGTGTTGGGCTCGGCGGGGCTGTATGCGCGGCAGACTAGCGTCGCAATGCCGGCAGACCCCTTTGGCATCGTGCTGTATGTGCTGCTGTATGTCGTTCTTTCCTCTGTAGTGGAGGAGTTTGTTTTTCGCGGGCTTGTGCTGCAATCGTTGCGGCGTTTTGGCGACGGGCTGGCGCTTGTGTGCTCCTCTATGCTGTTTGCACTGATTCACACCGACCTGCTTATTCTGCCCTACGCCTTTTTGTCGGGGCTTGTCCTCGGCTATTTCGTGCTGCGGTCGGGTTCGCTTGTAACGGGCATTGTAATCCACTCGGTAAACAACCTGTTCTGGGTGGTTTATGACGTTGCGTCAAAGCGGCTTGACCCCGCATGGAGCGGCATCGTGCCGGAGGGGATATCGATTGTGTTTATCCTGTGCGGCATAGTCGCCTTAGTCGTTGCCGCGCGGCGGGACAAGAACCTATTTACGCTTGCGCCCGCAAATGCGGTGCTGCCGTTTAAGGCGCGGCTGCAGACGCTGATGGGCTCGGGTGCGATGATTTTGTTGTACATCGCAGCATCGGTGATTATGGCAACCAGCATCTCAACGACGTACATCCCGTGGTAACGGCATACCGGGTTTTTAAAGAGGTAACAAACGATGCAGTATGAGCAAGGGTCACCAGAATACTTTATGTCGCTTGCCCTGCGCCTTGCGGGGATGGCATATGAGCGCGGCGAGGTGCCGGTGGGTGCCGTCGTGGTCAAGGACGGCAAAATAATGGGCAGCGGCTTTAACGAGCGTGAAACGGGACGATGTGCGACCCTTCACGCAGAGCTAACCGCCATAAAAAACGCGTGCCGAGCCCTAGGCAGCTGGCGGCTTTCGGACTGCGACCTGTATGTTACACTAGAGCCCTGCCCCATGTGTGCAGGCGCGATTATCAACGCGCGGGTGCGCAGGGTGTACATCGGCGCGCTCGACGCTAAGGCGGGTGCGGTGCGCAGCGTTGCCAGCCTGTTTGAGATGCCGTTTAACCACCGCCCGCTTGTCACCTGCGGGATTTTGGAGCAGCAGTGCGGGCAGATTTTATCCGACTTTTTTGCGGGGCTGCGCAAAAAGCGAGAGTCGCGCGGCGAACAGGGGTAAGTGGCGGATATTTGGTACGATTTGGACGAGCGGTGACGCTCGTCTCTATTTTTGTCGAATATTGGAGAATATTCATATATTCCTCTCATAAAAAACCTGAAAATAACCCCTTTTCACCGCAATTGTTGAAAACTATGTGGAAAGTGTGGAAAGTGTAAATCGAAACCCAAAATATAACGAGGGGTAATCGTTCGGGGCGAACATCTATTCACCCACTATATATAGAAAAGGAGGCAGCAAACTGCCTCCTTTTTATTTACATATTGTGGTAATTACCCCTCTGATTCGTCGCTGCTCGGCGTGACCGCTCTGTCTACATCAATCACAAGCTCTCCCGACCGAAATTCGGGGCCTGTAAAGACGATAGACTGTTTGCCGTTATCCTCTGTCACATTGTCTACGGTCAGTACCAATTGGTGTGTTTTATCCGCCCAAACCACAACGTAGATGCCGCCTTTGCGGTATCCCCGCGCACCCACACCCTCGTGCTTGACCAGATACAGGGTGTAATCCTTCGACTGTGTCATGTCTGGTAGGCTTTGGACAGATGGAAACCCGTCAGGATAGGGGGGATAGTCGTCGCCCTCGGGCACGGTTCCCGCCTTGTACGCATCCACCACCTGCTTGACCGCGTCGGTCAGCTCCTGCTTTCGCTCGGAGGTAAGCGTGGCAAAAAAGTTCATCGTATCGATATTGTCCTTCACCCATGGATACACACTGGTCGTCAGCTGTTTGAGGTTATATACGGCACGGCCTTCGCTTAGCTCGCTAAACGTTTCGTACGGGATGTCAAACTCCCGCAAGAACCCGTAGATATCCGCACACTGCTCTGTGGCATTCCGGCTGCTCACATAATCCTGATATGCCTGCTGCCCCACATGGGCAATCAGGGCAGGGGTTATGGTCTCCTCCCAGTCTTCATGAATGCCGTATCGGCACATCGTCGGGGGTTTTGTGCAGGCGCACAGCAAAACAAAGGTAAAAACAAATAGAATCAGGGTCTTTTTCACACAGTCCACCTCATTTTAGTCATACGAACGGGCTTTTCTTTCCGAATAAGTATAGTATTGCATCTACCATCGGGGTTGTAAATAGGTAGTAGCGTTTATCCGACAAAAAAA